>NZ_JAENIJ010000150.1 GCF_016595435.1 Luteolibacter pohnpeiensis
GCCTCCAAACCACCTAAAAACACCCGACCTCAGCCACTCAAAAGAATCCCAAAAAACTCAATTTACGGTTGATCTTTCAACGCAGCATCTTGTTCTGTGTTGTTGGTTTTGCGCCAGATCTCAAAGGTAGCTTCTGAGGTCGAAGCCATTGCATCGATGAACTTCTCGTTGTCGAAACCCGGTAGTTGCTGTAGTCGTTCAAGCAACGCTCCATCTCCTTTTGCGCCTTGTGGGATGATGTAGCCCCGTTCGTCTCCGTGGAGAACCCAGAATACATCAGGTGCGAATGGTCCGAGCGAATTGGTCTCAATATCGAAGCCTGCAAGCTCATCCCATGAGATATCTTCAATTGTGCCGTCAGGTCGTATCGAGCGCACCTGAAAATCGGTGATCTCCACGATATAATTCGATTCGGGTTCCAACGAGCCGGGAGGCTTCCGATCGCCTCCAATCGCGATGAATACTCGGTCAATCGCAGGGCCTGTAAGTGCTTGAAGCCACCGATCAGTGATCCTGCCAGTGAGTAGTGCCCAGATAGGTGCTATCAGAATTGCCCACCACATCGGAATCTGAAGGAGCGAGCATGCCGCAAATGGAATCCCCACTATCCAGACTATCGCGACTGGAAGGTTAACCGCTACGTGCCAATTTGCCGGTGCGGATTGGAGATTCATTTCTTCACAGAACGTATAAGGCCATCTGCGGCGGGAGAAAAGCATCAAAGTCAACTCACAGGCTGGTCGCCGTCGGATGTGCCGCCTTGTTCGCTCCGTTCTG
>NZ_JAENIJ010000151.1 GCF_016595435.1 Luteolibacter pohnpeiensis
CAATGAATGAAAACCAAGCAGAACAAGGCAGCGCATCCGACGGCTATCAGCCTGGTAGTTGACTTTGTTGCTTCCATCCCGCCGCAGATGGCCTTATACGTTCTGCAAATAAAATGAAAATGAAGGGCATCAACTATCGGGGAGGCATCGTAAAGCTATCAATCCCCGAAGATTGGAAAGAAGAATATGAGCCTTCTGGCGGTGCGACCTTCTATGAAGACCGAGAGGATAGTGGAACACTTCGATTGAATGTCCTGACCTTCGAAAAGAATGAAGGAAAAGAACCTTTCACAGATGGGAAGTTCGAACCCTTCAGGGATGACCTCTACTTGAAAAGTGAATTCAAGCGTTTCGAGGAAGATGGAACCAACTGCATTCTACTGAACTGGCAGGTCGGCTATGAAACCGAAGGAAATGAATATCGGATTGCTAGTTTCTGTCACACAGTTCTTGAGGATCAGTTTAGAGCCGAAAGCACCAAAGAAGAAATAAAGATAATCAAATGGATTTTACAGAATGCGGAATTTGGCAAATCCAAGGCAAGCATTGGAGACTACGAGCACGAAAGGCAGAACAAGACGGAGGAGGTAACTCCGTTACGCGCGCTCAGTCATGATTAGTGCTGGAGCACTAAGTCATGCCTTCACTTGCTCCACTACGCACCACTCCTCGACGTTCTGGGTTAGAATGAATATGATTATTCGGCAGTTTTACCTTGGCGGTGGCTGCCGGAATGACTTTCGGGTTGGTGATGGGAGAGGCGGCGTGG
>NZ_JAENIJ010000152.1 GCF_016595435.1 Luteolibacter pohnpeiensis
AGCGGTTGGGCGACGGACTCAGATCAGGAAGACCGCTTGATGCTTGATCGCGAGGGCGGGCTTGGAGCGAGGAAATTGGAGGACTTCCCGGAACATCGGTTTTTGATCGGGATCAACTCGGGTCATCCGGGCCATCCGGCAACGGCGGCTCCATTGCGAGCGTTGGTGCCCTATTGGATGGCGGCGGTTTACGGGCTGAAGTGGTTCATGGACTTCACGCAAATCTACGGGATTCCATGGCGGCATGTGGAAGTGGCAGACGAGCGCAACAACAACGCAGTCGACCAAGCCATGGCAACCATCGGATCGCGAGGTTTCCTCCGCACCAAGCCGGGCGTGAAGGTCAACATCCTGGCCCAAGGAACGACTTCCGGGCAGAACCTACCACAACGCGAATTGATCGCCTTGGCGGATCGTCAGTGCGACACGTTCATCTTGGGGCAAACGCTCACTTCCGGCACCGACAACAGCGGCAGCCGTGCCCTTGGCGAGGTCCACGAAGGAACCAAAAACGCGATGGTCGATGCCGTGGCGGATTTCGTTGGCGAGGTGCTGACCCATCAGCTGGCTCCTGCAATCGTCTCACTCAACTGGGGCGAGCGCGACGACGTGCCCGAGATTTGGGCGAAACGCGAGGAATCCAAGGACGAGAAGGCGAAAGCCGAACGAATTGAGATTCTTTCCCGGATCGGAGTAGCGATGAGCAAACAATTCGTGTATGATGATCTGGGAGTTCCGATTCCGGCTCCCGATGAAGA
>NZ_JAENIJ010000153.1 GCF_016595435.1 Luteolibacter pohnpeiensis
CCAATGAGTTCACGCCAACCCAAAGCAGCTCGCCCGGTTCGCCACTGGTGATGCGGATGATGGACCAGACGTTGGTCCGATAGATGGCGTAGCCGCTTTCAATTTCTGGGATCGGCGATCCGCCCAGCGTGTAGATCCAGCGGCCACCATCGGCCATGGCGGTCTGGCGATAAATCCCGGTCGCATCCGGCGTGATGGAACCGGACAGGATGATGCGCGGCACCGTTTGGAGAACCTGATCCATCACCAGCGAGCCGCCGATGATTTCCAGACCTTCACGGGTGAATCGGGTTGGCTGGCCGTCCACCAGTTGACCGGTTGGCCAGCTTCGGATGGCTGCGTTTTTCAATAGAAACGCATAGCCATCGGTCGACTGGATATGCAAATCAGCCCCGTTGCGGGGAACCAGCGTGCTCGCCTTGAGTCGTCGGCTGAATGCTGCCACGACCGAGTCATGGATGACGCAGCGTTCGAACTTGAGTTGATTGCGCTCGTTCCCCATCGGCAGCGCACGGATGCCCGTGGCCTTGGTATATGGGACTTCATCGACGGTCTGACCGCCGTTGATTTCAATCCCGCCCCACAAGGGATCGCCCACGGAAACCAATCGCGATGGCGCTCCGTAGGCATCCCACGTGAGTTGCAGGAACGAATCGTATAAGTCTTCCGCCACCGGTTAGAGGTTGGTGATTTTACCGGCGTTGAGGGTGTTGTTCAGCACGGTGGCAATCAGCGCGTGCGGATTGAGGTTTTCACC
>NZ_JAENIJ010000154.1 GCF_016595435.1 Luteolibacter pohnpeiensis
TTCCGGGATGGACCCGAAAGCCTTCGCGATTGCGGAACCGCCGTCCGCCAGCAGCTCGGTTCGTTACGGCGGGCAACCCTTACTCGATTTCTAACAATGAGCTATCCACTTCATACCATTGCCTTTGCCATTGCCGAGCGGATCGAAAAGAAGATCCCCGCGATGAAGGGTCGTGTCACGGTTTGGGACGACACGCTCACCAGTGCGTTTTCGGCCAAGCTCGCGAACCTGCGCGGCAGTCACATTCTGGTGAAGCTGGAAGACGAGAAGAACACCAGCAAGACCAAGGCCGCGCTCTATCACGGAGCTTATACTATCACTTATTTTTCCTCACGTTTGCTCACCGCGAACGAAGCCACCACCCGCGACAGCGTCATGCAGGCGCTGAAGGATCACACCCACGGCTGGTGGCCGGAGAATATCCCGTCCAATGGCGTCGTGTGGATCAACACCAAGGCCATTTCCCATGAGTCCGCCAAGGTTGGCGACAAGCACCTCGCCGCCTCCGTGATGACTTTGGACGCGCCCCGAATCCCATCCTGACAAGCCATGTCTAACAACACCACTCCTGCCAAATCCGAGAAGAAACCCGAAACCAAGTTCGCCCGCGTCCTGATCAAGGAGCACGGCCTCACCCTCGGCAACTTCCGTTACCTCTCCGGAGCCGTCGCCGAAAACGTCCCGCTCGCTGATGCCGAGTTTCGCGAAAGCAAGGGCCAGCTCGAAATCCTCAACGTCATCACTGG
>NZ_JAENIJ010000155.1 GCF_016595435.1 Luteolibacter pohnpeiensis
TGATGGCCGCGTCTTCCGTCCATTGTGCTGGCGCGGGACTTCGACAAACGAGGCATCGACGGTGACTCCTTCCTTGCCATGAATGCCGCGCGCGGCGAGCGCTTCGTCGAGGTCCGAAAACAAGGCCGCCATGCCAAGGGAGCGCATGAAGCTGGAACGATCGAGAATCTGTTCCTCGGTTTGCTCTTCGGAAAGCGCGTGTTTTTTTGCATCACCACGATTTTGAACATGAACACCGGTTCAAAAGGAGCGTTGCCTCCCTTGTCGACGCGATCCTTGTAGCGGAGCAATTCGATGAGCCGATCGCGGAAAACTTCGAAATCGATCACCGCTGTCAACTTGTCGAGTGGCCTGATGCGTTGGGTCATTTTTTTGGCATGGTCAAGTTGGCTGAAAAGATCCTGCTGATTGCTGCCGGGCCGTCGAAATCTCATGGCCTTTGCCTAACAGAAATTCACGATCTCGGGATGAGGTTGCCGGATGCGGCCTGGAGGTATCGGAAGACAGGATTGGGTAATCCGTTGGGCTGCCACCAGCTCAGGAGAAGCCCGACGGCTTTGTGACAGGAGGCATTGGCCTCGAGGTTCTGAGCGAGCCAGGTCCGGAAGACGGGCAGATGGCAGAAGCAGCGCTGGAGCTGGGTGGAATCGATGGATGCAAGGAATTCACCGGGCAGGATGTCTTCGAAAAGGACGGCATAGCCGCTGAGGGAACGGCGGGCGATAAGGGTGGATGTCTGGC
>NZ_JAENIJ010000156.1 GCF_016595435.1 Luteolibacter pohnpeiensis
GAACGTCTGAGGTCACCTACCGCTGACCTGCGGCGCCACTCCTACTCTGGGTTGAGGTTGTAATCACGGTAAAATTTCGACTCGCGGCGGGTCAGCGGTTAGGTGCGCCGCCTTGTTGTGCATTGGTTGATTCAGAATAGCGCTCGGCTGTCCAATAGCTCTCCAAAGCTTGATCGATCTCCTCGCGGTCAAACTGATAATCTGGATCGTCACGGAGAAACAGAAGGAACAGCCGCACTGCCTGGCGCTGGACTTCGGACAAGGCCGTAAAGTAGGTGCGCCCGTGGGCGTCAAGATGGGTGAGGCAAAAGGACATCCCGAAACGATAATCCCCACGTAGCTCCGCGGTCATGTAGGCGGGAAGGTGAAATCTCATGCCCTCCGCATCGAAGAAGCTCAAACTGCTGTTGCAACTGTTGAGGTCGTCGGACGAGATCGCTCGCCAGTCGTCCTTCTCATCACTCTCGCGATATGCCGCACAAGTCTCCCCGTCTTCGTAGTCGTCTAATCCCTGTGCATGCCGCAATCCAACTCCGTCGCCGAGGGTCACTTCTCGAAAGGCCTCCGAAATGGTGGTGATCAGCTCGTCTGCCATCCTGCCCCGCTCAACTGCTTCGCTCGCCTGCTCAAGGAGAACGCGATCAAAACCTCTGGCGCGCATCTCCGCGAGTTCGTCTGGTGTGATGCGCTTCATTTTTCTGCACAACG
>NZ_JAENIJ010000157.1 GCF_016595435.1 Luteolibacter pohnpeiensis
CTCCAAACCACCTAAAAACACCCGACCTCAGCCACTCAAAAGAATCCCAAAAAACTCAATTTACGGTTGATCTTTCAACGCAGCATCTTGTTCGCTTCGTCTTTTGTTCTGGCGGCGACCAATCCACCTCCGAAATGCATCGAAAAGCGCACCTGGCCCTTCAGTCAGCCACCAGTAGGCCCCCAGTGGAATGCTGAGGTAGATCGTAAAGTTCTTCAGCACGGTCAACATCGACGGCATTGAGTGAGTCGTGACTATCTCAAGATAAACCCAATAGATCGCGTAGCTGAGGAGAACTGCAGTCATGGTGACAACTGGAATAGCGGCAATTCGTGGAAGTCGGAACACTCGACACAACACCGCCCCAAATGCTGACGCGGGGGCAAAGACACCCCACCCGAGAAAGCCGCATACCGCCAGCATGGCTATAATCCCAGCCGGAAACGCAAGCGGACCACCGATGCCCTGATTGGTGACGACCGCGATGGCCAGCAAGACGAAGTAGACAATCGTCCACCCGGTGCAGCCGACAATCATCGCGAACGCAACGAATAGGAAGTGCCGCGCGAGAAACGTAAGAGCTGGAAGCACGGCTTTCATTTTTTTGCGAACGTATAAGGCCATCTGCGGCGGGATGGAAGCATCAAAGTCAACTATCAGGCTGGTCGCCGTCGGATGTGCCGCCTTGTTCTGGATTGGCCG
>NZ_JAENIJ010000158.1 GCF_016595435.1 Luteolibacter pohnpeiensis
CTCCGCCTCTCCCATCACCAACCCGGAAGTCATTCCGGCAGCCAACATCAAGGTTAAACTACCGAATCAATTGTATTTATTCTTATCCAGAACGTTTGAGGCCACCCGGCCGCCGGGAGCGAGGGATGGCAGTCCAAGAAGCTACCAAACCACCCAGAACCGTCAACTACGCTGCGGATAGCGGTCGGGTGCGCTGAGTTGTTATGCCTATTCTTCGATGGTCACGTCCCTGAATTCGAAGCGCAGTTTATTTGGCTCTCTATCAAAAGAGTCACGCATAGCCGCTTTAATACTCCTCATGGATAGGCGCAATGATCGCTCATCAAGCGGTGTATTTGGCTTCATTATTTTCACCGTAGTTACATCACTTCCAGGAATAACCTCATAATTGCCCTTAGCGTCCAGATCATTAGCCAACACCCGCCTCATATAATCTGCCTCATCGAGGTCATTTTTACCGATAGGCGCCAAGCTATCTCCCACTGGAGCACAACCGAGCATAAGGACCGGTAAGATGACAGGAAGTGCGATGCAGTTGATTATTTTTTTCATAGCATAACGTCAAGGATCAGGCACGGGCTCCAGCCCGTTGCCTGCATCCGCTTGTTCGCTTTGCGCTTGTCAGTAAGCTGGCACCGATAACCAGAGTCGATTTAATGCTAGAATTCCCCTCAACGAAAGGA
>NZ_JAENIJ010000159.1 GCF_016595435.1 Luteolibacter pohnpeiensis
AAGTCGCTCAACTTCGCCCGCACCTACAACTGGACCGCGCTCGAGGGTTCCGGCTCCGGTGGCATCAGCGTCCTGACTTACGACGAGAATGAAATTGATTCCCGTGTCGTCCGCTCACGCCAGTTCACCGACGAGAAAGTCGTTGCTGACGGTGCCGGTTACTACTTCTCCAACGTCCTCGCCTAAGCTCATGAACCAATACCGAATCATTGATCCGAAAGGATTCAGCGTGGCCGGAGTTCGCTTGGAATCAGGCAAGATCATCACGGGCGGACCGAGAGCGGTGCATATCGCGACCGGTCTGCACTTCAAGCAGCTCGAGCTTGTCGAACCGAAGCGATCCGCGCCGCCACCAGTGGAACCGCAAAAGCCCACGGTGGACGTCAGCGATGCCGCCCGCAAGTTGGCTGAGGAGCATTCGATCGATCTCACGACGATCAAAGGCACTGGCAGCGACGGCACGATCATCAAGGCGGACGTGGAGGCCGCGATCGAAGCCGCGAAGAACTAACAAGCTCTCCTGTGTGTCATGTCAGGCCCCGTCCGTTCGCTCACGCGGGCGGGGCTTTTTCTCTCTAACAACCGATGTCCTGGATCACCTTCACTACCGAACACGTCCGCGCCCAGATCTCCGAACGCGAGCTGGAAACCTATGAGGATATGGCGG
>NZ_JAENIJ010000015.1 GCF_016595435.1 Luteolibacter pohnpeiensis
CATCATTCACCACGAAGCAACCGGAATTCTTGATTCATTCATGCTTGCTTGAATCCATCACCGAGGAGTTCTACAGAGTGAATTCCTCAGCGAACAGTATAATTGGTTCCGAGCGAGTCGATCGCAAAATTGCGGTGGGTGCGAATCATTTCATCCACCCTGCCAGGATCTTACTCGTTCTCAAGGAGTTTTCCAATTCATGAAAAAAACCATATTTTTTGGATGAGAATACATCTCAGAACTCCGAAGCAATTGGTTCGCAGTTTTTATCCACATTGATTTTTTGGAACATCATAAAACTCATCATCCCGTATTATAATTTTCTAAATTGACCGGATGCAACCATCAGACGATCTCTGTTCAGATGAATACATTCCTTCGAGATGCAAAATTTGAAAATTGGCGGGAGGATTTGTCATGTTCGCGGGATTTGGGACGGAATGAGATTGAGGCTTATGGGTTTGTTTTAGGCTGGTTTGAGAATTGGCGAATGAAAATGGATTTACCTGCAGGAAGGGATGCAGCAGTTCAATGGTGGCGCATTTTTGCTATTAAAAGTGGGAAGCAACACCGGCGCCCGGCATGGCAATTACGCCAATGGGAGGAAGCATTTCGTTGGTTTCTGGCTTGGCTTGAGCGCGGTAAGGAACACGGAAAACCCACCGCATCCATTCCAGAACGCATGAAGGTTGCGGTATATCGTGTAGGGGCAAGACGCGGCCTATCACCAAGAACCAGGCAGACTTATGCAGGCTGGATGGCCAGGTTCGGTGAGTTTGCAAAATCCGAACAACGGGTCATGGAGCCGGAAGTTGCACGCGAGTGGCTCACTTTTCTTGTCCGAGAAAAGAAGGTGGCGTTCGCCACTCAAAAGCAGGCATTGAATGCCATGGTATTCTTTTATCGCGATGTTTGCGGGCGGGGAGAGGTGGACCTCCAAGTAAAATTAAGAAAAACAACCCGGCGGGAACCGGTGGTATTGAGCCGTAATGAATTGATACGATTGATTGCTAAGGTTGAGCCGCGTTATAAGCCTCTCGCGCTATTGCAATACGGTGCAGGATTGCGCCTGATGGAGTTGGTACGGCTGCGCTATAAAGACGTGGATGTGGAACGTGGCGTGGTGACGGTGCGTGCTGGCAAGGGGGATAAGGATCGTTGCACGATTTTACCCAATTCCCTCAAAAGCTGCATGGCGGAAGAGATGCAACGAGCGAAGGCGATTTGGGAAAAGGATCGAGAGGATGAGGTGCCAGGCGTCTGGCTACCAGATGCGCTTTCACGCAAAATGCCTCGCGCGGGTGAAAAGTTGATCTGGATGTGGTTGTTCCCGGCTGATCATTTATCACTGGATCCTCAAAGCGGGGTGAAGCGGCGACATCATGTCTGCGCTAAAGCCTATTCGGCGGCGTTACGAACTGCGGCTGAGGCTGCTGGTATAGGAAAGCGGGTCACGAGTCATGCGCTGCGCCACAGTTTCGCGACGGACTTATTGAAAAGCGGAACCGATATTCGAACCCTGCAGGATCTTTTGGGACACGCGAATGTGAAAACGACGGAGATCTATACTCATGCGGCGGAAATAGGGAATGACCGTGGCGTGCGCAGCCCTTTGGATGCGATAGGGACGTGGTAGAACTTTGGTGTGCCAACGGGTTGATTTACGCATCAGCGCCTGAACGATGGGCTCAATCATCGGCAAAGCGCAGATTTGGAGACGCAAGATCGAAGTGCCTTCTCTTCCCCCTCCCCTGATCCGCTACGGTATTGATTTGATCAATCACTTGACTGGCTACGCTGCCGCCATTGGTCGATTCGCGCACCATGGAGCAAAGACCGGTTGGAATTGACTGATTGCCACCAGACAACCCAAGGATGCATTTCCTGTCAGTCTTAAAACATGGCTTCATGAAAAATTCACAGAAGTCAGCATCGCCGGATCTTAGATAATATTCTGCATTTCGGAAAAAATGGATCATTGAGACGCTGCTCGGAAGATCCAATGGTTGCTAGGCACTCGAATTCGCCTTAATGCCATTTCAGCTGAACCCGAACTGAAAAGAGCGATCATGAGTGAATGTTGCAAACCGAAGATGCCTGAGAAGAAGTCATGCTGTTGCAGCGGAGAGCACTCGGCGCATGGTCCGGTGAAGGCGAACAAGGATGCGAAGTATTTTTGCCCGATGTGCCCCGGGATGGAATCGGATCAACCAGGAGATTGTCGGAAATGTGGAATGGCGCTGGAGCGGAACCCTTCCTGGAAGCCGGTTGCAAAAACGATTTTCACCTGCCCGATGCATCCGGAGGTCCAGCAGGATCATCCAGGCGATTGCCCGAAATGCGGCATGGCGCTGGAGCCAATGGCAGGAGGCGCTGCCGATGATGAGGAAGATGATGAATTGAAAAGCCTGACCCGGATGCTCTGGATCGCTGCAGGGTTGGCGTTGCCTGTTTTCCTTTTGGCGATGGCTCATTTGATTCCAAGCGAATCATTGCACCAAGTCGCAGCAGGCCAGGTTTCGCGTTGGCTTCAATTCGTGCTGGCCACTCCAGTCGTATTCTGGGCTGGCCTCCCATTTTTCCGCCGGGGATGGCGCTCACTGCGGAGCGGACATCTCAATATGTTTACACTGATCGCCATCGGCGTGGGGGCGGCGTATATTTTCAGTGCGGCAGCGATGCTGGCCCCGGGACTGTTCCCTGCCTCCATGCGGACGCGGGGGATGCTGCCGATTTATTTTGAGGCATCGGCCGTCATCGTGGTCCTGGTGTTGTTTGGCCAGGTTTTGGAAACACGGGCGCGCAGCAAAACCGGCAGCGCCATCAAGGCGTTGTTAGATCTCGCGCCACCCACAGCGCGGAAAGTCACGGCAGACGGCGATCGGGAAGTTTCTGTGGATGAAATCGCAGTGGGCGACGAATTGCGCGTGGTCCCCGGAGCAAAAATCCCAGTCGATGGCGTCGTGACCAGTGGCAGTTCACGGGTCGAGGAATCCATGATCACAGGCGAGCCTGTCCCGGTTGAGAAAGGACAGGGCGATCATGTCACTGCAGGCACCGTGAACGGGACTGGCAGCTTCACCATGCGGGCTGAGCGGATCGGCAGTGATACATTGCTCGGACAAATTGTGAACATGGTTGCGGAAGCCCAGCGCAGCCGGGCTCCAATTCAAGGTCTGGCTGACCGGGTATCCGGGATCTTTGTCCCGGCGGTTTTGATCATTTCAGCGCTGACGTTCCTTCTTTGGCTGCTGATGGGGCCGGAGCCGAAGCTGGCCTATGCCATCGTCAATGCAGTGGCGGTGTTGATCATCGCCTGCCCCTGTGCTCTGGGTTTGGCAACCCCTATGTCGATCATGGTTGGCGTGGGAAGAGGTGCCCAAGCCGGGGTGTTGGTGAAAAACGCTTCAGCACTGGAGCGCCTGGAGAAGGTTCGCACCTTGGTAGTGGATAAGACCGGCACGCTTACCGAAGGCAGACCACGACTTGTGGAAGTTTTACCTGCAGAGGGCATGGATGAAGCGGAATTTCTGCGTCTTGCGGCATCACTGGAACAACCTAGCGAACACCCGCTCGGTTCGGCGATCGTAGCAGGAGCCAAGGATCGCGGTTTGCAACTCAGCCCCGTGGATCGATTCCGCTCCATCACCGCCGGCGGAGTTGCAGGGACCGTCAGTGGTCGCGATATCCTCATTGGAAAGCATGATTTCCTGCGCAACGAAAACATTGCCTCACTGGAGCCATGGGTTGCCAAAGCAAGCTCGCTGCAAAAGGAGGCAAAAACCGCCATGTTCGTTGCGATCGACGGCAAAGCCGCTGGGATTCTAGCCGTGGCGGATCCGATCAAATCGACGAGTGCGGATGCCATTGCAATGCTTCATCGGCTGGGGCTGAGCATCACCATGGTAACCGGGGATCATCCAGACACGGCGGGCGCGGTGGCCAAGCAACTGGGCCTGGATTCTGTCAAAGCGGGCGTGGAACCGGCTGGCAAAGCAGATCATGTCAGGCAATTGCAGGCCGATGGCCATCTCGTTGCGATGGCAGGCGATGGCATCAATGACGCGCCCGGGCTAAGCGCCGCAGACGTTGGCATTGCCATGGGCACAGGCACCGACGTGGCGATGGAAAGTGCCGATGTCACTCTGGTGAAGGGGGATTTACGCAGCATCGCCCAAGCGATCCAGCTGAGTCGGGCCACGATGAAGAACATCCGACAAAACCTGTTCTTCGCCTTTTTTTACAACGCACTGGGCATTCCCCTGGCGGCAGGGATTCTCTATCCGGTGTTCGGCTGGGTGTTGAGTCCGGTCATCGCAGGGGTCGCCATGAGCTTAAGTTCGGTCTCCGTGATTGGGAACGCGTTGCGGCTCAGGAACACCAAGCTTTAGGCAGGCCATAGCCGAAGATCCGCGCCGACTTTTTGTTTGACCCGGGCTTTCCTCCAATCCTAGCTCTTGGCTAAACGTATGGCCAAAACTCAAAAAAACGGATTCACCCTCGTTGAACTACTCGTGGTGATTGTGATCATCGCCGTGCTGGGCACGATGAGCGCTATTATCGGTCCAAAAATTCTCAAAAAAGGGCGTCAATCCGGCTCGGTTGCCAACATGCGGCAGCTCAATACCATCCTGCATTCCTACGCCGCAGATCATTCGAACAAACTGCCAGCTCCAGTTTACATGAGTGACAATGATCAGGAAATCTACTGGCACATGATCCTCCAACAAGAGATTTCCGGGGATTCCTTGGACAAGCTGATGGATGATAAATGGTGGAAGCAAAATGACAGCCTGCTGGTCAATCCATTGGTCACAAAAAGCAAAATCACCCACAAAAACGTCGGCTATGGCATGAATGCCGCCATCGCCCAGAACATCGCCAAAAGTCGGGATGAAGATCTCACCTTGGAAGATGCGGTTTACACCCAAGTCAATCTCAACACCATCTCTGACGAAACGCAGACACCGATCATCGCCCCATTCTGGCACTGGGCCTATGTGATCACAGAGGATAACGTCAGTAATCCTAAATGGGAGGAAATTTCGGTAACTGGTAAAATCCCGATTCTATTTCTGGATGGCCACACGGATCTCATGACACCACGGGAATACCTCTCCAAGCATCTGGACCAGAAGCCACAGCGCTAACAGAACACTGATCCAGTAATTTTCTACAAATACCACCGTGGTCGAGAGAGCTGCCACATCCGAGGCCATGGTGGAAATCGGCCGCAACGCTGCCGAAAACGCAACACCGGGATCAATCTTTGCCCTCGTAGGCGATCTCGGTGCTGGCAAAACTCATTGGACCAAAGGATTTGCCGCTGGCTTGGGATCTCCGGCCGTGGTGACAAGTCCCACATTTTCCTTGGTTCACGAATACGATGGGGCGCGGCTCCCCTTGTTTCATTTCGACTTCTATCGTCTCGAAAGCGCGGAGGAGCTCATTGCTCTCGGCTGGGATGAGTATCTGGACGCGGGTGGAGTTATCATTGCCGAATGGGCGGATAAATTCCCTGAACTTTTGCCTAGCACGACTCGCTGGCTCCGGTTTTCTGTAGAGCCGGATCAGAGCCGTTCTATCAATCATGACCCACCCCATTCCCCGTAAGACCTTTCAAACTTCAGAAGCCGCATCTCAGGCAGTTGCGCAGGAAATCGCCACCCTCATTCGTGGCAAACCCAAGCCGGTTCTAGGACTGGCAACCGGCGGCACCCCGCTCAAACTGTACGCCGAACTAATCCGCCTGCATCGTGAAGAAGGGCTTTCATTTGCCCATGTCACCACCTTCAACCTGGATGAATATTGCGGGCTGGACCGCGAACATCCACAAAGCTACTGGAACTTCATGTGGCGCCATTTGTTCGACCACATCGACATCGATCCAGCCAACGTTCATCTTCCCTCCGGCACCGTGGCCGAGCAGGAAATCAACAATCATTGCGCAGCATACGAGGCTGCCATCATGAATGCCGGCGGCATCGATTACCAAGTGCTCGGAATTGGCCGCACCGGACACATCGGTTTCAACGAACCCGGATCGGCGATCGATTCAAAAACGCGCCACGTCTTGTTAGATCCCATCACCCGCGAAGATGCGGCCAAGGATTTCGGCGGTATCGAACAAGTTCCGACCGGCGCCATCACGATGGGTTGCGGGACCATTCTCAGCGCTCGCAGAATCGCACTCCTCGCCTTCGGAGCAGCCAAGGCAGCTGTGGTGGATGCAGCTACGACCGGGCCTGTAACGGATCAACTTCCGGCATCATTCCTGCAGCAACACCCGGCAACTACGTTCTTCGTAGATCAAGAGTTAGCAGATGCGTCATGAAGCAATTGCATACCTCTTATCATAACCTTGGCTCGTGGAAGAAGGTTTACGACCCGATCAGCCAAACTAGCATCTTTCGGTTCGATCAGCGAACAGGCATTTATATGTCCGGTTTACTTTTCATCCTGTGCGTTGCTTTCGCAATCGGGCTGGCACAACTGAAAGGACATAGCAAAAACGAGGAGGCATTGAAATTCGGAATACTAATCCCGGTGGCAACCGGGATTGGCGTACCATGCATGATACTCGCCCATGGCCGTTCTCAAATCAAGAAAGGCGATCTACTGCGCTATCATCACGACACCGGAACTCTCGAATTACCGAGAACTGGTGTGACCATCGAAAACGGGCGTTACCGGGTTTGGTTTTCTTCGGAACACTTTTCGAATGGCGAGCACTACTATGAGTTCAACATCGTGATCGATGGCGAGCGCACCAAGTTTCTAAGCTCAACCAGTTCCAATGGATTCAAATCCATCGCCAAGCCACTGGAAGAACTTGGCTTTCCGGTCCGGCATCAGAAAATCAAACTCTGACAAACCACATCCACAGCAGGCGATCCGTTAGAACCACCGGATCGCCTGCTGCGGTGCATCACAGCGACACCGGCATCCCGGTCCGCGCGGATTCATCTGCAGCAAAAATCACCCGGTGGGTTTCCATCGCTGCGGCAAGATTGGTCAGCGGCATTTCTTCTCCGGCATCAATCGCGTCGAAGAACGCCTGGAATTGATTCTGGTAAGGATGATCCGAAACATCGCCCGAATCCAACATCGTCATGGAGAGCTGACTCCAAGCCGACTTGTCGGTATGCAGTTTCATTGAGTGAAATTTGTTATCTAACAAGCTTCCCTCACTTCCACAGAGATGAGTGTGGAAATAATAGGGCTGCAGGCAATCCACCACTGCCGCGCATTTGCCGACTTTGCCATTCGCGAACGTCACAATGGTCACACTGGTCGTATCATATTCATACGGCTCGAAAATGCCACTGTTCGATCGGGTTGAATAACTGGAAACCGATTTCACCTCACTGCCCATGCAAAGCAGTAAGGCGTCCAGCGCATGACAGCCTGCAGTGAGCAACGCGCTACGGCCGCCATCGAGTTTTACATTCCATTCAAATTGGCCATACCAAGGGCCAATGCCGTGATAATAATCGACCTCGCCGTAGTGAACATCACCTAACAGACCTTGATCAATCACGGCTTTGGTGGCGACGAATTGGCTGGAGAACCGGCACTCGAAACAGACGCATACCTTCACACCCGCTTCCTCCACCGCTGCGGCGATGCGTTGGCAATCCTCCCAGTTCAATGCCAGCGGCTTCTCAATGATCAAATGCTTGCCAGCCTTTGCCGCCTGAATTGCCTGCTCTGCATGGAGATTTGAATAACTGCAAATCGAGACCGCATCGATCTCCGGATCTGCCAGCATCGCATCCAAATCCGTGTATGCCTTGACGCTGCCGCCGTGAGTTGCCGAGAGCTCAGCTGGATCTAACGAGCGGGATGAACAAATTGCGGTGACTTGCGCTTGCTTGCAGGCATTGATGGCGGGGATGTGAGCAGTGGCGACCCAGCCGTAACCGATGATGCCGACGTTGTAAGTTTTCATAAGCTAATGATTCAAAGTTCCAGCGATGCCTCAAAGGCTGGATTGATGTAATGATCGTCACCTAACACTTCGGCAAGCGGATCCTGATCCGTTGCAGAAAAACCGGTGTGGAGATGGCGCCACCAACCTTCCGCGTATTCAAAGCGCCCCGACTGCACTCCCATGCCACGGGCCTTTTCCTCCATGGAGTTCAGATAACTGCTCATCCCCTGGGTCGCATCCAGCCACTCCTTTTGACTGCGATGTGCTGCCAGCGCGGACAAGGCGGTTTGATGCACCGTCGTGGTGTTGGTCCAGGCTCCAGGCAGCACTTTTTTTCTCAATGGATCGCGCCCGCCATGGGGGGTGCAGTGATAGACCGTCACATCGTCCGGGTAGGCATCGCGCGGCGGATCAGTCCGGTAATTTTGAATTCCGTGAGCAAAGGTCGCCGTGACCGCGAGGCGCGCGGTGATCATGTGGTCCTCCATGTAATCCTGGAGCGGATGGGTGAGAACAATGGATGGCCGCACTTCACGCACCACGGCAGCAACTTTCCGTAGCAGCTCATCATTGTAAAAAATTTCCAGATCATTCGCGATCGGTGGGTGCCAGTGCGCTCCCAGAATCGCAGCTGCTTGGATCGATTCTTCGCGACGCATGGCCGCCGTTTCATCCGGGCCATGGGAAATGCTGCCGCCGTTTCCAGTTGCTAAATTGAAGTAATGGATTTCCCAACCGATGTTCTTCAACATCAACAGGGTGCCGGCCATCTGGAATTCGATGTCATCCGGATGGGCGGCGATGGCAATGGCAGTGCGGGGATTCATGGTAGAAAAAGTTCAGTGGCTCCAACAGTGCGGACCAGTTCACGCGCACGCTCCGGGGTAGCGATGCAGCACGCGGTTGCCAGCGCATCACTCATCGCCGCACATGGGGCAATGACCGTGGCCGCAGCTTTCTTGGTGATTCCAAGTCCCGTCATGGGATCGATAATATGCGCATAGCGAACGCCATCAATCTCGATCGCCTGTTGCAGATCACCAGAAGTCGAAACTGCGTCATTCGATAAAATCAAAGTCCTTGAGTCGCTCGTTTTATCAAAAGTCCGGACGCCGACGCGCCAGCCTTTGCGCTGCTCCGGCGGATCTCCGAGCCGCACGTCACCACCGCAAGTGATCGAAATACGAGAAATACCGTACTTCTGCAAAACAGCCAGCATCGCATCCGCCGCCTGTCCTTTGGCGATCCCACCGAGATCAAGCCGCATGCCGGATTTAGCGAAAGTCGCCGTCGATTTATCCTCGTCCAGTGTCAGATATTTCCAGCCACTCACCGAACGGGCCGCTTCCAAAATCTCAGGGCTGGGCAGTGTTAGTCGACGCCTTGACTCGCGCCACAGCTTCGTCAGTGGGCCTAAGGTCGGGTCGAACAAACCATCGGTTTTTTGTGCGAATTCCAGCGCCTGCTTCAGCAACGGAAAAAGCTCGGCCGAAACTTTCACCGGCGTGCCCGCAGGATGTTTCTGCAACGACAACAGCTCACTATCCGCAATGTAGTCCGACGCGACTTCGTTAATCTGGTCCGCCGCAGCAAACGCCGCGGTGCAGGCGGTTTTCACCAGTTCCTGATCCGGATGATCGCATTCAATGGCAAACCGCGTCCCCATCAGCGCGCGCTCCATGACGGGCGATGCGTCACGAGCGCTCACTCGGGGAGCCAATGCCGCCGCGGAGATCCATGCGATGGCCTGACGTCGGGTCATCATGTTCACTCAGTCGGCCCTGGACCCATGTTCCAGTAGCGGTGCATTTCTTCAACATCCGGAGTTTTCAACGGACGGACAATCCGGAACCCGAGCCATGGTGCATCCGTGAAAAACCAGATCGACTTCGGCAACTGCGGATCGCGAGCCTTCAGTTTCGCCGATGTGCCGAGGCGCGCCGCGCAACGCAGCATCTCCGGATCCGCATCCCAGTTTCCCCCGCGAACGCTCGTCGGATAACGATTGGCCGCAGGAATCCATGGATTGGCGGCACCATCTTTCATTTTTGCGTATGCATCAGCCTCGTACTGGTCCAGGACCAGTTCGGACACATTGCCGAGCATGTCATACAAGCCCCAGGCGTTGGGCTTTTTGGTGCCGACTTTTTGATACTGGAACTCTGAATTCTCAGCAAACCAGGCGTAGTCGCCCAACTTCGAAACATCGTCACCGAAGCTGTAAGTCGTGGTGGTTCCGGCGCGGCACGCGTATTCCCACTCCGCCTCGGTGGGCAGACGATAGAAATGCCCGGTCTGAGCGCTGAGCCATTCACAGAATTTACTCGCCGCATGTTGGGTCATGCCGACCGCGGGGTATTCCTTCGAATAGCCCTGGCCCATTTCGAAGTGCATCGGCATGTAAGGAGGAGTTGGCTGGGTGATGGTATCATCAAGCGTTTCTCCTTCTTTGATTTCCGGGGCTTCCGAGCTGTAGATGTCAGAATCCCGGTTGAGCGTGCCGTCCTTGTTCCGGCTTTTGCCGTTTTCCATGAATGGCCGGTAGAGATCCCAGGTCATCTCCAGTTTCCCCATCCAGAATGGATCGACCTTTACCTTGTGTTGCGGGCCTTCGTCCGGTTTGTGACCGGGCTCGGAGTCCGGCGAACCCATGACAAACTCACCACCGGGAATCGCAATCATCTCGTAGGCAGCATCGCTGGCGAGAGGTGCTTTCTCGGTGTAAGTTTTCATGTCTGCCGCTGCAGGATCGGCCTGCGCGGCGATTTTCTCATGGATCGCCCGGGTCGTGGGCAGAAGCTGAGGGTTCGGAAGATCGGCTGCGCAAGCGACAGCGCTTGCCGCGAGGAAAAGAGGCAATTTCATGGAGTGACGGAAATGGGAACCGATTAGCCCAACTTGTAGGTTCCAGGTGTCGGAACTGGATCGACCGGATGCGAGTCACCCATGCTGAGTGTGTCCGGAGCAAGGTCTTGATCTTTTTTCCAGAGCTCATCCCAAGTGATGCGTTGGCCGGTGTGAGCCGCCTCGCGACCAAGGATCGCCAGCATGGTGCTGTTCGCCATGTATTCGCCGCTGTTGAGTTCCTTGCCGGCGCGGATCGCAGCAAACCACTCGTTGTGGCAAACCTGATACATGTTTTCGACTTCCTTGCGATAGGCCCAGGTGATCTTGCCTGCGCGATCTTTGGTGAGAACGCGGGAAGGCGCTTCCATCGTGCCTTTTTCGCAGAATACGCGATCCATCACTTCGTTGAAAGTGTCCGGGAACTGGCGCTGACCCACGGTGCAGAACACATTGCCCGGGTATTCGTAAACCACTTCGTAGTGATCCCAAACGTTGCCATCGTCCTTGCGTTGTGCGCGGCCACCACCGGCGCGGGCAGCGATCGGCGCGATGTCACCCATCGCCCATGAAACTTTGTCCACGGTGTGAATTGCTTGTTCGAGGAGCGGTCCACCGGAGAGCCATTCGTGGCCCATCCAGTTGCGCAGCTGCCATTCCACATCTGCCCACTTTGGATCGCGTTGATCGATCGAGGTCGATGGCTTTGGCACGCTGGACATGTAAGTGCCGTAAATCGAAACCACGCTTCCCAGCTCGCCCGACAGAACCTTGGCGTAGCCTTCGCGTGTGTTCGGCGAGAAACGCCAGCAGAAGCCGTGTTGCAGCGTGGTGCCCTTCTGCTTGGCGATGCGGGTGGACTCAAGCACCGACTTGATGCCGTCGATATCGACCGCCATTGGCTTCTCGGTGAAAACGTGTTTCCCGGCTTCCACTGCAGCGCGCAGGTGCTGTGGGCGGAATGCCGGCGGTGTGGTGAGCAGGATCACGTCCACCCCGCTATCGAGAACCTTTTGATAAGCATCCATGCCGACAAATCGACGACCTTCCGGGACATCGATTTTTTCCGCAAGCGGCTGCAGCGACTCCAGACTGCGAGTGATCTGGGTTTCAAAAATATCGCCGATCGCCCAAAGTTTCACGTTGGGATCCGCGCTGAGCGCCTGAGATGCGGCACCCGTTCCGCGCCCGCCCGCGCCGACCAAACCGATTTTCAGAGTTTTATGATCCGTGGCGTCTTGGCCGCGAAGAACACTTGGAAACCCGACGACGGCAGCGGTGGCTCCGGCGGCGGCGAGGAAATTACGACGTGAGGTTGCTGGGTTCATGGCTTGGTAGTATAGGGATTCTACCGGGCCAAAACGAACGAATTTTCACGACTTTTCGGTGATTTGCAGGATCAGCAGCAATTGATTGATAGCGTGCACAAAAACGGTGAACTTTTTTTTGGAACCGCTCCGTAACTGATGCCGATGACCCTCCGTATTCTCGTTCTTTCGCTTTGTTTGTCCGCCTTGGGCCTCGCCGAAACCGGCAATCCGATCATGCCCGGAGCCGACCCGGATGTCGCTCTCATCGATGGAAAATTCTGGCTGTATGCCACGCGCGGCAAGGGCGGAGAAAACTTCCTCGCGTTCGAGTCACGCGACCTGACCCGCTGGAAAGAACATGGACCGATCCTTGATTTTAAG
This sequence comes from Luteolibacter pohnpeiensis, assembly GCF_016595435.1. Lineage (GTDB taxonomy): Bacteria > Verrucomicrobiota > Verrucomicrobiia > Verrucomicrobiales > Akkermansiaceae > Luteolibacter > Luteolibacter pohnpeiensis. The sequence continues at coordinate 12,469 of NZ_JAENIJ010000015.1, forward strand.
GACATTCCATGGATTGCCGAAGACGGCAGATCGAGCCACGGCCCGTGGGCACCCTGCATTTTCGAAGATGGAAAACGGTTCTATTTTTACTACTCGGTCGGCCCCCAGGATCCTGCCCATCCTTCACGGATTGGCGTTGCCGTCGGCCGCAGCCCGAAAGGCCCCTTCAAAGATTCCGGCAAGGCATTGATCACTGGGGGTAAAGACTTTGAAGCCATTGACCCCATGGTTTTCAAAGATCCTAAAAGCGGAAAATTCTTCCTCTACGCCGGAGGAAGCGCCGCGTCGGTGATGAAAATTTTTGAGCTAAACTCCGATCTGGTGAGCGTGAAGCGGGAGATCAGAACTCAAAATCCGGAATACTTCACAGAAGGGGTGTTCATCGATTACCATGATGGGCTGTATCATCTCACCTACAGTCACGGAAATTACCGTGATGCGAGCTACAGCGTGCATTACTCCACCGGAAAGACCCCCAAGGGACCGTGGAAATATCAAGGCGTGCTTCTGAAGAGCGACGAACATCATAAGGGCCCCGGCCACCACTCCATTTTCCCAGACGGTCAGGGAGGATGGCTGATCGCCTATCACCGCTGGAACAACCGCACTGGCGATGGCCCATTTCAAGGCAGGCGCGAGATTGCAATCGATCGCATCGAATATGGTAAAAACGGACTGCTGCAATCCGTGCAAATGACCGATGCGGGCGTAAAGCTCGATCCTTAACCGACCATGCCTCAATCGTGTTTCTGCGGTGGCATTTTCCGTTCGTCTGGCAGCAGTTTTTCCATCTCTAACAAAGCCTTGGGATGAACGCCGGTGATTCTCATCAAACCACCAGCGGTTCTGCCGGCGAAGAGGATCTCACGCATCAACAAGACCGCCACCAAGCGGATCATGAATACCAGTGGGAGCAGCCAGTGCTGGTAATCGACGGGAAGTAAACGCAGTTTCCCGCTGGCATTCGTGCCCATCAATGCAATGAGCGCGAGGACAAATGTCAGGTTCAAAATCCGAGCGACACGCATCCGTATCAGTGTCGATTCAGATACAAAGACCCGCATCATGATCGACTTGTAAAAGCTACCAATGATGATCTGGGCCACAATCGACAACACTCCAAAGAGCCAAACCATTCGATTGTAATCTTCAGGCAGTAGCTCCAAAAGCGCCACCACCAGAGCGACCAATCCAGCGATCAAAAGATGCCTCAATCCACGCGGGCGCTTCTGAACTCTGAGCAAAAACAAGGTCATCCGCTCCGGTGTTTCTCCGGAAAACGGGTCGACCATCGGTAACACCGCGCCAGCAGAGACGAGCAGTCGTTTTCCATGCACCGTCCAGCCGCGAGACTGGGGAGCGGTTTCCGGCTCCGACTCCAATATCGATGGAGCCACGGCGTATGGATCCTCGGTCATTTGCGTTTCACCGGTGCTTTGATAATGCCTTCCTCGGTCTCTTGCTTAAGCCTCAACTGGCCGCAAGCCGCATCAATGTCGTGCCCCTTTTCCAATCGAAGAGTCGCGGAAACACCGGCATTTTTCAGCACATCCTGGAATGCCCTGCAGCGTGGGATCGGCGGACGCTTCCAGTCCAATCCTTCCACCGTGTTGTAGGGGATGAGATTCACCTTGGCGCGGAGTTTCCGTGCGTGACGGGCAAGGATGGTTGCCTGCTCCAGAGAATCATTCACGCCGTCGATCAAGATGTATTCCAGGGTGATCTTCTGGTTCTTACGAGAGTTCCAGTACTCAAGCGCCTCGAACAATTCGGCAACCGGCCATTTTTTGTTCACCGGCATGATTTGACCACGGACCTCATCGGTTGCGCCATGCAATGAAATGGCCAGTCGGATTTGCTGGGGGTGATCTGCCAGGCGCTTGATCTGCGGCACCAAGCCGGAAGTGGAAATGGTTAGGTGCCGAGCCCCCAGATGTAGTGTCTCCGGCCCTGTGATCAAAGCGATCGCATCCAGCAGGTTATCGAGATTCGAGAGCGGCTCGCCCATGCCCATGAAGACCAGGTTATCGACCCGTTGGCCGGAAAGCTGCTCGGCGGCCAGCACCTGACCGGCGATTTCAGAGGCATCCAGATTCCGGGTAAAACCAGCCAATCCCGAGGCACAAAATTTGCAGCCATACGCACAGCCAACCTGGGATGAAACGCACAGCGTCCGGCGATCGGATTTTTCACCATACAGCGCCGGATTCGCCGGGATCAGCACGGACTCGATGTAGCGCCCATCGTGCAATCTGAACAAAAACTTCCGCGTCGTATCCTCGCTACCCTGGGTGTGCGTGTGTTCCAAGGAGTCGAATCGAAATGCGTTGCTCAGCTTTCCGCGCAAAGTCGCAGGCAAGTTGGTCATCGCATCGATCGATCCGACCTTCTTCTTCCACGTCCAATCCAGAATCTGGTTCGAGCGAAATGCCGGTTCCCCCTCCTCCTTGAGCCAGGTTGAAAGAGCGTCGGGCGATTGACCTGTGAGAGCTGGGAGCATGGGCAAAATGAATCATTCGGCGAAAATTCCGCCTGTCAGAGAACTGTTCCCAGAAATGACAGAACCTGTCAAACCGGCTTGCATTTGCCTAAGCCTGATCGCCCAGCTTCTCTCTCACTTTCTCGATTTCATCGGAAATTTCACCCCAACGCGAGTAGGCGGTCTCAAGCGCTTTCGCCACTTTCGACACGGCATTGGAAGTTTCACGAAGCTTGTCGGGATCGCTGGAAACTTCGACTGACGAAAGATTCGCGCTCAAGGTGGCCTGGGCTGACTCGAATTCCGCAATCTTGACTTCAAGTGCCTCAAGTTCGGTCTCAAGAGGCTTGAGAACCTTCGATTTGAGCTCGCGCGCTTCCGCCTCGATGCGCCGCTGCTCCTTGCGGCTCACGCCCGGTGCCGCCTTTGGCTTCGCCGTCTCCGCAACCGGCAACGAGGCAGGTTTTGTGGTGCTCTTGGGCGCGCTTTTCTCTTCAGCGATCTTGTCGAGGTAGTAGGAAATGTTGCCGTGAAACACGCGCGGCATGTGACTGGGCCTGAACTCCAAGGTCTTGGTCACCAATGGATCGAGGAAATTCCGGTTGTGCGAAACGATGAGCACACTGCCCGGATAATCGATCAGGGCGCGCTGCAGCACATCCTGCGATTGCATGTCGAGGTGGTTCGTCGGCTCGTCGAGAATCAGGAAATTCGCTGGCCGCAACAGCATGCAAACCAAGGCAACGCGGGATCGTTCCCCACCGGAAAGCACGCCGATTTTTTTGAAAACATCGTCCCCACGGAACAGGAAACAGCCGAGCAAATTCCGCGCGTGTGGAGCGGACTCCCGGGAGGCCGCCGCCTCGACGGTTTCGAGAATCGTTTTCTCTGGATCGAGCTCGTCCGCGTGGTTCTGCGAGAAGAACGAAGTCGCGACTTTATGGCCGAACGCGTGGCTGCCCGTGTCCGGTTCTTCCTGGGCGGTGATCAACCGACAAAACGTCGATTTACCAGCGCCGTTCGGGCCGACGATGGCGAACTTCTCGCCCTTGTTGATTTCGAAATCATAGCCGCTGAAAATTTGCAACGGCCCGTAGGCTTTCGAAACGCCCTCCAGTTTTGCCACCATGTGACCTGAATTCGGTGGCGGCGGGAATTTGAAATTCATCACCGCATCGTCCTGCTCAGGCGCAGGAATGCGTTCGATTTTCGCCAGCTGCTTGATCCGCGATTGCACCAGAGTCGCCTTGTTCGCCGAAGCACGGAAGCGGTCGATAAAGCGCTGAATATCGGCGATTTCCCGTTGCTGGGCTGTGTATTGTTTCAGCCGGATTTCTTTCCGCAGCACCGACTCTCTTTCGAAGTAAGAAAAATTCCCGGCATACTCCTCCGCCCGGCCATGAGCGAAGGCAATCGTGCGAGTGCACAAGGTATCGAGCAATCCGCGATCGTGGGAAATAAGCAGAATCGCGCCAGGATAGTTGACCAAATACTGCTCGACCCAGAGCTGGGTTTCGATGTCGAGGTGGTTCGTCGGCTCGTCGAGCAGCAGCACTTCCGGCTCCTGCAAAAACAGCTTCGCCATCGCGATCCGCATCTGCCAGCCACCGGAAAACTCCGAACAGTCACGTGTGAAATCCTTGGTCTGAAAGCCCAATCCTTTCAGCACGGATTCGATTTTCGGCTTCATCCGCGCCGGGTCCATCGTGTCCAAACGGATTTCGAGATCGCCGATTTCCTCCAGCAAATCGCCGTAGGGCGACGAACGTGGATCGAGCTTTTCCAGTTCTGCCGACAGTCGCTCGATCTTTTCCCGCATCGCCACCGCTTCGCTGAAAGCCGACTCGGTCTCATTCCACAGGGTGATGCCCTTCACGTGAATTCCCTCCTGCGGCAAATAGCCAACGCGGGTCCCTTTCGGCGCGCTGATTTGTCCGGCACTTGGCTTGATGATGCCTGCCACGCATTTCATCAACGTCGATTTGCCGGCACCGTTATGGCCAGCGAAAGCGATCCGTTCCCGTGGTTGAACGGAGAACGAAAGGTCGTTGAAAAGAACGCGGGCGCCGTATTCGACGCGCAGTGACTGGATGGAAATCATGAGCCGCAGCAGCGTGGGCAAACCGCGATCAGGGTCAAGCCCGGGAAACAACGCAGTGATCGATGATTCAGGAGTTCTTCGATCGGAAATCCAACCCGAGCTTCGGCTGCTTTGCCAATCTGACCACCACCCCTTAAAAGGCAATCTTATTGCATTAACAATTGACTTCCATCTGCAATTTATTGAGATCTCGCCATGACCTTACAGATCAAAACAGTATCCATGGTGACCGGCGGCAGCTTGTTGATAGCCGGACTAGCAAGCGGCCAAGATGTTGAACTGGAAGCGCTTACCGTTTCCGCAAGTCGGTTGAGCGCGACCCTTCAAGAATTGGCCCAACCCGCGACAGTCGTCGAAGGCAAGGAACTCCAGCTCACTTTACAACCCACTCTGGGTGAAACGCTTTCGAAAGAGCCTGGGGTCCGGTCGACTTACTTCGGACCTGGCGCAAGCCGTCCGGTAATTCGCGGCATGGATGGCGACCGGATCCGAATTCTTCAAAACGGGCTGAACACGATTGATGCTTCCGCCACCAGCGTTGACCACGCCGTCAGCTTTGATCCGGTAAGTGTCTCTAAAATCGAGGTCGTCCGCGGCCCCGCAACGGTGCTGTTCGGACCTAACGCCATTGGCGGAGTGGTGAACGTCGTCGACGGTCGGATTCCTAGCGAACGCATCGACGAACCGATCCGGGGCAGTCTGAGCAGCCGCTACAGTTCGGCAGACGATGGCATCGGCGGCGATTTCCAACTCGAAGGCGGCTACAAGGGTTTCGCTTGGCACCTCGAAGGATACAAACGGGAAGTCGATAACCTCAGCATCCCGGGCTACGCACGCTCCAAGCGACTGCGTGACATCGATCCACTGCCAGCCGGTGAATCGGAGGAGAAGGATGAGCTCGGAAACAGCTATTCGAACACCGAAGGCTTCTCTGGCGGCGGCTCTTATGTATGGGATGGTGGCTATTTCGGCCTCGCCTATTCCGGGTTCGACGCAGATTACGGCTCCCCGGCGGAAAAAGACGTAAGCATCGATCTCCGCCAGCGCCGTTGGGATTTCCAAGGGGCGCTGTATGATCCATTCAAGGGCATCAAGGAGCTGAAATACCGCTTTGCCACATCCGATTACGAGCACACCGAATACGAGGATGGCGAGCCTGGCACCACCTTCAGCAACGAAGGTTATGACGGCCGCATTGAGCTTTCGCACGACCAGTGGGGCCCCTTGCAAGGAACCTTCGGAGCTCAATCGCAACGCAGCGATTTCGAAGCAGTCGGCGATGAAAAATTCCTGCCCCGTGTGCTGACCCGCACCAATTCGCTGTTTGCTTTCGAAGAAATGCAGCTCAACAACGACTTCCGTCTGGAAGGTGGCCTGCGCTACGACAACGTTTCTGCGGATGCCGATCAAGACTCGGACTTTGGTCCTGCACGAGATCGCAGCTTCGACAATTTCAGCGGATCACTCGGAGTGGTTTACACCCCGAACGATGACTACGTGGTGGCCCTTTCTTCCTCTTGGACCGAGCGCGCGCCGACCTATCAAGAGCTCTATGCCGATGGCCCGCACGTCGCAACCGGCGCTTATGAAGTCGGGGATGATTCCCTTTCACCGGAAGAAGCGCTGGGATTTGACCTTTCGCTGCGCAAGGTCACAGGACGGGTGACCGGCGGCGTTACCGCATTTTACACCCACTTCAACCGGTTCATCGGCCAATTCCCAACCGGTAACATCGAAGACGGATTACCCGAATATGCTTACCGTTCTACCGGGGCTGAGTTCTTCGGCGGGGAGCTAGAAACGACCTTCCATTTGCTGCAGCCGGCGACAACTGACACGACCGATCTCGATCAGCTGAATCTGGAACTCAAGGCGGATTACGTGCAGGCGAACGATACCAAAACCGGCGATCCACTGCCCCGGATTTCACCTTTCCACGCCAGCGCGGCGCTCGACTACAAAACCGGCCCGTTTGGCGCACGAGTCGAAAGCATCTTCTCCGCACGGCAAAATGAAACCGCTGATAACGAACTGCCAACCGACAGCTACGTCATGTTCAACGCGGCGCTGACCTACACGCTCAACAGCAAATACACCACGACCGACTTTTACATCAAAGGCGTCAACCTGACCAATGAAGAAGCCCGTGAGCACACTTCCTTCCTCAAGGACAGCGCACCTTTGGGCGGTCGCGGCGTCGTCGCAGGCGTTAAAATGAGTTTCTGAAAAATCAGAACCTTCAAGCCGGAACCTTTTCCCAGGACTTCAGGAATTCCTCGATTTCCCGGGAAACGGTTTCGCACCGTTTATCCCATTTGCCGGTGCAGCGGAGAACCATGACTGACTCGCGCAGCCCGCTGAAACGGATTTCCTCCGCACCGGCACTTCTCAAATCCTCCAACTCCGCACGGAGAACTTCGAAGAACGCGAGTTCGTAACCGGAACCTGCTTCGATCGCAGCTCTGACCAAGGAGACCGTTACAGGGGGAGCCAGCGGCCTGAGCTCTTCCGCAATCCGCTCGCAACCAATCTTCACCAACATTTTCCGCACCTTGTCGAAGAGATCCTCGATTTGGAGCAAACGAAGCGGGCACTTCGTCTCAAGGTATTCCACCACTCCACTGCGGATTTCCACAATGAATGGAAAATCCGGATGGTTCGCCGCACTCGCAGCGCGCCGAAGCGAGTCGTCCAACCATGCGGTGCCATAATCAATCACTTGATAGCGGCCGATTTGTAACGCAGGGCGATTGCCAATGAAGGAGATCACGGAGAATGGGAGGGGTCGTTCTGGGTGAGGCTGGTTGGGGGTTTGAGTGAAACAGTGGGACGAAAGGGACTTTGGGTTAACGTCAATCCTTGAAAAGGCGCCGCTGGAACGGATCACGCGCAGCGTGATTCGAAAGCGACTGAATTTCGGCGATGAACTCGTTCACGTCTTCGAACTGACGATACACGGATACATAACGAACGTAGGCTACCGGGTCAATCTGATGTAGCTTATCCATCACTTTACCACCGATGATCGCCGAGGGAACCTCGCTGAGATGATCCTTGTGCAGGTCAGTAAGGATTTCCTCAACGGCGCGGTCAAGCCGATCCATGGAAACAGGCCTTTTTTCGCAGGCCTTGATCAGCCCGCTCATGAGCTTTTCCCGGTTCAGGGCTTCCCGGACGCCATCACGCTTGATGACGCGGAGTTCAGTTCTTTCGATTTGTTCGTAAGTGGTGTAGCGGTAGGAGCAGTTCAGGCACTCGCGGCGACGGCGGATCGAGGTTCCATCCTTCGACGCTCGCGAATCGAGAACCCTGTCTTTAATAGAACCGCATTGGACGCAACGCATAATAAAGGGAGGGGGGAACGGAGAAACCCATACTGAATCAAGATGTGGTATAGTCAACTTCAAAACAGCCTCGCATTTAGTTACAGAAGCGTTGAATTATCGATTTAGCTCATTCAATCATTTGAAAAATACCACCGATTTGACTATCGGCCAACGAGTTATGTAAGCAAAACCCCTACATAGGATAGGCTATTATTTTATGAGTTAAAAACTCCGACGTCCCTGCAAGGCTCGCATGAGTGTCAGTTCATCAGCGTGTTCCAGTCCTCCACCCGCAGGTAGCCCTTGAGCAATCCGGGTAATTCGGCAGTTCTTGCCACGAAGCATGTCGGCCAAATAATTAGCAGTCGCCTCCCCTTCCACATCAGATCCCAGGGCAAGTATTATCTCCACTTCGGAACGATGAGCATCAATACGCTGCAATAGTTGTGAGATATTTAGATCCTCAGGTGATACCCGATCAAGCGGTGAAAGTTTACCGCCTAAACAATGATAACGACCATTAAATGAACCGGAACGCTCCAGGGGCAACACATCTGTCGCCTGCTCGACAACGCAGATCATCTGGTCATCCCGCTTCAAATCATCACAGACCGAGCAAAAACTTTTCGTCGCGAAGAATCCACAAATCGGGCACGCCACGATGGATTCTTTTGCATGCAGCAAGGCCTGGGAAAGTGCGGCAGGCTCCGCCTTCGGGCTTTGCAGAAACCACACGGCCATGCGCTCCGCGCTACGCGGGCCGATTCCAGGCAGCCGCTTAAGCTCGGCGATCAACGCCTTGACCGGTTCAGGAAAATCCACACGTGCCATAAATCAATCCTCTCCGGGCATCCGGTGTTTACCGACATAGACCATCGCGCAGATTCCGGACCAGAGACCGGCGATGAATGGCGCGGCGATTTTTGGTTCATAGGAAGCCAAAATCAGCACCGGCACCCAGAAAATGATCAACCCCAACGCAACCAGCCAGAAAATCCAGCGCCGCCAATTCCCACGGATCGCGAGGATCGAAGCCGCGATACCGTACGAGACGATCAAGGTGAAACCCCAAACCTGCCATGCGGGAAGCAGGTTCGAAAACGATAGGTGGATTCCTGATGAAAGTTTCGCCACCAGCATCAGATCCAGCCGCTCAAGCAAATGCAGCAGCGCGAAACCACCGGTCAGCAACATCGCGAGGCTACCAATGACAAGAGACGCGGCAGCCACGTGTCCGTCAGGTTTGGGGGAGGATTTCGAAGTCATGGGGTCAATTCAACCTAGTGCCTGGAGCAGCAAATCATAGTGCTTCGCCGGAGATACTTTTTCCAAAATGGTGGCGATCTTTCCCTCTTCATCAATGATGAACGTGGAGCGCTCAATCCCCATGAATTTCTTGCCGAGCATGGATTTCTCAACCCACACCCCATAATTCCGAACGATCTCGCCGCTTTCATCCGCAATCAACGGATAGGGCAACGAGCGTTTCCCGATGAATTTTTGGTGGCTTTGGACGGAGTCTCCACTGATGCCATAAATCCTGGCCTTGTTCGCAATGGCGTCCCAGCCGTCTCGCAAAGCGCAGGCCTGCATGGTGCAACCAGGCGTGTTGTCGCGCGGGTAAAACACCAAAACCACCTTCTCCCCTTTCAAATCTGACAGGGTGACGGATTCCGCCTCACCACCCGCGACCACCGCGACCGGCGCGGTGAAATCTGGAGCCAATGTGCCGACCTTGGGTTTCATGCCGCGAGTTTCACCAATTCCCGGCGCGACGCAACCTCAGCGTGAAGTTTCGAGTTTCGCAGGCGCATCGGCTCTGCTTCATTCAGGGTGTGACGCTTGCCAGTAAAATCACCCTGCTGCGACTGCTTTTGGTGCCCGTTTTCGGCTACCTTGCGGTCAGGTATGGTCACAGCGTCGATGCTGGAAATGCCTCTGAATCGACCCGTTGGGCAGCGCTGGCCGTTTTCGTCACGGCCTCTGCAAGCGATGGCCTCGATGGCTGGATTGCGCGCCGGTTTAACCAAAAATCGAAATTCGGCGCTTTCATCGATCCCATCGCGGATAAATCGCTGCTTCTCACCGCCGTCATCACCCTCAGTCTGGTCGATTGGGGGCCGGATGGCTGGCGCCTGCCCATCTGGTTTCCGATGCTCCTCATCCTCCGCGACTGTGTGATCCTGGGCGGCATCACCATTCTTTATTTTCTCCGCAGCCGGGTAAAAATCGCACCTCACTGGAGCGGCAAAGTCTGCACCGTGACGCAGATGTTCGCCATTGGCTGGGTCATGCTGAAGGTCGTGCCTTTTTCGCCCATTTATCCCTGCCTGGTGGCCGCGGTCTTCACCGTGTGGTCCACCGTGGCGTATGTCCGGCGTGGAATCGAAATTCTTCGCACCGATCCAACTTCAGCAGCCTGATCGAGAACCGCTAACTCAGTCCGGCAACTTGATTTTCTCCCCCATGTGCTGGGGTCGGGTGTTGAGAAAATGCACGTCCAGCCACATCTGCACCCGCGCGGCGACTTCCCTCAACTGCGTTCTCAATCCAAATTTCGCACTCACATCACGGGCATTGAATCCGTAGGCCTCGATGCCATTGGCCTGAGCCAAATAGATCGCCCGCTCGTTGTGAAATTTCTGACTGAGAAATAGCACCGGCTCGGCGCCGAAAATCTCCTTCGCCCGCACCACCGAATCCAGCGTGCGCAGACCCGCGTAATCGCACACGATCCGATCCGCCGGGACGCCGCGGGCGATCAATGCCTGCTTCATTTTCTCCGGTTCGTTGTAGTAACGGGTCCGGTTGTCGCCGGAAACGATCAGAGTATCCAGCTTGCCCGCTTTCCAAACTTTCTCCGCAGCATCGATCCGGTAACGAAAATATGGATTTTCCCGACCATTGACCCGATCGGTCGTGCCAAAAACCAGACCGACTTTTCCTTTCGGCAAAGCATTCACATCCGTGAAAATGCGGCCACGTGAGGCCCAAATTGCCGATACATAAGTGTAGCTGATCAACCCGACCCCAAACAGTGCCGTCAAAACACCGAGCACGCAGATCCGCTTAATCCACGATCTGATTTTCGGCCGCTTTTTCATCCCACACGTGGTGCTTGGAACTCAGCGGGACGGCGCGGCCATTGCAGCAATGCTTTCACCGCTTCGGCAAACCAACTGACGGTCGGTGTTTCCGGCGCGATCACCCGCAAGCGGCATGAGCTTTCGGCAAATCGAATCTCGCGTGATCGCCCTAACAAATCCCCATCCACTTCGACCGGCACCTCGCGATCGACCACAACCTTGAACTCCTCCGCCTGGAAATAAACGGTGGAATCCGCGAGATCCATTCCGCCTTGAGCGAGGCCACGCAGTGAGTCCAGGACCAAACGATAGCCGGCTTCCTTGAAAACCAGAACGTCCAATTTCGAGTCACGATTGTCCGCATTCCGGAACAACCTGAATTGCCCGCCGTAAAGGGAACCATTTCCCGCCAAAACGGCCACTCCCTCTTCACGGCGGCCATCCGAGCAGATCACCTCCATCTTCGGCGGGCGTTCTCCGAGGACTTTCACCGCAGCTAGCAAATAAGCGAGCGGCCCCAACATTTTTTTCGACTCCCAGGTCGTTTCCTCGATCACCATGGCGTCGAACCCAACCCCCGCCATCTGGATAAACGGTGCGCCATTCGCTTGGAATAAATCCACTTCACGAACCAAACCCTTTTCCAAAATTTCGAACGCGCGGGTCAGGTTGTCCCACGGAATTCCCAGCTCACGAGCGAAGACATTCATTGTTCCGGCCGGCAAGACACCAAGGATGGTGCTGGAGCCAGCCAATCCTTTTACCACGCCATTCAGGGTCCCATCTCCTCCGGCAGCGACGACGATGGGCTCGCCAGCGGCGGCAAAGCGCGCGGCCAGTTCCCGGGCTTCATCCGCATGATTGGTCGCATAGAGCGCAAACCGGTTTGCCCGCTCCATCAGGAATCGCAAAGTCCGCTGGCCGCGCTGACTGCGCGCCTTCGGATTGAAAATGAGTGGATATCGAGGCAGAGTGCCCATGGCCGATTCTTCGCCCATCCAGCCAGGATTCGCAATGCCATTCCCTCCCCGAACTGATGAGATAGGGAGTAAAACCCCATCAATTCCCTACCGGGCCTGCCAAATCAGCCACCGGACGCAATCGTGGAGATCACGATTTCTCCGACCTAGGCCGGATCATGACCGATTTCCCCGGCGGCCACTTTCAAGGCCTCTAGAACTTTCCGTGTCGGCAATCCCATGACATTGTCAAATTCACCCCGGATCCCCTCAACCAGCAAATCGCCATGTTCCTGGATGCCGTAGGCTCCTGCCTTATCGAGCGGGTTTGCGACAGAAAAATAGCGATCAATGACCTCATCATCGATGGGATGAAAAATGACCTGCGTGAGGTCATGAAAGGTCGAGATGCGCCCCTTTGGTCCACAAATCGCCACTCCCGTGCAAACCACGTGTTCGCGACCAGAAAGCTTCTTCAAAGTCTGGCGTGCCTGCTCCAGATCCGCCGGTTTGCCGAGAGGTTCTCCATCGATGTAGACCAACGTATCCGCACCAATCACGATCGCTTCCGGATGTTCAGCCGCTACGGCTGCCGCCTTGAGTCGGGCATTTTCCTCACATAACTGCTCTAAAGGAATGGCAGCATCATGAATTTCCTCGGCGGGAGACACGATGATTTCAAAAGCAACTCCAGCCTCCGCCAAAAGTTCGCGGCGGCGGGGGGACGATGAGGCAAGCACGATTCGATTCATGGCTTTTCCACAGCAGGCTTCAGGTGGATGTTCAACATCTGATCGCCCCGCTGGAATTTTAAAATCACTGGCTGATCCGGAACCAGATAGAAAAACGCATCCACGGCATCGGCATAGTTTTTAATCATTCGGTCGCCCACCACCACTAGAACATCATCCGCTTGCACTCCAGAATCTTTGGCAGGAGATCCTGGCAAAACGCGTACCACTTTTGCCTGGTCCGCCCCCGCTAAAAGGCTGATACCCAGCCAACCTCGCTGAAACTGACCGGTTTTTTCGACATCCCGGTAAACCCGATGCACCGCCTCGACCGGGAGAGCATACGCGCTTTGATCATCGGCAGCCTGGAACAAAATCGCATTTACCTGGTTTTTCGCATCCAGCATCGGCGTCCCAGGAGGTGGAACTTCGGGAGTAAAATCGAACTTGAGCAAGGCCAGCGGCAGCACCTTGCCGCCGATGCTTTTCACCCGCCCCTTGAAGACTGCCTGGGAGCGTTTCGCCCGCAAAGTCAGATTCGGCGACACGGGGGTTCTTCTCAGCCAGACCAACGGTTCTGAAAGCCCGAGGTTACGCGGCTTCACAAATCCGAGACCGGTGATCGGATCATACCCAGCCAAAGTTGAAGGCTTCAATTCCTCCCCGCGATGGAGTTTCAACGACTGAAGATTCGCACCCGTTGCAGCCACAAAAACAATCATGCCCCCATCGCCGATCGGGCTGGCGGCGGAGCGAGTCGGATGGTCTTTCCGGGCCGTATCAAATGTCACGCCCCACTCTGGAGAGGATGCATCAACTTGCTGAGCCGCAACGAATGAATCCGATGCAAGCAGCATCCCCATACTCACTGCAAAAGTGAGCCATGTGATCCGACATCCGAAGATCACCATGACGAAATTGCGTCGTATTTGATTTTAAAAAACCTGTTCGCCGGTTTCACCCTCTGTGGTTGGGCTTAAATCGAGACGCTGCAACTGCTGGACCGGCTGTGTTGGTTCCACAACCCGATGGACCGGGGTCGTGGGGGATTGAGCAGCAGGCGGAGAAGGTGGCGAAAGGAAATAACCGATTGTCACCGCAGCGTAGGCAAGTCCGGCTCCGTAAGCCCACTTCGAGGGGCCCATCTCCGAAAACCACTGCACCACTGAACCAATCATTCCAGATAATCCCGATTTCTTCACTGCTTGCTCTCGCTGGCGTTGATGAAATTCGCAGAGAAAATCCTGCCAGTATGCCTCCTCAGGGCGTATCTCACGCTTGAGGGCAAGCAGGTTTCCAAGTTGTTCAACAGAAGGTTTCACTGCGATTAATGGTTAGGATTTACAAAATATTCTAAAAAATGGCGAGAGAAATTTTAAAACCTCTCGTCCCAACTGTCTTGCAAGGCAGCCTGTAGTTGAATGTGGGCATAGTGCAGCCGTGATCGCACAGTGCCTTCGGAAACCTTGAGCATCCCTGCGATTTCGCCATGGGAAATCCCCTGAATATCATACATGGTCACCACCATTCTATGGGAGTCTGACAACTTCATCATGGCGGCGTTCAAACTTTTTTGCAGCTCGTTGAGCCTGCTTTGGCGCTCTGGATTCGCTTCGTTGGTCGAATCAATCAGTGCCGGATCCTTCTGCAGGGTTTGGTCCAACTCGGTGAGACTCAATCCACGACGCCGTTTGCGTTTCTTTAAAAAATTTAACGTCTGGTTCACCGCGATCTGATAGATCCAGGTGTAGAAAGTCGAATTTCCGCGGAATTTTCGTAGCGATTGGTAAGCTTTCGCGAATATTTCCTGGAGCAAATCATGGGTGTCCTCATGGTGGCTCGTCATGTTGTAAACCAAACCATGGAGCTTGTTGCCATATTTCAGGATCAACGCGTCAAATGCACGCGTATCTCCTTCCTGGGCACGAGTGACCAGATCCTGATCAGGGTCGGGAGGCCGAGACGGGCGAAACATGTGGGGGGAACGGGGGGAGAAGCAAAGGCAGACTACATGCCACCGCGCTTCTGTAAAGGAGACGCATTGTCAACACGATCCTGATTCCAAAATTCTGGATTCGCATTTTGCGCGATCGGTGATTTCTTGGTGCGTCATATGGCCAGTTTCACCGCAAATGCAGACTACGAGGAAAAGGATCGCAATCCACTGGCCTTGGAGGCCGGTGATGAAGTGACCGTCGGCCCGGAGGACCGGGCTTGGCCGGGCTGGATTTGGGCCAGAGATAACAGCGGAAGAAGCGGCTATGTGCCGGACAACATGCTTGAGCCTCTGGGCGAAGGCAGATTTGCCGTTACCGAAGACTTCGATCCGACGGTGTTGACCGTCAAACGCGGCGACACCTTGGAATCCGTCCGCCAAATCCATGGATGGCATTGGTGCAAAAACGACCATGGAGATGAAGGATGGGTCGCCGGCTATCTGCTGAAGCCCATGTGACCGAGTTCCAATCGTTCCATTTTATCCAAACCATTCTGAGCAATGAAACACCTGCATCAGCGCGAAATCGCGCCTGGGTATGTGATCTACGAGATCGATCATCCCGCCTGCAAAGCCAAAGTCGCGCGCCATGGAGCCCATCTCATGGAATGGCAGCCGACGGGAGAAGATCCGGTGATTTACCTGAGCCCGGATGCTGTCTTCCATGAAGGCAAAGCGATTCGTGGCGGCATTCCGATCTGCTGGCCATGGTTTGGCCCGCATCCGACAGATTCCTCCAAACCGGCCCATGGCATCGCCCGGACGAGATTCTGGACTTTCGACGATGCCACTGAGTCCGAGACAGGTGTGCGCTTATTTTTCTCACTGGAAGACGACGAGGCGACCCGCGAATTGTGGCCGTTTCCATTCCGTTACGAGCTGGAAATCTTCGTCGGCTCCGAATTGGAAATCCGTCTGACGACCTGCAACCGGAGCGAACAGCCGATGCCCGTGAGCGGTGCCATCCACGCTTATTTTGCCACCACCGATAGCCGGCTTGCGCATGTGACCGGCTTATACCTGAAATCCCCTCTGCATATTGACCGGGAGGTGGAAGCGTTTTTCCCGACCCTGGAGGGCGCGGTGCTGATGGAAGGCAATCGGGAAGTCCAGGTTGAACAGACCGGGCTGTCCGCGACCATGATCTGGAATCCCTGGATCGAAAAGGCGGCCTCGTTCCAGGATTTACCAGATGAAGATTACCTCCGATTCATTTGCATCGAGCCGATGATCGCCAACCCGGACGCGGTCATCATTTCGCCGGGCGGGCAATACACCATCAGCTCAACCGTCAAAGTCAGCCACCGATGAAATCTTCGATCGCTGCAATGTATTGATCGTAAACTTCATATTGCGGCAAGTGGCCGACACCCGGAAAAGTCACCAGCTTCGCATTCGGAATGCTGGCTGCGACCTTCTTGCCGAGGATTTGATATTGCCCCATGGTTTTAGCGACCTCGGACGTTGCGCGATTTTTCCCAATGGCAGTGCGATCCCGCTCGCCGACGATCAACAGCGTGGGAACTTTCAGATCCTTGAATTCATGGACCACTGGCTGGGTGAAGACCATGTCGGAGGTAAGAGCCGCGACCCAGGCCAGATTTTCCTTATCGGGTCCGATCGCCCAGCCTGCCTGCAGCGCGAGTAATGGGTCATACTCAGGCTTCCACTGGTTGTCGAAATAAGAGGTTTCCATGTATTTCCGGATCGATTCCGGAGTTTTTGCCAATTCCTGCTGATAAGCCTCGTCAATGCTTTGGTAAGGCACCATGCGCTTCCAATCCTCCAAACCAATGGGATCGACCAAGACCAACTTTTCCACGCGCTCCGGGAACATCAGGGCAAATCGTGTCGCCACCATGCCGCCCATTGAGTGACCGACCAGGATGACTTGATCGAGTTTCAAAGAGTCCAGCAAATCGCGGTTGTTCAGCCCGTAAGATTGGAAGCTGTATTGATAAGCCGAGGGCTTGCTGGATTTACCGAAGCCGATTTGATCCGGAATCACCACGCGGTAACCTTTTTCTGACAGCGATTTCGCGGTTGGCCCCCAATAGGCACCGGAAAAGTTTTTACCGTGCATCAAAACAATCGTTTTCCCATTTGGCTGTTCAGGCTTCACGTCCATGTAGGCGAGCTGCAGCTCCTGCCGTTGACTCTTAAGTTCCAGTTTATGAACCTCATAGGGATAAGCGTAACCGTCCAGATCCTCACCGAGAGGGGTCACTTTTGACGCTTCTTGAGCCAGCAAGGACCCGGCTAGCATTGGCAATAATAGGCAAAACCACTTCATGATCTCGCCGATAGACCCGGAAATTGGCGAAAACAAGAAGGGATTCCCCGCTGAGCTCAATTCGGCGGGAGTGATCTGTTAAAATTATTCTTGCGACTGGGTCTCAATAGTGAGCATGCCTTGTGGGCATCGAAGCGATCGTTTTACATCAACAGACCGGCGCCATTAGCTTCCGCTTGGTGTCGTATGTCTCTCCGGCAGGTGCGCGGGCGGGCTGGACTCCGGTTTACCCCGGGATGTCGCTTCACTTTATTCTGAATCAATCGGGCGAGGGCGTCATCATCGGCCCAACAGCTCGATTGACCCTGCTGCCGCAATCGCTTGCCATTTTCCAAACAGTGGATGACCGGGCCGAAGTGACCGCGACGCGTTTCGTCGGCAATGAAGTTCATCGATTTTTGGTGCTCAGCCTGAGCGCGGATACGGTGGCGAGAATTTTCCGTGGCGGCGTGGTGATTCCTGGAAAAAACTACGGATTGCTGCGCCGGTGGACCGAACGGGAACGATTGCTTTACGAGGATATGCAAAACGTTCCGGTTCCTGAAGCTGCCTACCCGGCGTGGTTTCAGGCGAAAGTGTTGGAGATTCTATCGCTGCACTTGTTTCACCACAAAAACGAAACCCAGCCCTTATTTTGCACGGAAATCAAAAATCTCGTGCATCGCCATGTCAGAGACGCGCTGCAACTGCTTCGCGGGCGCTTGGATCTGCCGCTGGATCTTTCCCAACTCGCCAGCGATGTCGGCTGTGCGCCGCATTACCTGAGCCGACTGGTTAGCCAGGAAACGTCCAAGCCACTTTCGCTGCATCTGCGGGAGATGAGGATCGAGAAAGCCGTGGAGCTGCTCGCGGGAAACCGCCTGAACGTTACGGAAGTGGCACTGCAGGTCGGTTACAGTTCACTTTCGCATTTCTCTAAAGCCTTTGCGCTCGAGAAAGGCATGACTCCGTCTGATTTCCTGAAGCGCCAGCGGCTTTGAGCCTCGCAACCGGTCGCCAAGCAAACGCAACGCGTCACCAGCTCTGGCCCTGAGGGCAGGATGTAATCGCCGGGTAAATGAAACCACTTCTCCTCCTCACCACCCTCATCGGCGTGCAGTTTGCCAGCGCCGGCGAGGCCGACTTCGAGCTTGATCGCAAAGCCATCCTGTCCATGGCGGGCAACTTTGCCGTGAACTTTCAGTTCAAAGAAACTGTCTCGCTCACTGCTGGCTACGAATTTCATGAGCCATACGAAGAGAACGCCCATGAGCATGTGGAACTGGTCGAGGACACCGGCAATACCATCACTTTGCAGCATTTGCTCGTGATCAACGAAGGCGGACCAAAACCGGTGATCATTAAGCACTGGGCACAAATCTGGAAATACGAAGACCCGATCGTGCTCGATTTCCAAGGCGACCGCACTTGGAAATCCGTTCATCTTTCGGCTGACGAAGTGAAAGGCACCTGGACCCAATATGTGACCTCGGTCGATGACAGCCCGCGCTACAAAGCAGCTGGCAAATGGGTGCATGAGGGAAATTATTCAGCGTGGACATCCATGCCTTCGACCCGCCCCCTGCCGCGGCGTGAATACAGCAAGCGCAAAGACTACGATCTCATCGCTGCCGTCAATCATCACATCATCACCCCGGACGGTTGGGTCCATACCCAGGAAAACCGAAAAGTGGTTCATCGCGATGGACGCAACGAAAGCCTGTGCCTGGAAATCGGCAAAAACACCTATCGCCGCGTGACTGACGATGAGGTGGACTTCCAAGCTGCAATCCAGTTCTGGAATGAACAAAAAGACTTCTGGGCGAAAGTTCGGCATGCATGGGTGGGCATCATCGACAACGCCTCCGGCCCGATTCATTGCGAGCAATGGGTCGACCAAAAACGCCTCCGAGAGGTCATCGCCGAGCTTCAGAAGGAAGCAGACGTGCCGACCGAAAAAGTAGCCAAAGCCATCGGCAGCTTCGTCAAAACCGGCGAGTAAGCTGGGTTTCAGCCATCCATGACCTTCGCCAGCCAATCCAACAAGCGCTGGCGGTAGGCACCATCATCCCGGAGCAGGGAATCTCCGTGATGGCCATCTTTCACCTCAAACAAGGTCTTCGGCTCGTGGGCTAGCTCAAAGAGTCGAAGGCCTTGCGACACGGGGACCACTTCGTCCTGATCACCGTGGACCACCAACAGCGGCACCGGGGCGATCTTGGAAATGAAATTCTCCGGAGCCCAATCGTCCGAGACAATATTGGCACCGATCTGGCCGCCCACGATCAGAGCCATCGATTTGTAAGACGCAAACGCGCCGTCGACAATCACCGCCCGCAATCCCGGAATGTGCTTTTCAGCCAACGCGGTGATCGATTTCGCACCACCCAAGCTGTGGCCGAAGGAAATGATCCGGTGTGGATCAACACCCGGGCGTTCCGAAACGTAGGCGAATGCCGCCTGCACGTCATCCAGCATGCCGCGGCGATCCACCTGACCAGCGGATTTTCCGAATCCACGATAGTCATAGGTGAAGACGTCATAACCCGCCTCGACCAGCCACATCACAAAGCCGAGGTGATGCCCCATGGAACCGGCATTGCCGTGGGAAAAAACAATCGTCCCCTTATCCACTTTGCCACGCGCCGGTAAGAACCAGCCGTGCAAACGGGTGCCGTCCCGGGAATCGAATTGGACGTCCTCATACTTGAAGCCCCAGGTAGCTGGCGTCGCAGGTTCGTCGTGAGTGGGCAGATAGAACAGGCGGTTGCCGCCGTTCTTGCCGAAAATGAATTGGGCAAGTTTGGAAATCTCCTGCTTCGGATCGATCAGGATCTGCCTGGCGCTTTTGACTTCATCCGGAGTCGGCGGCACGCCAGACGACTGTGCCGCAACCACACTGAAGAGCGACAACCAGCAAGCAGGAACCCATTTACGCATACTTTCTAAATGGAACATCAATTCGGGGCACTGTCGAGCTGCTTTCCTCCCCCTCAAGCCGGACTTTGGAAGCGGGGATCCAATGCAGACCGCAAATCCGCCGCGGCTTGACGGGCACTGGCTGGAGGGTCCGGCAGGAACGCGAAATCGTCCTGCGGATCAAGTGCTGCCGGGACCGAAAAGGGTTGAGCTACCGGGGCCGGCACAGCCTGCGCCGTGGTGCGGGCGGATTTATCCACCGGATCAAGATGCTGGATGATGGCACCAGGTGGCGTTGCTTGAAGGTCTTCGAATTTCCGCGCGCTGGTGAGCACCCGGGTTTCGAGTGAACCGATCGCGCTGTTATAACTCTCCACTGCCGATCCCAGCGAGCGACCCAGTTTGGCAAAATGATCCGCCAGCTTGCCCAGACGTTCATGCAATGTCCGACCGAGATCGGAAATTTCGCGGGCATTATCGGCAATCGCTTCCTGCCGCCAGCCATAGGCGACGGCGCGCAGCAGCGCGATCAAGGTCGTCGGTGTGGCGAGGATGATACCGTGCTCGACGCCGCGCTCGATCAACCCCGGATCGGTCTGCAGCGCGGCGGAAAAGAACGATTCGCTCGGCAAAAACAGCACCGTGAACTCCGGCGTCTGCTCGAATTGCGCGGTGTAGTTTTTCGACGAAAGCTGTTGAATGTGAGTCCGCACCTGCTGCGCGTGTCGGCTTAGCGCGGCATCGCGTTTCGAATCTTCCACGGCTTCCAGCGCATCTAGATAGGCGTCCATCGGAGTTTTCGCATCGACCACGATGACTTTTCCACCTGGCAGGCGCACGATCAGATCCGGCCGCAAGCGCTTGCCTTCGTCCGTGGTCGTGGTCGTTTGGGTCTCGAAATCACAATGCTGCTGCATGCCTGCCAGCTCGACCACCCGGCGCAATTGCAGCTCGCCCCATTGGCCACGCCCGGTCGGCTGACGCAGAGCCTTCACCAACGATGAGGTCTCACGCTGCAACCCAAGCTGGCCCTCGCCGAGTGCCCGAACCTGCTCCTTCAGCTCGGCATAAGCGCCTTCGCGGGCTTTTTCGATCTCCCCGATCCGCAACTCGAACTTGCCCAGCGAGTCCGCCATCGGCTTGACCAGAGTTTCGATTTCCAGCTTCCGACGCTCAATCTCCCCTTTCGCCTGTTCATTCTGAACGGAAAGTGTCGATTTCGCCAGCCGCAGGAATTGCTCGGATGAAGCGCGCAGGGCGTCAGCGGACAGAGCCTTGAAGGTATTGGTGAGCTTTACCTCGGAGCGCTCCAGCAGAAGCTGTTTCTCAGCAGCCGACCGCATTTCCACCTCCAGTCGGGAGCGGAGCTCGGTTGCCTGATTTCGGAATGCCTGGCCTTCCTGTTCGTTCCGGTGCGCCTCGTCGGTCATTTGGGCCAGCCGGGCTTCGATTTCCGTGGACCGACGCTGCTCGGATTTCAAGCGCTCCTGGGCAGCCGCCATTCGGCTATTGGCAGACAACCGGGTGAACAACCAGCCGACGAAAAGTCCGCCGAGGCCGATCAAAATATGCGGGAGATAGGGTTGAATTTCCGGGGGCATGATCTGAGTGGATGGATTTGTCCTTGCGGGAAGGTGCGTGCTCGCTTTCGTAATGGGCGTCATCGCTTGTCCGTGCTATCGGACCTGAGCACAAGACCGAATCCCAACTCCCTAACGACCATGGCCCATACTCTCCCAGAACTCGGCTACTCCTACGACGCGCTCGAACCTTACATCGACGCGAAAACCATGGAGATCCATCATTCCAAGCACCACAACGCTTACATCACCAACCTCAACAACGCGATCGCCGGAAAAAGCGACCTCGAAGCCAAATCCAGCGAAGAGCTGATCAAAAACCTCGCTTCTCTCCCTGACGACATCCGCATGGCCGTTCGCAACAACGCAGGTGGCGACGTCAACCACACCTTCTTCTGGAAAGTCATCGCACCCGGCGGTGCCAGCGCTCCTTCCGGTGAGCTTGCCGCTGCAATCGATGCCGCTTTCGGCTCGTTCGACGCCTTCAAAGAAGCTTTTGCAAAAGCAGGCGCAACCCGCTTCGGCTCCGGCTGGGCATGGCTCGTCAAAGGCGCGGACGGCAAACTCGCCGTGACCTCGACCGCCAACCAGGACAACCCGATCAACGGCGCTGATTTCGGCGGCGGTGGCGGCACTCCCCTGCTCGGCCTCGACGTTTGGGAACACGCCTACTACCTCAACTATCAAAACAAACGTCCTGATTACATCGCCGCATTCTGGAATGTGGTGAACTGGGACGCAGTTGCTGCCAATTTCGCCGCAGCTTGATCCTCTGCGAATTTGCTCCATCTTCAGGGCGCGGCCACTTCGCGGGTCGCGCTCTTTTTTGTCATGAAACCCCCATCCACTCCCCACTGTCCGGACGCCAGTGAAGAGGAAATCGCCCAACAAAGAATCTACGAACTTGAGCTGCCCGATCGCACCTGGCTTTCCGGCCCGCGCTCAAGATTCCAGGATTTGATGACGTTGTTTCACGTTTGCCGCGATTTCATGCGCGCATTCCGCACGCTGCATTTCGCCGGCCCTTGCGTGACCATTTTTGGCTCCGCCCGGACAAAACCCGGCACGGAATACTACGAATTGGCCCGCAGGATGGGTGAAGAATGCGCCAAACTCGGCTTCACCGTGGTCACCGGCGGCGGCCCCGGCATCATGGAAGCCGGCAACAAAGGCGCGTTCGAAGCCGGTGGATGCTCAATCGGCGTCAACATCCAGCTGCCATTCGAACAAGCGCTCAACGAAAACGTCCACCACTCGGTGACCATGCGTTACTTTTTCACCCGCAAGACGATTTTGGTGAAGTATTCCTATGCATTCATCGTTTTGCCAGGCGGCGCAGGAACTCTTGACGAGATGTTCGAGACCATGACGCTGATCCAAACCGGCAAGCTGCGAAATTTCCCGATCATCCTGATGGGCAAGGACTACTGGCAGCCGCTGATGGACTTCGTCTACCGCATGGCCGAAGCAGGAACCATCAGCCCCGGCGATCCCGAACTGATTTTCTTCACCGATGACATCGATGAAGCGGTCGCCCATTTGCAACGTCACGCCGTCCGCCAATTCGGCCTGCGCCGGAAATCCGTGCCACGCGCCATCACGCTACTCGGCGAAAAAGCCGTTAAGGAACCGGGTTGATCCTTCTAGTTCAGCTCACTTTTTCGGCAGGAAATAGCCGCGCTGTTTTTCGGAAATCGGCAGTTCTAGCTTTTCCATCACGGCCAGCATGTCCTCCCAAACCGAGCGTTTGGCGGTACTGCTGGAGCCGCTTTGCAACAAGTAGCTCGGGTGGTAGCTCACCCGCACCGGCGTGCCTTCAAAATCATGCCAGCTGCCGCGCATCGAGGTCACCGTTCCTTCCAATCCCAGAAGTCCTTCCGCCGCTGTGCCGCCCAGCGCGACGATGCATTCCGGCTGCACGATCTCGATTTCCGCGCGCACGAAGGGCATGCAGGAAGCCATTTCCTCGGGCGTCGGCTTGCGATTGTTGGTCGTCTGGTTCGGCGTCGCAGGGCGAAATTTGACGATATTGGAAATGTAGACTTCCTCGCGGGAAACTCCCATGGCCTTGAGGATATCGTTCAGTTTTTGCCCGGCCGGCCCCACAAATGGCTCGCGCTCGCGTTCCTCCTGGTAGCCCGGCGCTTCGCCGACCAACATCAACCTCGCTTGAGGATTTCCCGTCGAAAAAACCATCGTGTCCCGCAAGGTCCCGAGCTCTTTGGCAGGCTGCCAGTTTTCCGCCTGAGATCTTAACGCGGCCAAGCGCTCTTCGCGGGAGCCTGACTCATCGCGCGAAACCGCAGGAACCACTGCCGGTTCAGAAGGCGGCGCATCCAGCGAAACCTGCGCGACGGGAGCTTGCTCCTGTTGAGGTTTCGCGACTACTTGCGGTTTATTTCCCGGGCGGGATCGTTCAAACAAATCGCGCAATCCATCCCGTCCCTCTTCATCCAGATACATGTGCGTATTGCCACGCGCATGCTCGGATTCGAGAAATTCAATGAGGAGATCAACAGGACGGGTCACGCTCCAAGGAGTAATGCGATCTGCCCTGCGGTGCAATCGCTGGATTTCCCGAACTGGCCCATCCACCCAGCTGATTCCAAAAGGAGGTGGCTCTTCTACTTGCTCCAACAGCTGAATCCATCATATTAGGCCGGTAATCAGGCCATGTTCAAACGCATTTCAAATCTATTCAAAGGCTTCTTCGGACTCTTCATCGGCGGCATCGAACGCAAAAATCCGGAGGCCCTGCTTGATGTGGAGAAGGAAAATCTCCGCAAGCAAATCGTCGAGTTTAACAAGGGCCTCGCCACGCACGCCGGACTGGTCGAGCGTCTCCTTTCTCAATCCAAGAAGCTGGAAGCAGAGGAAAACGACCTCCGCGCCCGCACCAAAGCCATGCTCACTGCCGGTCAGCGCGAAACCGCTGCGGAATACGCGCTCCGCCTGCAAACGGTTGACAAGCAACACGATGAAGTCGCCGCTCAATTAGCCGATGCGGAAACCCGCTACAAGGAACTCATTCGCGCCCGCGATGTTTCGGTCAAAAATGCCCGTGAAAAAATGGAAAAACTCCGCCGCGATATCGACGACATGAAAGTCCAAAAAGCCATGGCCGAGCTGAATGAAATGGCTTCCGGCATGGTCACCTCCATCGGAGGTTCCGGCGACACGCTCAGCCGACTGAGTGAAATTGTGGAAGACGAGCGCACCAAAGCCGCGGGCCGCGCCCGGGTTTCCCGTGACAGTCTCAACATGAGTGACATCCACGTTCAAGAAGCGGAGCAGAAAGCACTTGCGGACATGGCTCTCGCTGATTTCGCAGCCGCAGAAGGCATCGCCATGGACGAACCTGCCAAAAAGGAAGCCGAGGCCCCTTCGCAAGAGAGCCAAGGCACCATGGGCCCTTCCGTAAGCCAATAACCTCCCCTATTTCTTATGCCAATTCGGTTTCTGAATCCCACCAAACGGCTCGCCCCCGGATGGTATTCCAAGGCAGAGTTTTGGAAAACCCTGCGACGGGCCGCCGTGTCTGCGGGACGGAAATCCCTCGTGGCCGCGCTGACTCTGTTCTACTGCCTGCAGGACAAGGACACGCCGAAATGGGCAAAAGGTGTCATCATCGGCGCCCTCGGCTATTTGATTCTCCCTACGGATTTGATCCCCGATGCGATCCCAGCCATCGGCTTCACCGATGATTGGGGTGCCATCCTGACGGCACTTTCAACCGTCACCGCCTACATTAAGGAAGAGCACAAAATCAAGGCGGAGGAGCAAATCCAGCGGTTGCTCGGTAGCAATCATTCTGGTCCTCCGCAGGAAATATTTGAATAAAACCGGCCGGTTTCGTGTATAATGAGCAGCGGCAACCTCCTCTGCTCATGAATCGTTTCTTCTCCATCCTCGCGATCTCTCTCGCATCCCTCGGCACTTCGCTCGCAAAAGTGAAGGTAAACGAGGACGAATTCGGCAAAGAGCTCGGCGGCTGGACCAAGCGAGGCAAACAAGCAGCCGAATACGCCCATTCCGGCGCGGTCTATCGCACCTATCGCCCTGAAATCACACCGACACCCGACGGCGGCATTTTCATCTCGTTAAGAATCGATCACGTGCGTGGTTGGCTCGCATCCGACGACCACGCCGTTCTGGAAATCACGGTGGATAAGAAAGGAAACATCGTCGCTGCCCAATCGAACATCGCCATTCAAGGCCAGGCTATCACCAGCGAAGTCATCAAAGGCGGAACCGCCGCTGGCCAACAGCTTGTCGGCGTGGATCGCGCCGTGCAGATCGGCACCGACCTCATCGCGGATCTCTCGGAAAAGATGCTGCGGGAAAAAATCGTCGAAGCCGGCCGCGTTTCATTCCCGGCAGTGCTACGCCACAACTACAACCTGCTTTTCCAAGCCGTTCACGTGGTGAAAGAGGAAACTCCTGCAGTAGCCGTGGTCGTCCCTGAGCCGGATCAACCTGCAGCAGATCCCAAAGAACCTGCAAAGGCTGAGGAAAAGCCAAAACCCGATGCGGAAAAATCCGAGAAAGCTCCGGAAAATCCGAAAGCCGCGAAGCTCGAAATCAAGCCCTACGGCACCCCCACCGTTGATCTGCCGACGACCAAGCAGGAATAAGCTGCAATCATCAAGATCGAGTCAATGGCTGGATTTTACTCAACCCTAGCCTCGCGGGTGGAATTTTTTGTGAACGGACTTCAGCCGTTGGCGATCGACGTGGGTGTAAATCTGGGTGGTTGAAATGTCGGCGTGGCCTAACAGTTCCTGGATGACCCGAAGGTCCGCGCCGCCTTCCAACAAATGAGTCGCGAACGAATGCCGCAATAGGTGCGGATACATGTTTTGCTCGATCCCGGCTGCAGCGGCCCGTTCCTTCGCGATTTGACGAACCCGATCCGGCGAGAGCGGGCCGCCGCGCACACTCAGAAACGCGTGCGATGAAGTTTTTTTGGTGACCAACGACCGACGCTCATTCTGCAGGTAATCGTTAAAGGCCTCCAACGCCTTCTGCCCGATCCTGACGAGCCGCGTCTTGTTGCCTTTGCCTGTGACCCGAATGAATCCTTCTTCCAGATCGATCCACTCAAGCCGTGCTTTGCAAAGTTCTGAAAGACGCAAGCCAGACGAGTAAAACAGCTCCAGGATCGCCTTGTCGCGTCGGCCCAGGGGTTGTTGCAGGTCGATCGAATCGAGCAATTTCACCACTTCACTGGCGTGCAATGTTTCCGGCAGCGATTGATCACCGCGAGGCGCCATCAGGGGCTCCGCCGGATCCATTTCCAACTGATGCGTCATCGCCATCCAGCGGAAAAACACCTTGAGATGAACCGTGGCGATGCGCAGCGATGATGTGGCGAGTGCGGTGGTTTTCCGATCGCCCAGAAACTTCGAAAGCTCCTCCGTGCCGAGATCCTGGAGCGGAATGGATTGCTTGGCCATCCAGCCACTGAGCGCATCCAGCGTCTGCTTGACCGAAATCTGATAAGCTTCCGATAGTCCGCGCTCGACTGCGATGAAGCGGATGAAGCCATCGATCGCCCGCTCCATAGCCAACTAGCGGGAATGGCGGATCGCTTCCGAAACCGCTGGGAAAAGTTGTTTCTTCCGGCTGACCACCCCCGGCGCATCGAACAGCAAACTGTCGATTCGCTTGAACGGAAAATGCGCCAGCACGGCATCGGGACCGACTGCGAGAATCACGCTGTGGTGACCGGTAACGTCGGTAATCGCGAGCACGGCGATGTCGTAATTCCACTTTGCGGCCAATTCCTTGAGCACCTTTTCCAGTTCATCCCGGCGGGAGCTGAACCCATGAAGATCGCGTTCCTCAACCTGAGAAATACTGATGCTCATGCCATCCTCGGTGAACTCCTTGCGGTCGGCATTGAGAATTTCGCTCGGCGTTCCGGTCGCAATCAGCGAGCCGACGGCGAAGAACTCCTCGGTGAATTTTTCCGGCTCAATCTTCGCGATGCCACACAGCCATTTCAGCATTTCGTGGTCGAGCGATGTCGTCGTCGGCGAAGTTAGGCAGAGCGTGTCCGAAATGATTCCAGCGCACAGGCACATCGCAACGCCCGGATCTGGTTCGAGATCACGGTGAATGAACTTCCGCGCGACCAAGGTGGAAGTTGAGCCGACAGGTTCGTTCAGATACCGGATCGGCTCGCGCGAGACCAAATCACCAGCCAAGCGGTGGTGGTCGATCACTTCCACGACTTCCGCTTCCTCGACCCCATTGACCGCCTGGGCGTATTCGTTGTGGTCGACGAGCGCCAAGCGAATGCGTGGCGGATCGACCAGGTCCGATTTCGAAATGACGCCGAGCATTTTCCCGGTTTCGTGCTCGTTCACCGGGAATAAGTCCTGATCGACACTGGCAAGCCGCTTGCGCAAACGGGAAACCGGTTCGCAAGCACCCAGCGTCGTGAAATCGGTTTCCATGACGTGGCGCACCGTGCGCGAACAGCGGATCAGAGTCGACGCACTCGCCGTATCCTGATGGCAGCGCAGCAAGACGATGCCTTTTCGCGCGGCATAAGCCAGAATATCACCCGAAATCGGATTATCACCGGTGACAAGCAAAGCCCGCGCGCCGTGATCAATCGCCAAGCGCTGCACAATCGGCCGGTCGCCGCAAATCACCAGGAACTTGCCGATGTTGCCTTCCTTGGTCGCAACGCGCAGACGTTTGTCCACCGTGCCTTGGGATGACGCACCGACGAGAAGGATCAGGTCCTCCTCATCTTCCGGGGGCGGCAATTTCGCGCCAATACTTTGAGCCTGAAGCGTATCCGCCAATTTCGCGAGCGACACATGAACCGTCCGCACGCTCAAACCTTCGGTTTCGGCAGGAAGCAGCAGTTCCAAAAGATCAAGGTAACGCAGCACCCCATGGACCGTACCTTCCTCATCCGTGACTGGCACGCAACGCACGCCGAAGCCGAGCATCTTGCGGTAAGCCGTCAAAAAGGTGTCCGACAACGAAACCTGCACGACATCGCGGCGGCAGAGCATGCCGACATTGACCCGAGCATCGGTCAGCAAAATCGGATCTTCGATCCCCGCCCGATCCAGCACCCAGGCAGTCCGCTGGGGGATGTCACCGCATCGGGCTGCCACCGCTTCCGGCTCTTCACCGAGAGCTCGCAGCAGTGAGGCGTGGCCAATCGCGGAGCAGATGGCATCCGTGTCCGGATTTTTGTGACCAATGACGTAAAATGGAGGCATGACGAAGAACGCCGCAAATCCTACCTGAGCTTATCTTCGCCGAAACTAAAAAATGAAACTTGGTTCACATTCTCTCTGGCACCTTGATACCCAGAAGGTCGAGGCCTTTGCCCAGGGTCTTGGCGGCAAGATCGCACAACGCAAGGCGGCTTGCGCGAGTCACGCCTTCCGCCTTCAGCACCGGGCAAGCCTCAAAGAACGAGTGGAACGCACGAGCTAATTCCAGCAGGTAATTCGCCAGCAGGTTTGGCCGGAAATCATCCAACACCGTCGGCACCACTTCACCAAAGCGAACCAGCAACCGGGCGAGATGGATTTCCTGGTCTTCGGTCAGGACAATCGATGCGTTCGCGGCGTCGAATGGTTGCTCTAGTTTACGGAAAATCGAACGAATCCGGACATTGGAATATTGCAGGTAAGGGGCCGTGTCCCCTTGAAGGGCCAGCATCCGCTCCCAGGAAAAGACGTAGTCGGTGAGCCGGTTTTGCGAAAGTTCCGCGAATTTGACCGCTCCAATGCCGACCGTTTCAGCAATTTCAGCAGCCTCTTCCGCTCCCAAATCCGGATTTTTCTCCGCAATGGCGGCTGCGGCGCGCTCAACAGCTTCTTCCAGCACCTCGATCAGGCCGACATTTTCGCCGGATCGTGTGCGCAGCATTTTACGGTCTTCACCCAGGATCGAACCAAAGGCCACGTGCTGGAAATCACAGGATTTACCCCAGCGTTCAGCGGCGTCGAACAACTGACGGAAATGCAGCTGCTGTGGGACACCCACGACATACCAGACATGGTCTGCTTTCCAGGTATCGATCCGGTATTCAATCGTCGCCAAGTCCGTCGTGGCATAGAGAAAGCCACCATCGGCTTTGCGAATGATCGATGGATTGTCCACCCAACCTTCTTCCCGGTGCACCTGGAACGGGTCTTCTTCGAGCTTTTTGGTGCCGCCGGAAAAAACACAAACCGCTCCGTTGCTCACGCGAGCCAGATCCTTTTCCAGGAACTCTTCCACCAGGCTGCCGAGCCGATCATTGTAGAAACTCTCGCCAAGCCAGTAATCAAAATGAACGTCGAGGCGATCATAGATCTTCTGCAGGCCGAGTTTCGACAAATCAATGCAGCGCAGCCAGATTTCCGTATTTTCCGGATCGCCGGTTTGGAGACGAACCAGTTCGTTTTTGCACTCCTCGCGCAACTCGGGATTGTCCTTGGTCGCCGCATTGACCTCGCGATACACGCGGACAAGTTCGGCGATAGGATCGACTTCCAGCGCATCGTGGTTCAGAAGATTTTTCCAGCCGTAGAGAATCATCCCGAACTGGGTCCCCCAATCGCCGATGTGATTGTCTGCAATCACGTTGAAACCGAGAAACCGTGCCACCCGCCCCAACGAATCACCGATGATGGTCGAGCGGATGTGACCGATGTGCATCGGCTTGGCGACGTTGGGTGAAGAGAAATCCACGACCACGGTCTTGCCGGCTCCGATGTTGGGCACGCCGAGTTTTTCATCGTTCAGCATGGCCGTCGCACGGCTGGCGAAGGCCTCTGGTAAAATCCGGAAGTTCAGGAAGCCGGGACCGGCGATTTCCGCAGTGGCGAGGCCGGAGAGGTCGATTTTGTCGATGATTTCCTGCGCCAGGGCTCGCGGATTCGTCTTGCGCTGCTTCGCCAACACCATCGCCGCATTCGATTGGTAATCGCCGAATCTCAGGTCCGCGGCAGGTGTCACGGGACCGCGCGTCGGCTCGCCGACTACGGATTCGAGGGCAGTGGCGAGACGTGATTCAAGGTCCTGGAGGATCGTCATGATAAAAAAAGGGGTCCTGGAAATCACCAGGAGATCAGTTGGTGGCCAAGCCGGTGCGGGATGGCTTCGAGCTTAGAATTTCGAGAATTTCTTCCCGGTTCTGGGCCATTCCCAATTGGCGCCGGATGCCGGCATTGGTGAACATTTTCGCAATGGCCGCCAAAGTTCGAAGGTGAAGGTGATAATCCTTTCGCGGCACAATAAAAAGAATGATGAAATGGACCGGCGCGTCATCCAGGGCCTGAAAATCAATGCCGTTTTGGGAGCGACCGAAGATCGCGACCACGTGATCCAGATTATCGGAGAACGCGTGCGGGATCGCAACTCCGTGGCCGATCCCTGTGCTAACCTGCTCTTCCCGAGCCTTGAGAGACTCCAGAACTTCTTCATGCAGAGCGGCATCCAGCTTTCCCAACTCAGCCAGCTGTTGCACCAGCTCTTGGATCGACGGCCAGTGATCCACCGCTTTCATATCGGGAAGGATCTGATCTAGGTCTAACAGCTGGGCCAACTTCATGAAAGAATCGCGCGTCGAGGGACTTGCGGGATTATCCATCTGTACAAGGGTTGGCAAGCCGATTTCCCGCACGCTTCATTCAGAGAACCTTTAAGATACGTGATTTTTAACAATTTCTGAGGTCAACTTCATGCTGCCGGGGGTTGACGGTTTGACATTCTCAATTACACCTATGCGCCATGCACCCCGACGCCGATCCTGACAAAAACGCCGAAACTGCCGACAACTCCGTCGAAGAAACGGCCACCCAGGAAACCCAACCAACCCCAGAACCCGCTGCCGCCGAAGCATCTGCGGATGCCGACCCATGGGAGCAATTGGAAGCGGAAGCTGCAAAATGGAAGGAAGTCTCCCTGCGCACCGCTGCAGAAATGGACAATCTCCGCAAGCGCACCGCGCGCGACCGCGAGGATGCGATCCGTTTTGCCAACCAGCGCTTGCTGGAGGAATTGCTCCCGGTGATTGATAATTTCGAAATGGGCATGCAAGCCGCATCCCAAGACCAAAAATCGATGATCTACATCGGCATGGACATGGTTCGCCGCCAGCTGAACGAATTCCTTTCCAATCAAGGAGTGGAAGAAATCAATGCAACCGGCACCTTCGATCCAAATCTGCACGATGCGGTATCATCCGAAGAAGCGGAAGGTGAAGAAGGACAAATCCTGCGCGTAACCCGCCGTGGATTCCGCCTGCGTGACCGCCTGCTGCGCCCTGCCAGCGTGATCGTTTCCAAACACCCGGCTGAAGAAGGAGCCCAATAAGACGATGGCCGATAAACGAGATTACTACGAAATCCTGGAAGTCACCCGCGAGGCGACGCCCGACGTCATCAAAAAATCCTACCGCAGATTGGCGGTAAAGATTCACCCGGACAAAAACCCCGGGGACCCGACTGCTGAGGAGCGCTTCAAGGAACTTGGCGAGGCTTATGAAGCGTTGTCCGATCCGGACAAGCGCGCTGCTTACGATCGCTACGGCCACTCCGCCTTCTCCGGTGGCATGGGTGGAGGTCGCTCCGGTGGCGGCTTCCATGATCCGATGGACATTTTCTCCCAGGTTTTCGGAGGTGCCTTCGGTGGCGGCTTCGAAGAATTTTTCGGCGGCGGCTCATCCCGTCGCAAATCCTCCGGCAAGCAGCGTGGCAGTGATTTGCGCTACGATTTGGAAATCTCTCTCGAAGATGCCGCCAAAGGCGTCGAGAAAGAGTTGGAAATCGAGCGCTCCGTTCCATGCGAAACCTGCCACAGCAAGGGCACCAAAGGCTCCGGTGGAGTCAAAGTCTGCTCGACCTGCGGTGGTCGCGGCGTGATCGCCCGCCAGGCTGGCATTTTCATCCAGCAGGTCACCTGCCCTGAATGCCGCGGTGCGGGAGAAACCATCTCCGACCCATGCTCTGACTGCCACGGTGAAGGCCGGGTGCAGCGGGACAGCCGGATCAAGCTCCGGATTCCCGCCGGGGTCGATACCGGCACGCGCTTGCGTTCGTCTGGAAATGGCGACGCTGGGGTGCGCGGCGGTCCAGCTGGCGATCTCTACGTATTCCTCCACGTCCGCGATCACGATGTCTTCGAGCGCGAAGGCGACGATCTGTTCTGCGAGGTGCCTCTTCCTTTCAGCGTGGCTGCGCTGGGTGGCGAACTGAAGGTTCCTTCCCTGAACGGTCAGTCATCGATCAAAATCCCTGCCGGCACTCAAGGCGGCACGGTTTTCCGCCTGCGCGACAAAGGCATTCCCGCACTTTCCGGCGGACGCCGTGGTGACCTGAATGTGAAGGTCCAGGTCGAGGTACCAACCCGGCTGAATCATGAGCAGCAGGAGAAACTCCGTGACTTCTCAGAATCGATCGGCGAGGCCAATTCCCCAATGCAGGAAGGATTCTTCCAAAAAGCGAAACGCTTTTTCGACTTATAAGCCCGCCTGATCCATGCCTCGGTTCCTCCTGCCACCCGAGACTTGGGATCAAGCGATCCTGACCGGCGATGAAGCCCGGCACGCCTCCCAAGTGCTGCGGCTCAAGCCGGGAAAGGAAATCGTCGTCTTCGATGGCAAAGGGCGGCGCGCCGCGGCCGAGATTACTCAGATTTCACGCGATAAGGTCTCATTATCAATGGGTGAGACACTTGCCTCACCAGTTCTATCGCCAGCCATCACCCTGCTCCAAGCGATCCCGAAAGGGAAAAATATGGAGCTCATTGTACAAAAGGCGGTTGAGCTGGGTGTGTCCACCATCATCCCGGTCATCACCCAAAACACCGTGGTCCAACCAGGCGATGGAAAAGCCGATAAATGGCGACGCATCGCGCTTGAAGCATGCAAACAATGTGGCCAGGACACGCTCCCTACGATCAGCGAGCCGAAAACGTTCAATAATTGCCTGGATCACAACGATTCATGCAACTCACTGAAAATCATTGCATCGCTTCAAAAAAACTCAGAGCCGCTCAAAAAGATTTTGCGCGTTTCTGAAAGAATGAAAGAGGTATCTTTACTTATTGGCCCAGAAGGGGATTTTACCTGTCCTGAAACCGAGGCAGCCCTCCGTGCCGGATTTCAACCTGCTTCACTTGGAGACATCGTGCTCCGGGTGGAAACAGCAAGCCTGTTTTGCCTGTCGGCAATTCGCTATGAATTCGACGATTTGAGTTAACCCTCGAATCCGCCGAACTGGCTGAGCCGTCGACAGTCTTGACAGGAGCAATCCGATATCAAGATCCATGGCCAGCTTAACTCCCTCCCTCACCCTCAAAGGAGCGACATTACTATCCACCCTGTTGTTTTCAGCGAATGCAATCGCCTGGACGCCACGGGTTTATACCGATGATCCATCAGACTCGGTAAGTTCAGGATTTACCGTGGATACTTATGACCGGAATGACGTGGTCTCTTTTTGGCATGGAGTTTACCAGGCTTCGGAAAACTATCGTAGTCACGAGGCATTTATTAACTTAGGTGCATCCACCATGGGTGAGCCCGGCCCGGAATACTTAAACTTAGTTCGCGATTGCGAGCGACGTTTAAATTACTTTAGAGCTATGGCAGGAGTATCTGCGGATATTCAGTTAAATACGGCTTCTACCGTTCGCATCGATACCGACGATACCTATAAGCCGGCCGACACGACGACCAAAGCCACCGCCGCGCAAGCTTCTGCGACCATGATCGCGGCGACCTACAGCTCCCCCACTGCGTCTGGAAATGCTGCGAGCGGGCTGAACCACGACCCGGTGCCTGCGCAGTGCGTCGGCTGGAGCACCATCGCCTGGAATGGCAATGCCAAATCCAACCTCACTTACGGCTTCTACGGACCGGCAGCGATCAATGCCTTCATGCGGGAGGACTACGCAAACACGACCGGCGAAAACGATCGGGTCGGTCACCGCCGTTTTGTCCTGTCTCCGAACGCAACGGATTTCTCCACCGGAAATACCCCGGGCTACTGGAACTCCGACACATTTACTCCACGGCCGCCGACCAGCGCTTTGTATGTTCTGCAAAAACCGGACGAGGTTCAATCGGCCACCGGAACCGGCTTTTTCACTTTCCCGAATGAGGGCTACTTTCCGGCCCCAATCAACTCGCCTTATTGGTCATGCAGCCATCCCGGCGCCGATTTTTCCAACGCGACCGTTTACATGACTGTCGAGGGTGGCTCGCGGATCAAAATGAATGCCGTCGGGGACAACCGTTACGCAAATCCGGCAATCGTCTGGCAAGTCACCGGCGACATGGCAGCGACCGATCTGATCGAAGATCGCCACTGTGTGGTCGAGATTGAAGGCATCGAGGGAGATGGCGTTCCATCATCGTTTTCCTACCCGGTCACGCTGATCAACCCCAACGTTGTGACGATTCCACAAACCGTATTGGGCAGCGCCGAACCATTTTTGCCAGCCACGCCGAAATATTATTTCGAATGGTCCAGCCAAGTCGAAGCCATGGAAATTTCCACTTTCCGCGATGCTCCCGGCAATTGGATCGAGACAGCAGAGGAAGAATCGGCCACCGTGATCAACAGCACCGATTCCACCTACGATTTCCGCACAACGGTGAATTATCCGGCTTACAGCGTTTTCACCGGGATCAATGGCAGCAAGGTGTTCCATCTCACTTTCCCGTATCTATTTGATCCGGTCGTAAACCGCCCGCCGGAACAAAGCTTTGAGCTGGATCGGGAGATTTTCACTTCCAGTGGTTCGACCCTCACTTTCCTATACAAGCGTGGTCTGATGACTCCGGACAGTATTCTGACGGTTGAAGCCAGCACCAATGCAGGCTCCACCTGGACCGCAATTGGCCAACCGATTGTAGGGATCAACAACCCGGACACCGCTATCAAAACCTGGTCCGGTCAGCTTCCAAACACCGATGAGCCGGTCCGCGTGCGATTCCGCTACCATGCGGAACCCTATAAATCGGTTTACTCGCATCACCTGTATCCCACTTATCCGACAGGTATTTTCATCGATGATATTTCCACGACGAACACCGTAATGCTGGAACTGCTCAAGCGGAATCCGATCGAGCGTGGAACCACCAGCTTTGCCCTGAGTTCGGATTTCACCGGAGAAGAACTGGAAGCAGGAGAGACCGTCCACTTGCGCATGCATGTGAAACTCGGCAACCGCTGGTTCCCTTACGGGCCATTCAATACCATCACCCCCACCACCAATCCGAAGCAGGGCTTTGATGCATGGATCGAATACAACTTCCCATTCCTCACCAAAGGATTCGCTGGCGACGATACCGGTGACGGCGTGCCAAACGGCGTGAAATACGCCTTCAGCCTCGACCCTCTCAAGCCAGGATCCCTTGCAAACACCATTGAGGTCGAAGAAGTGGAGCCGAATATCTCGTCAAAAGGTTCATTCCTGGACGCAACCGAATCACGACTCGTGCTCCGCCAGCCTCTGCCAGAGGTCAAGGACGGCATCACCTATTCAGCCGAATGGTCGGACGATCTCGTGAACTGGTCCGAGGAAGGCGTGGAAGTGACTCTCACCGATGGCGAAGCGGTGGCGCGTGCGCCATCAGCACCCACCGGCACCACCAAGTCACGATTTCTCCGCTGGGCGATCCACGAGAATTAACCGCCGGCCTGCTTCACCGCTTCCCACGCACTTTCCATTTGGCCAGGCGTGGCCGATTCGAGAGTGTGTCCTTGGGACTTGAGCAGCTGCTCCATTTTGCCAAAGCGGGTTTCGAATTTTGCATTCGCCGTCGCCATGAGCACCTCGGGATCCGCACCGCGAAAGCGCGCGAGATTCACCACCGAAAACATCAGATCTCCCAGCTCTTCTGAAACCGCGGGCAAATCCTGGGCATCCACGGCAGATTGCAGCTCGATCAATTCCTCACGAATCTTGGCGATGACGCCGGTTTCCACCGGCCAATCGAAGCCAACCTTGGCGGCTTTCTTCTGCAACTTCGCCGCCCGCAGCAACGCAGGCAAGCCTTTGCCAACACCGTGCAGGTAGGGTTTTTCACCATCACCTTTTTCCGCCCGCTTGATCTGATCCCATTGCTGAAGTACGGCATC
Organism: Luteolibacter pohnpeiensis; assembly: GCF_016595435.1. GTDB lineage: Bacteria > Verrucomicrobiota > Verrucomicrobiia > Verrucomicrobiales > Akkermansiaceae > Luteolibacter > Luteolibacter pohnpeiensis. The sequence continues at coordinate 49,031 of NZ_JAENIJ010000015.1, forward strand.
TGTCGTAGCGGCAGCGCTCGTGCCGAAAACGTGAGGATGTCGGCGGACGAGTTTGTCGCAAATTCCGCGAGCGACATCGTCCAGATTGTAACGACCTGCTTCCTGCGAAATTTCGCTATGGAACACGACCTGGAGCAGCAGATCGCCCAGCTCCTCCTTCATGTGATCGAAGTCCTCACGCTGAATCGCATCGACCGTTTCGTAAGCTTCCTCGATTAGATTGGAAACCAGCGATTGGTGGGATTGTTCCGCATCCCATGGGCAGCCGCCTGGTGCACGCAGGCGATGCATGATGGCGCGCAGTCGGTCGATCTGCGAGGCATCATCCGGGCAATTCATCATTTCCTGATCTGTCATCATGAGTCGGACTTTTTGCCTATCGAGGCACGGTTTAATTTTTCTCTTTCCTCAGCAGTGATGCTGTGGATGCCCTCACGCGAAATTTTATCCAGAATGCGATCCACCTCCGAATCACGCTCAAGATTCACACTGGTGCGAGGCTTCAATTTCGCCTCGGGACGGAAACTGAATCGCTTCGGCCGAATGATCTCGACCTCTTTTTCATGCTTCTTCGCCCAACCGAGTAGAATCGGATATTTGACCAGGATGAATCCAAGGATGGCACCTCCCAGATGGCCTGCTTCGCCACCTGCGTTGCTCAGATCGAAAACGATTTTCACCACCGCGATCAGCAAAACAGCCAAAGCCATCTGCCGGATGGAAAGTTCGATCGGAGGAAAAATGAGCATCGCCCGTAAATTCGGAGCAATGATCGCAATCCCGACCAAGATGCCATAGATGCCAGCTGAAGCACCTACCAATCCACCAAAGAGGTCCGTGGGAAGCACGTGCAGCAGCGTCAGCAGCGAATAAAATAAAGCGCCTGCCGCTCCACAAAGGAGATAAAATACCAAAAAACGCCTCGCCCCCCACCAGCGTTCCATCCAGGGGCCGAAGAAGTAGATTCCGATCGAGTTGAATAGCACGTGGGCAACGCTGCCGTGCAAAAACTGGAAGGTGATGAGCTGCCAGATCTTCCCTTGAAGAATGGATGAACTGATGGTGAAGGCACCTAAATTCCTCAATCGACCCTGGAACCACAGAATATCCAGCAGATATACCCCGATATTGATGATCAATAGCCACTTAACCACCGGTGTCAGCGTCCCAGTCGGCGCGGAGCGCCTTGTTTCCGTCCGCGAATAATCTCGATCAGCTGCTCCCATGGATTCACCGGGGTTAGCACGGCAATCCGCCCATCGCAAGACCCACCGCCGCAATTTCGATCAGATCCGACGCAAATCGGCCAAATTCCCCCGATTCGGCGTCATCTCGTTGCAAACTGGTGCATCTCAGGTTCAAGATAACCACAGCATGAGCAAAATGACCTCCACCAGCCACGCACCGCTTCAGAAATGGATCGATAAAATGATCACACTCTGCACCCCGGATGCCGTCGAATGGTGTGAAGGATCAAACGCGGAGTGGGACCGCCTTTCCAATCTGCTGGTTAAATCGGGAACCTTCACCCGCCTCAATCCTGAGAAGCGACCGAATTCATTCCTCGCGCGCTCCGCCCCATCCGATGTTGCCCGCGTGGAGGAACGCACGTTCATCTGCACCCGCCGAGCCGACGAAGCCGGTCCCACCAACAACTGGGCGGAGCCAACCGAAATGCGCGAGCTTTTGCAGGGAAAATTCCAAGGCTGCATGAAAGGCCGGACGATGTATATCATCCCATTTTGCATGGGGCCGATTGATTCCCCATTGGCCAAAATTGGCGTGCAGGTGACCGACAGTCCTTACGCCGTTCTCAACATGAAAATCATGTGCAGCATCGGCTCCAGCGTTCTGAAGCGGCTTGAGGAAGAATGGTCCGGTGTTGCGCCAAAGAAACGCCACGGTCACAAGTTTTTCATTCCGTGCCTCCATTCGGTTGGGGCGCCACTTGAGCCCGGGCAACAGGACGTGCCCTGGCCGTGCAACGAGGACAAATACATCGTCCATTTCGTCGAAACCCGTGAAATCATGTCCTACGGTTCCGGCTACGGCGGCAATGCGTTGCTTGGAAAAAAATGCCTCGCCCTCCGCATCGCATCCAACATCGCGCGCGAACATCAATGGATGGCGGAGCACATGCTCATCGTCGGTCTCGAAGCTCCGGATGGCACCAAAACCTACGTCACCGCAGCCTTTCCTTCTGCCTGCGGAAAAACGAATCTAGCAATGATCGTGCCGCCGGAGTCCTACCAAAAAGCCGGTTGGAAAACGTCGATCGTCGGTGACGACATCGCCTGGCTGTGGCCGCACGAGGATGGCAAGCTGCATGCGATCAACCCGGAAACCGGCTACTTCGGCGTCGCACCCGGAACCGCATACGAAACGAATCCGATCGCCATGGATTCGATGCTGGAAAACACGATTTTCACCAACGTCGCACTCACCGACGATGGCGATGTCTGGTGGGAAGGCATGACCAAAGAAGCCCCCGCTCACCTGATCGACTGGACCGGCCAGGACTGGACACCGGATTGCGGACGTCCAGCGGCACATCCGAATGCCCGTTTCACCGCGCCTGCCTCGCAATGTCCGACCATTGATCCGCAATGGCAAAATCCCGATGGAGTGCCCATCGAAGGGATCATTTTCGGCGGACGCCGTGCCACAACCATGCCGCTGGTTTATCAAGCATACAACTGGTCTCACGGCGTCTACATTGGCGCGACCATGGGTTCGGAAATGACCGCTGCAGCGGCAGGCACGATCGGCAAAGTTCGCCGTGATCCGATGGCGATGTTGCCGTTCGCAGGATACAACATGGGTGAGTATTTCGCCCATTGGTTGGAGATGCGGCGTTACCTCAAGCACCTCCCGCGGTTTTTCCATGTAAACTGGTTTCGCAAAGATGAGAACGGAAAATTCCTTTGGCCTGGATTCGGCGAAAACATGCGCGTTCTTGAATGGATCGTTAAACGCTGCCACGGCACCGCTGCCGGGCATGAAACCCAGATCGGCTGGACCCCGGCACCGGAGGATTTCGATATCTCCAGCATGCAGAATTACAGCCGGGAACAATTCGAAGCGGTCATGAACTATCACCGTGACGAATGGAAAGCGGAGCTGGTCAGTCAGGCTGAGTTTTTCCTCGATCTCTACGACCATCTGCCAAAAGAGCTCATTTTCCAGCGTGAGCTCCTGGCGGCACGGCTTGCCTGAATCGCCTTTCGTTGCTTGAATTGCGGCCCCGAACCGCAATCAAGCACTATCAATGATTTACATTCCCGGGCGGAGAATTTCCGCTCTCCGCGTCTTTCCCCTCGCGCTCGCCAGCAGCCTATTTGCCGCCACATTTTCGCACGCCGCCGAAAAAAGTTTCTCTCAATTCCGCTTCACTCCGACGCGGTTGAGGGACAGCTCGTCGCCGAACTCGGTGCAGGTTTCCGAATTCCGATTTCTTCTCGGTGGCAATCTCGTCGATCTCTCCAGCGCGACCGCAGTCAACGCCGCAGGCACCTCGCCCGCAACCGAAGGGCCTGAAAAGTTGATCGACGGCAGCACCGATACCAAATGGCTGAACTACGCGAAACAAGGTGTCATCATCCGCTTTCCCGAAATCACCACCATCGATGCTTATTCGTTTTCGACCGCCAATGATTCGCAGGAACGCGATCCCGGAAACTGGAAGTTGGAAGGCAGCAACGATGGCACGAATTGGTTTTTGTTAGATGTTAGAATCAACGGCTCCGTGCCGAGCGACCGCAAAGCAAGCACCGATACGTTTTCGCTGCCGGTGACCGTGCCGCCGTATGCTTCGTTCTGGCATCCGGACTACTTGCTGAAGTGGACACCGGAGGCGGACCCGGATTCCGATTTCAACCGTGCCTCGATTCCGATCACTTCGCGGATGGCAAATCCGGCGTTGAAGGTGAATTTCAACGCTCGATCCAACGAGGCGAAGATCACGATTTTATCGTCATTTGGCTCGACCAGTTTCCTGCCGTCGCAAGGGGCGAAGGTGGCGCATTTCAATGCTTACACGGGTTGGCAATACACGGACAAATTGGTGTTTTGGGGCGGTTCTGCAGGTGAAGGAATCATCCTCGCACCCGCGGCCCCGATCGTCGATGCCGCCCACCGCAACGGCGTGCCGGTTTTGGGAAATGTGTTTTTCCCGCCGAACGTTTATGGCGGCCAGTTCCACTGGGTGCAGACGTTTTTGCAGAAGAGTGGCGATGCTTTTCCTGTCGCCGACAAGATGATCGAGGTCGCCCGCTACTACGGTTTTGACGGCTGGTTCATCAACCAGGAGACCGGTGGAGGTAGCACTGCTGACGCAACGAACATGCGGGATTTTATTTCGTATTTCAAAGCGCAGGCCCCAGATCTGCAGATCATGTGGTATGACGCCATGACCCGCACCGGCAGCATCAGCTGGCAGAACGCGCTTACCTCGGAAAACGAGCAATTCGTGAAGAGCGATGGCAACGCAATCGCCGACAGCATGTTTCTCAATTTCTGGTGGAATAGTGACATGCTTTCCAGCACCCGCAGCAGGGCTTTGGGATTGGGACTCGATCCTTACTCGATCTATGCAGGGATCGACGTGGAAAGCGCCGGCACGGGAACTTCGGTTTCCTGGGACGCGATTTTCCCGAACCGCTCCCAACACCGCGTTTCCGTTGCATTCTATGGCGAGCAGGCGTTGTTCCGGAACTCAGGAAACCCCGGCCAATTCCGGCAAAACGAACTCCGCTTCTGGTCGGGACAAAATGCGGATCCATCGAATACCTCCACCACGGAAAGCTGGAAAGGCATGGCGAACTACGTGCCCGCGCAGTCGCCGTTGGAAAAACTGCCGTTCGTCACCAACTTCAATCGTGGCCAGGGCGATCGCTATTTGATCGATGGCCAAGTGGTATCAACCTCGGGCTGGAACAACCTGAGCCTTCAGGATGTCCTGCCAACCTGGAGATGGATCGTTTCCTCCACGGGGACGAAATTGACTCCCGCACTGCTCTTTGAAGATAGCTACTATGGAGGTAGTTCTTTGAAAATTTCCGGTCAGCTGGACGCCACCAATGATATCAAACTCTACGCCGCCAGCTTGCCTGTCAGTGCGGATACGAAATTCAAATTGGTTTACAAAACCGGCACCGCTTCGGCGCCATCGAACCTAAAACTCGCCATCGCATTCGAGGACGCGCCAAGTTCTCCGGTTTACTACGATGTTGGCAGTACTTCGACCAATGGCTGGAACACCGTGACCTTCGATCTCGGTTCACACGCTGGTCAAAAAATCGCGACCATTGGCGTGCGCTGCTCATCCACAAGTGTGATTGAAAACTACGTGGTCCGGCTTGGCCAATTCGCGATCTACGATGGCACGCCGACTCCACCCGCCGCCGTCACGGATTTGCGCATCATACAAAACGATCCAAGCACGTTGGATAACACCAACCTGCGCATCAAGTGGAGCGCATCCTCTACCGGGAACATCTATTACTACAACGTTTTCCAGCGACTCGCTGATGGTTCACGGCTCTGGCTTGGCGCAACTCCGGCGAATGCATTCTACGCGGCAAATGTCGCCCGCTCAGGCAATCAATCGTCGGCCATGATCGAGGTCGAAGCCGTTGGAAGTGACTTCGCTATCTCAAGCGCCGCCGAAGTCGCTGCCGCGTTTCCACCACAACCCGAGGCGAATTTCCAACTCACCGGCACCATCATTGGCACGGAAGGCTCATGGTCGAATCTCGGCGACGTCCGGGAAAACGTGTTCGATGGAAACTTCAACACCGCCTTCGACGCTCCGGATGAATTCGGCGCGTGGGTCGGACTCGATCTCGGCTCTGCCGCACAAATCACCGCGCTTCGTTACGCACCACGCTCTGGCTTTGCTGCACGCATGGTGGGCGGAGTATTTGAAGGTGCCAACTCCGTTGACTTCAGCGACGCCGTCACCATTTACACCATTCCCGATCAACCCCCGGTCGGTTCCTTCACTTCAGTCCCTGTTACCAATCCGCACACTTTCCGCTACCTTCGCTATCGGTCCGATCCGAATTGCAACATCGCGGAACTGGAAGTCTACGGACTGCGACTGCCGGATACGCCGGGAACGATTGTGGCTTCAACCGACCCAGGCGGTGCCTTGCTCACCTGGAACACCACACCATGGGCCACTTCCTACCGACTCGAACGCGGCACCTCAGCAAGCGGTCCGTTCACGGTGATCGCGGACCAACTTGGCTCAACCTCTTACACCGATCCGGATGCACCTGCAGAGACCGAGTTATTTTACCGAGTCATCGCCATCAATTCGCTTGGAGAAAGTTCTGCTTCGGCAGTCACCCCACTTGCCGCGAATCTGATTGGCTTTGCCGCCTGGCAGCAAAGTCAATTCGCCGATGAGACCGATGAATCCATCATCGGCCAGCTAGCCGATCCAGATCACGATCAAATCCCGAATCTTCTGGAGTATGCACTCGGCACCGATCCTGCGGTTGCCAATCCGCCTCTGGAGCCAGGGGTCGATGAGGCAACACTCTCGCTAACCTACACGCAAAATGCCGATGCCACCGACATCAGCCTGAAAGCCCAGTGGTCGGACGATTTGCAAACCTGGAGCGACGTCGGCGTCATTTACGAAACACTGTCAGAACAAGCTCAAACCCAGACCATTCGGGCCACCGTAGCGATCGGAAGTGGCGGCCATCGCTTCCTGCGACTCCAAGCGGTTTCCGAGTAAATCCAGAACTATCAGCCCGGCGCAACATCGATTCAGGGGACAAAAACCTTGTCCGCCACCTCCGCATCGCCTACCCAGCGCCGGGCACAAATCCTGCCCGATTTTTTCACTCCAACCTAACAGCTCCATGTCCGTCCTCGTTGGCAAATCAGCTCCATCCTTCAGCGCCAAAGCCGTCAAAGGCGAAACCATCATCGAGAATTTCTCGCTCGAACAATACAAGGGCAACAAATACGTCGTTTTCTTCTTCTATCCGAAGGACTTCACCTTCGTTTGCCCGACAGAGCTTCATCGTTTCCAGGAAGAACTCGCTGAATTCGAAAAGCGCAATGTCGCTGTCGTCGGTTGCTCGACCGATTCCGAGTTCTCGCACTGGGCTTGGCTCCAAACGCCAAAAAACCGCGGCGGCATCCAAGGCGTCAACTACCCGCTCGTTTCCGACATCAACAAGACCATCTCTGAAGACTACGATGTTCTCGCCGGTGAATACACCACCGACGAAGAAGGCAATATCGAGGTCATCGGCGAACTCGTTGCTTACCGCGGCCTGTTCCTGATCGATAAGGATGGCATCGTCCGCCACCAGGTCGTCAACGACATGCCACTTGGCCGCTCCATCCGCGAGTGCCTGCGCGTCATCGACGCCCTGCAACACTTCGAAGAGCACGGCGAAGTCTGCCCGATGGACTGGGAAAAAGGCGACGCCGGCATGACTCCCGATCAAGACGGCGTCAGCGGCTTCCTTTCGAAATAAGCTCCGGCAGATCCACCAGATTCTAATTCAGCAAAACGGTGCTTTCGCAAGAAGGCACCGTTTATTGTTTTGGATTAGCTCAGATTTGCACCAGCCGATCTACGACCAGGTAACTTTCTGAGTATCACAGCACATCATCGTCGGGACATTGGTGTTGCCTGAAAGGCTCATTTCTGATTGATTCCAATTTAGGTTCCAAGGTCGCTGATAGCAGGTGCTACAGTCTATCCCGAATGATCCTTATACCATTCTGATTCGAACGCCGCTCCCCAATGATTATTCTTTCTCAAGGAGCCATTTTCGGCCGAATGCTCAATCGATCAAACTCACGGATAGAGAACCAAACCGGCCATTTCCTGGCCTGAATCGAGCTACTTTTGTTTCATATCGATTGCATGAACACCCAAGTTCCTGAAGCGGCTGTACCCGCTCACAATAGTCGGCAGCACCTGTTAGGTCTGGATGGAGTTCGAGGGCTCGCCATCTTAATGGTGATGATCGGCCATTTTATCGTAGTCGGGAAGCACCTTGATTATAAAGTAGACGGTCAGCGCTTTTTCACCAGTGGCTACCTTGGGGTGGACCTGTTCTTTGTCCTCAGCGGATTTCTCATCACCGGGATTTTGATAGATGCGAAGGGCACTCCCGGTTATTTCAAGGTATTTTATATCCGACGCGCTCTACGGATTTTTCCGCTTTATTATGGCTTACTAGCTCTGGGATGGCTGAGTGTTATTTTCATCACCCCGGGAGATAAGCAAGTTCTCACCGGCCATAACTCGATGGCATGGTATTGGCTATATGCCTCAAACATCGGGATGGCAGTCAAAGGAGGGTGGCTCGCTTCGCCTACTTGGCTGGGCTTAGGTCATTTTTGGTCACTCGCAGTCGAAGAACAATTCTATCTAGTCTGGCCACTGATAGTCATGTTGCTTCCTGTAAAATGGCTGCAGAGGCTCTGTGTCGCCTTAGTAATTTCCAGCCCGATCATTCATGCGATTTTGCAAAACCAAATCGGCCTATTGGCGACTTATGTTTCGACCTTGAATCGCCTCGGCGTGCTTGCTGCCGGAGCATGGCTTGCAATCATGTGGAGAAACCCCGATGGGTGGAAACAGGTCACGAGATGGCTCGTACCGGTCACCGGCTTTTTTGGCATCATCTTGTTAATTGAGCGAATTTTTGTGATCTATCCGTTAGCAAGCTGTGAGTCATTTATCATGATCTTCTTCGGTGCGGGCTGCGTGGGCCTGGCAGCGAATGGCGACGGAGCCATCAGCCGGTTTATATTTGAAAGCCGCATGCTTCGTTGGCTTGGGAAATATAGCTACGGCATCTATGTTTATCATCATGCTCTCAAGCCAGTCTGGATGCATTTCTTTTGGAGAGGCTGGATTGTTCCGACCATTGGCTCAGGTTGGCCTGGCACCTTCACCTACATGGCTTGCGCTACTGTCGCATCGCTGTTGCTAGCCTGGTTGAGTTGGAAATTCTTCGAATCCCCGATTCTTTCCTTAAAATCACGGTTCACCTATCGCAGCAGGCAACGGTAGAATCCGATCTTTCCGGATGGCAGCAAGGATCTGATCGGCGATCTTGCGATGAGTCGCAACGGTCGGGTGACCATCTGAGACATACCCACCAGGAAAGCGATCAAACTGAGCATAATAAACGCCACCGCGGTGACCGGCAGCCTCCTCTGATACGACGAGTTGTGTATTCTCTCTGGCCCATTCCACATGCGGCGCCAATGCAAGAATCGGCACGTCCGGATCATGCGATCTCACTTTGGCAATCAGTTGATGATATTTGTCACGAAATTCAGCGGATGACGCTTCATTCACGATACCTTGTTTGTTTTTCAATCCAGCGTAGTCATTAATTCCCAGGCATATGACCACCAGGATCGGTGGTGACTCGGAGAACGCCCACCGACCTCCATCTGCAGTTTCCATCTGGGTCCAATCATATCGGTCGAGCATCGAATTTTTCGCGTCCCCTAACCAATTGCGCGCTACTCCGCTGCCGGAGCGACATATGCCGATCGCATCTGCATCAAGCGCATCCGCAACCATGGATGCAAATCCCCGACGGAAATTCGTAACCGGATATTTCTCCAGCCAGGGTAAGGTTTCCCTCGTCGACTCATTCCCCTCGGCGACCGTGTAAGAGTCGCCAATGAATTCAATTCGCGCGCGCTCCGGTGCTTTATCAAGTTTTGCCCCTTCATTCAGGACGAAGCCAAGGAGGGCAGTCGGCTTATCAAATGAGATATTTCTTCTCTCAAATCGAATGCGATGTGGCTTCCCATCCAACCCGCTCGCCAGAGGATAAACCACCATTTTCCCTTTCTTGCCACCAACGACCGCCGTTTGCTGGCCATCGACGCTGACATTGTAATAATTCCCCTCGTCCCTTAAGCAAATGCTCAGATCGCGCCCGGTAAATTCAACGGCCACCGCAAAACCCGGCCAGGAAGCTTCGGGCGGTGTCTGATCGGATTGGCTCCATCGTCCGATCAAGCGGACATCCGCATGGGAAATCGGTAAATAGGTTTGTCCGGCCTGGAGCGGCGGAGTCGGCTTGCAACTGGTCAGCCAAAAACCAAGTCCCATGAGAATCCAACACCACCTCGTCATTGAGGCATCCTGAACTCTCGCAAAATCCGCCACAAGCATCGAGTGCTTGAGCCAGAGGCGGATCACGAAACGATCGAGAAACCGGTCACATTTTCTAACAGATCAATCTCTGTCGCCTGAAGATTCTTGATGTGATGGGCCACGGCCGACTCTTCGGCGATCTCCTTGATGAAATCCTCGACCTCATCATCTTCACCCATGACCTGAAGTTCAACCGTGCCGTCCGGGAGATTTTTCACCCAGCCACAAACTTCGAATCCGCGCGCGAGGTCCTTGGTGGTGTAGCGGAAACCCACACCCTGAACCCGGCCTTCAAAGATGACTCGCTTAGCTTTCATACGATCAATCTTCCGAGTCTTGCAAAAGCTGATAGTCTTCTGGGGAAAGACAGCATGGATCATTGGCGACCAGATGCCCCGGTGCAATCTCACGCAAGCTCAGGTCTGCACCAACGGTTTGTGCATAGAGAGGATGGCTGATCCGATGCCCGAACGCGCTTCCTGCAGGCGGATCGATTGGCGAAGGCACATCCCCTTCTAACAAAATCCGCTTCGGTCTCACGGTTGGATCAACCGAAGGGATGGCGGAAAGCAATGCTTTGGAATAGGCGTGGCGTGGATCACGGTAAATGGTTTCCGCATTGGCGACCTCGACGATTTTTCCCAGATACATCACCGCCACCCGATCGCTGATGTGCTTCACCACCGATAGATCGTGAGCAATGAAAAGGTACGAGAGCCCGAACTCCTGCTGGAGCTCAACGAGGAGATTCAGAATTTGTGATTGAACGGAAACATCGAGAGCGGACACCGGCTCATCGCAAATGATCAGCTTGGGCCTCAATGCCAACGCACGTGCGATCCCGATGCGTTGTCGCTGACCACCGGAGAATTCGAACGGAAAGCGATCTGCTGCGGAAGCTGGCAAACCAACCCGGTCCAAAAGTTCACTTACCCTCGCATTCCTTTCGGCCCGATTGCCCAACTTGTGAATGATGTAGGGCTCTTCCAAAATCGAGCGAACGCTCATCCGAGGATCCAGCGATTCACTTGGATCCTGGAAGATCATCTGGATATCACGTCGCAACGGACGCAGTGACCACTGGGATAAGTGACTGATATTGATCCCTTCGAAGTCAATCTTTCCGGAGGTCGGGCGGATCAATCGAACAATGGTTTTCCCCAAGGTTGATTTGCCGCATCCGGATTCCCCGACGAGACCTAGCGTTTCTCCGGGCTTGATATCGAGCGACACCCCATCGACTGCGCGAACTGCGGAGGTCTCGCGCATCATCACGCCGGAGCGGACAGGAAAATGCACCCGGAGGTCTTTGACGGAAAGCAGTGGATTTTCGATCACGGTTGGTAGCATTCGGGACAGGTTTCAACCCAATGGCCGGTGGAAACTTCAGTGAATTTCGGACGCTCGCGACTGACCGGCGCGGTCCGTCCCATGCGTTGGCAAAAGCGACAACCATGCGAGTAATCCCCCAGCGAGGCGACCGTGCCGGGGATGGTATTGAGGATCGATTTGGACGGAGTATCCAAGGTGGGAATCGAGGACAGCAGCCCCTTGGTGTAGGCATGCAGGGGATTGGCAAACAACTCGATCGCCGATGCTCGTTCCACCACACGACCCGCATACATCACGACCACTTCATCGCAGGTTTCTGCGATCACGCCCAGGTCATGGGTGATCAAGATGGTGGACATGCCCATCTCCTCCTGGAGCTTCGCCATGAGATCGAGAATCTGGGCCTGCACGGTAACGTCCAACGCCGTGGTTGGTTCATCGGCAATCACCAATGACGGGCGACATGCCAAAGCCAAGGCAATGACGATCCGTTGGCGCATTCCCCCGGAAAGTTGATGGGGGAAATCCATCATGCGTTGCTCCGGCGCAGGAATACGAACCAGCTTCAGCATTTCGGTAGCAGCGTCCCAGGCGTCTTTTTTCGAGAGCTTTTGATGCAATCGGAACACTTCGGAAACCTGACGTCCGATCCGATGCAGAGGATTCAGCGCCGTCATCGGTTCCTGGAAAATCACCCCGATGTCACCACCACGGATCTTGCGCATTTCCGCATCGCTTGCGCGAACAAGGTCGGTGCCTTTGAAATGCACATGACCTCCGAGAATTTTCCCAGCTGGCTGGGGCAAAAGCCGGATGATCGACATCGCGGTAACGCTCTTGCCGCAACCGGACTCGCCGACGATGCCGAGGGTTTTACCGCGTTGAACTGAAAACGAAACCTGGTCGACCGCACGCAGGAGACCTTGTTCGGTCTCGAAGGAGGTGATCAGTTTATCGACTTCAAGAATGGTATCGGCAGATTCGCTCATGGTCCGTTTCCTTTCTCCTCAGGAGCTACTGCTGGATCCGCCGGCACTGGCTGCTCACTCGCTGGAGCTGTAGGTGGTGGTGTTGGATCGTTGGCGGGAGTTGCCGGAGTTTCATCCATAGGAGCTTCTGATGCATCATCTCCCTCTGGTGATTTCTGACGGTAGTCATCCACAGTCTTGACCGATTCCGGGAAAGTCTTGCCTTCACGCCGTGCCTCCAGCGTTTCCTTTTTCATATCTTCATCAATCCAGAGCACGTGAACTTCATGGGGATCGTAAACCACGGGCGGGCAGAATTTTGTCGTATCGGAATCCGGCCAACGCACCCAGCGCCACGAGCCGACCCGCACGAAGTCAACTGCGTAGCCAGGCAGGAAGATCGCTTCGTCATGCATGATATGCTGCAATTTCTGAACCGCGGTCCTCAAGTCATCCATGGTGGTCGCCGTGCGAACCTCCTCACTCAGCATATCAGTATCCGGTCTCGCCCAGGCGAAGGTGTTGTTGGTATTCGGTTTGAGATTACCGCTTTCATCGTAGGCGTTCGACGAATGGAGGAACTGATAGAAATCCGGCATGGGCGGCTCGATGCCCCAGGCACCGAGTGCGATATCATGCTGCTTCAACATTTCCTTTTTGTAGGCAACCGTCGCCTCCAGGCCATCGAGCCGCAGCTCAAGACCGCAGTTTTTTGCCTCTTCACGAAGCAGTGAGAAAATTTGATCGTAAATCGGAAGCGTCGGATAAGTGATGGATACCGAAAGGCGTGTGCCATCGGCCTTTTTGAGAATTCCATCCCGATCCTCCTGGGTGAAACCCGCCTTGGCAAAAGAGGCTCGCGCATCTGAAATCGAAAAGCCCCGGGCTTTGATCGTAGGATCACTCAGCCCCTCGTAACCTTCGTTAAAAGCATTCAGCCGCTGGTAATCTCCGCGGAACATCACGTTGATGACCTTTTTCCAATTCAGCGATTCGGCGATTCCGATTCGCACATCCCGCTCTTTCAATAAAGGCCGGCTCACATTGACATACAAGCCACGGGGAATTTTCGGGTAGCGGGTGTAAAAGGTAACTTTATCGATGTAGCCATTATAAACAGGCTTCATCTCCGACTTTTCATACCAAAGCTCCGGAGTCGTGATAAGGAAGGTATCAAGCTCACCTGCCTTGAACAATTCAAAGGCCTTCGACTGGTCACGAACCACGGTGTAAACGATCTTGTCCGGGTTGTAACGATACTTGTAGTACTTCCGATCTTTCGCCCACCAGTTCTTCACCCGCGTTTCGGTGATGGAGACACCTTTGACAATATCTTCAGGTTTCACCTCGTAAGCGCCCGTGGTTGGCCGGAACCGCCACTGATAACGAGTATCATAATCCGGGCCGTATTCCGCGAAGAAATGAGGAGGAGAAGGAGTAAAATCCCCGGCAATCAATGGACCGTAAACTTGTGCCTCCGGCAATGAAATGGAGATCGTATGATCATCGTACATCGCCACCTGGGCCAGGTTTTCCTTGAAGTATTGCTTGGCGTAGGGGTTGACCACGTTGTCGGAAACATTGACGTAGACGCTCACCAGATAGTCCTTGGCATGAACCGGCTCACCATCGGAATAGCGCGCTGCCGGATCAATTTTGTAATAAATGGTGCGACCATCTTTTGAGACTGCCCAGCTGCTCGCGACCCCTGGAATCATGTGCATGGTTTCGCGATGGTAATCAACCAATGGAATGTCGATGTCATCGTAAAGATAGCCACGGAAACTGTTATTTGAATTATCACCAAACAACCGGGTCGTCGGAGGAAAATCAGGAATGTATTGCCGCAGCACACCGCCCTTCTTCGCACGCGGATCGCCGATCTCAGGCTCATTCATGCCGTCATCCCATACCAGATCGGTAGGAATCTCGGATGGATCGCCCATCTTCAAATAGTCACCAAGACTCAAGCGAAATGCCCACTTTTCGAGTTCACGGGCATTGGCCTGCAGCCGGACTTCGAGAAGCTTGCGCTTCTCATCATCGGCCTTGGCGATCTCTTCTTCCAAATGCGCCTTCTCCTTGATGGCTGCATCTTGCTGCTCGATCAGCCATTTGTGAATGAAGTCATTATAACGCGGGACAAACCCATCGAAGTCATAGCGCGACCCCAAGGCGCCCTCCTCATGACGACATCCGTTGAGTCCAAAGCAGCCGACGATTGCGGCTACCACCGCGAGTAGTGAAAACAGGAAACGCATCAACGGTAGTAGGTGAATTTTTTCGGATCAAAGGCCTCGCGGATCGCTTCGCCGATGAACGTGATCAAAACCAGAAGTCCAACCAGGGCAATGAAGGTGGATGTCACAAGCCATGGGGCGGAAAGGTTCGACAGGCCATCACTCAACAGTCGCCCCCAAGTTGCATATTCCGGCGGTAAACCGAAACCGAGGTAATCGAGTGAAGCGAGCGACGAAATCAAAGAGGAAAGACTGAACGGAACCAAGGTGACGATGATTGCGACCGTATTCGGCAGTAAGTGCCGGAATAGGATGCGCGGAGTCCCAGCCCCCATCACGCGGGCGGCGGAAATGTAGTCACGCCCCCGGTCGCGGAATGTAGCAGTCCGCATTAGGGCCGTGATCCCCATCCATCCGAAAAAAATCAAAATTCCGAGAATCACCGGCAGGCCCTTGAAACGATACGGCACCATGCTGGAGATGATGATCACCACGAACAGAAACGGAACGTTCACAAAAATTTCCATGATCCTCTGGACCACCAAATCAAACCAACCGCCAAAAAAGCCCATCAACATTCCGATGATGATACCGATCAGATAGACGATGGGCAGGAAGATGATCGCTGCCTTGAAATTCACCTGCAGGCCGCCATATAGATAGGCAACCACGTCGTAGCCTTGCGAGGTGGTGCCAAGCCAATTCCCGGACTCGATCACCGGCGGTGACGGATGATATTTTACCGCGCGGAGATCGCTGCTTTTCTCTGCTAGAAATTCTTCCTTGGAAGCCGTGCCCGTGTATTCCTCGGTCACCAGTTTACCCGCCTCGTAATTGGCCGTGTAAACCGGGTTGTTCTCGCTATCCCAACCATCTGCAGCACCTTCGAGCACGCCTCGGCGCATGGTGTAGCGGACATGCATCTTCGAGCCTTCCACATCATAATACGATGCCGCCAAACCCCAGTATGGTTCGCTGGATCTACCAGATTCATAGTAAACCCCTTCCCGCTCAACGAGTGATTTTGATCGCGGAGGCAATGTATCGCCCGTGGGATCAAAGGGAATCAACGGCATGATGACTTTCCCGTCTGCAGATCCCTTCAGCTTTCGCTTCAATAGTCGGTAGTTCGCGGGCGCATCGGCATCCTCTCCGACAAGGCCAAAGTCTTTGTTCTTGTAGGTTTTTTCCTGGAAGGCCGGGAAATACCACTCGCCATGATACTTCACCGCGAGCGCCCGTTTGCCGACGATCATTTGATCCAGTCCAGCGATACCCAGTAAGGCCAGCAAGATGATCAAGGAATAGTAGCCGCGCTTGATTTCGCAAAAGCGTCGTAATCTGCGCGCATTCGACGGGCTAAGCGGACCCGCTGTCCAGGATCGGATCACGATGATCAAACCGCCCAACAACAAAATCATGGCACTTAGCCAACCAAACCAGAGGAATTGGAAACCTGCCCACGGCAAATAAACATTCAACCACGGTATTTCACGGCTGGTCTCAAAAAACCAGCGCACGGTTGGAAATGCGATACCATTGAGCTCACCCACTGTCGCCAGCAGACCGAGAAGCATGAAGAAAAATCCGATGATCCGCATGGTTATTCAAATTTGATGCGTGGATCGACCAACGCGACGATGAAGTCCGATAACACATTGCCGATCAAAAGAAGGAAGCCGGCAATGGTGAGGGTGCCCATGATCACCGGCACATCGCGCGCGATCACTGATTGATATTGCAAGAGTCCGAAACCTTGGATGTCGAACACGGTCTCGATCAACATGGAACCACCGATGAACACTTCAACCAGGCTACCGAGCGTGGTCGCAATGGGAATCATGGAGTTGCGCAAAGCATGGCGGAAAACCGCGCCACGAAAGCTGACCCCTTTCGCCACTGCCGTGCGGACATAATCCGCCGCCAGATTATCCATCAGGTTATTTTTCGTGAGCATGGTCAGCATCGCGAATCCGGTGACCACATAACAAAGCAGGGGTAAAACCGTGTGACTCGCCAAATCCTTGGCTTGGCCCCAAAATGTCATCTGCGCGAAATCCGGACTCGTGAGTCCAAACATGGGAAAGATGTTTTTCTCAGAACCGAGGTAAACCAACAGAATGGCTCCCAGGGCAAATCCTGGAATGGAGTAGCCGATGAAAATCAAAACCGAACTGAATGAATCAATAAACGTTCTGTGTTTCAGCGCCTTGAGAATACCCAGCGGAATACAAACCGAATAGGTGATGATCGCTGTTAGAATTCCGAAATAAGCCGCCACCGGCATCCGGGCCAAAATCATCTCATCCACCCGATCCGTGTAAGCGGTGGACCGCCCAAGATCGCCCTCTAACAATCCGGAGAAGCGCGTTTGATAAGCAACCGCTCTGGGCCGGTAGGATGGCAGCTTCTGCGCATCCGGATTTCGGCGATGGTAGCGCTCCTGCCGGTCTTTTTCCGACTCGATCTTTACTTTCCAGCCCTGGTCTGAAATCGGTTTGCCCGTATCAGCGAACACAGCCGATGCGACATTGCCATTTGAGTCGCGATTGACGTGCACCAGCCTGCCATCATTTTTCAAAACCACGACCGCGGTGCGATCCATGTCCAGGCCTCCGCCGATCGTTTCCTCCCCTCGGCTTCCATACTCGGCTTTTGACAGTCTGGTTTCCTTTGGCATCACACCCAGCCACTGCAGATAACTGATGTATACTGGCTTATCCAATCCGTATTGCTCCTCTAGCTCCTCAAGCTGCTCCTCGCTCAGACCGCCTGACTGGCCCGGGCCGCCGGAACCTTTACCACCCTGATCCGCACCTTTTGCGGCTTCCTGCAGCTTTCTTTGCATCGGCCCGCCGGGGACAAATCGGGTGATGGTGAAGACAAGCAGCGTGATTCCAAGCAAAGTTGGAGGAATCAGAAGCAGTCGTCGGATAAAATAGCTTTTCACGGTAGATGCGCGCTGTTTTTGAACATGGATGCCGGGTCATGCAAGCAAGACACCCCTACAAAGCGTCACAAAACTTCTCTACCGGTAAAAATTCCACTGCAATCCTCGCGCCAAGCCATAAGAATCCCGCCGTCATGCTTCGCCGGCTCATCATTTTACTCCTACCAGCCCTCGGATTTCTAGTTTCCTGCCAGAAGGAAACCCAGGTCGAACGCGCCAATCGGGAAGGCATTTTCCTTACCGGAAATTCTGCTGAGCCGAAGTCGCTAGACCTGCAACAGGTCACAGGAGTCCCTGAAGGTAAGATCATCACATCCTTGTTTGAAGGACTTGTCGCAGACGATCCGGAAAACGATGACGGAACTCCGCCGGGCGCCGCGACGTCTTGGGAGCACAACGATGACCTCACTGAATGGACCTTCCATTTGCAACCCGAGGGGCGCTGGTCAGATGGCGTTCCCGTCACCGCTGACGACTTTGTTTTTGCCTACAACCGGCTTCTGCACCCGGATTTTGCCGGTCCATATGCGGAAATGTTGTATTTTTTGAAGAACGCGGAGGAATTTAATAAGGGCAAAATTACCGATTTCTCCCAAGTCGGGGTCAAGGCCATCGACGATCACACTTTATTCGTCAAACTCCGTGAGCCGGTCCCGTTTCTTCCTTCTCTAACACGCCACTACACCTGGTTCCCGGTTCCCAAACACGTGATTCTCAAGTTCGGCAAAATGCAGGACCGCTTCACGGATTGGTCGGTCCTGCCGAACATGGTTGGCAACGGCCCGTTCAAACTCAAAACCTGGCGCTTCCACGATGTCATCGAAGTTGAGCGAAACACCTACTACTGGGATGCCAAAAACGTCGGCCTGAATGGCATTCGATTCTTCCCGATCGAAAATCCTTTCACGGAAACACGGGCCTTTCTCTCCGGCCAGCTCCACAATATCTACACGCTACCATCCGATCTCATCCCAGCCGCGAAAAAGGAATACCCACAGTATTTGCACCAGGAACCTTATGTCGGCACGGTATTCGTAAGGCTAAACACCACGCGCAAAGGACTTGATAATGAAAAAGTTCGCAATGCGCTCTCGCTCGCGCTCGATCGGGAAAGCATCTGCAAATACATCATGGAGGGATATACTCCTACGACCTCTTTCGTTCCAAAGATGGGAGCCTACGAACCAGAGCCGGTTCTATCATTTAATCCCGAGAAGGCCCGGGCCCTGCTTGCAGAAGCGGGCTATCCAGATGGCAAAGGCTTTCCGCGTTTTTCGGTCCTCATTTCGAAACCAGATGCCAAAGCCAGCATCGAAGCCATGCAAGCGATGTGGCGTAAGCACCTCAATATTCTCGTGGACATTCAAATCAAAGACTGGGGCTCATTTGTGACCGCCCAACAAAATCTCGACTTCGACATCGCGGTCGGAGGCTGGATCGGGGACTACCTTGACCCAACGACTTTCCTCAATCTTTGGACCAAGGGAAATGGTAACAACAACACAGGATGGAGTGATCCTGCCTATGAAGCACTATTGAGCGAAGCCGCACTTACTGCAGATGCGGCCAAACGCCTGGAAATCCTGAAACGTGCTGAACTCATGGTGATGAAGGCCCAGCCCATTATCCCGGTTTCATGGTATTCCCGGAATTACCTCCTGCGCCCGGAGGTCAAAGGTTGGCACCCACTGTTGCTGGACAATCACCCTTGGAAATCCATCCGCCTCGAAAAATAATCAGCCAGCTCCCTGAACTCTTTTCTCTTCCCCGATGCTCGCCAATATTTTCTCACGCCTCTTACAGGGCTTACTCGTACTCTTCGTACTTTTCACCGTTACGTTTTTCCTGATCAAGGCACTCCCGGGCGGCCCCTTCAAATCCACTGAAAGAGCCATCCCAGAGCACATTCGCGCCAAGATTGAGGCATACTACGGCTTGGATAAACCGACTGCTGTGCAGTATGTGATCCAGCTCAAAAATTACATCATCAACCAAGATCTGGGCACCAGCTTGCGGTTAGAAGGTCGACAGGTCAGTGAGATCATCGGCCAGGCTTTCCCGGTTTCTTGCATGCTTGGTGTGGTCGCCATGATGGTGGCCATCGTGATCGGCATCCCGCTTGGCGTCATCGCAGCCTGGAAAAAGAATAGCTGGATGGATTACTCTGCAATGGCCGTCGCCATGATCGGCATCTGCATTCCCAGCTTTGTCGTCGGCCCGGTTCTAGCCGATCAATTTGGCCGTCGAATGAGCCTGCTCCCGGCCATGGGTTGGGATGCAACCCATCCAACTTCCTGGATATTGCCTTCCATCACGCTCGGTCTAGCAACCGCGGCGTATTTATCCCGCCTCACCCGAGCTGGAATGCTCGATATCTTGAACCAAGATTTTACCCGCACTGCCCGCGCCAAGGGAGTCGATAGTTTCCGCTTATTGGTCCGGCACTGCCTGAGAGGTGGCCTGATTCCAGCAGTTGCCTTTATCGGCCCTGCCTTCGCTGCCATCATTTCCGGATCGGTCGTGATTGAAAGCATCTTTGCCATGCCAGGGCTTGGCCTCCATTTCATCAAGGCAATCCAAGTCGGAGACGCCCCTGTCATCCTCGGCATCGTGCTTCTTTACGGCCTGCTGATCATCACCGCCAATTTCATCACCGATCTCCTCGGCATGTGGCTCAACCCACGCCTCCGTGGCAACCGCTGAAATCACAATCCTCTTTCTTCATGTCTGCCGTCACCGCTGAAAAAAACAATTCGCTTTGGAGCGATGCTCGCCACCGCCTGATGCGGAATCGCGCCGCCCTCATCAGTCTCATCGTCCTCACGGTCATCATCTTTTGCTGTCTGGTTCTACCACTTCTGGGCTTCCTACATGATCCAAACGCCCAAGCACTCCCTGACAAAAATCTAGCCCCATCCGGCGCACACTGGTTTGGCACGGATAATCTCGGCCGGGATATCTTCGCCCGAGTTGTTTATGGAGGCCGCATCTCGATTGCGGTTGGTCTGATCACTACTTTGGTATCCGTCACGATCGGGGTCTGTTATGGGGCGATTTCCGGATACGTCAGTGGAAGAACCGATGCCATCATGATGCGGATTGTGGACATTCTGTATGCCCTTCCTTTCCTGATCATTGTCATTCTACTCGGGAAAACCATTGAGCCGGCTACGGCCAAACTCACCGATACCGTCGTTGGCTGGTTCACTTCTGCGGATGCATCGGTTGAATCGATCAATGCCACCCGAGCCTGGATCGAGCCGATTACCACGCTGGTTCCGCTCTTCGTTGCAATCGGAGCCCTTTCCTGGCTCACGGTTTCACGGATTGTTCGTGCTCAGGTACAAGGCGTTGCCAAACAGGAATTTGTGGAAGCAGCGCGCTCGCTCGGACTGGGTAATTTCCGCATCCTTTTCCGCCATATTCTGCCCAACACACTCGGCCCCATCATCGTTTACACCACGCTTACCATTCCCAGCGTGATGTTATTCGAGGCCACTCTGTCCTTCCTCGGCATGGGCGTAAAACCTCCTTACGCTTCCTGGGGAAATCTCATCAACGAAGGGGCGAATTTGATGCTGTCGAACATCTGGCTGCTGTTCTTCCCAACTCTTTTATTCTCCGCTACTTTGTTCGCGTTGAATTTCCTGGGAGATGGTTTGCGTGATGCGCTCGACCCTCGCTCCGCGAAAGATTAGGGCGAACCTCTGATCGAGAAGGAGGCGACATGATTGAGTTTCTGGATCAAACAACTGATTTATCCATTGCCTAATGTCACCTTTTCTACAAGTCTCGCCTGCAACAAAGATCCGTTGATGTCCTCCGAATCCATGAAAATCCAGATTCCGCTGCTGAGATTGCCATGCCTTGCGGTAGTTGCTGCCTGCGCATGGCTGGGTCAGGAAGTGTCGTCTGCTGCAGTCATTTCTCCGGACGGCACACCGTTCTCCGATCTGCTCGCAACACCTTCAGAAACCTGGGACGCAGCGTTGCTGAATCAGGATTTCAGGATGATCTCCACCCAGATTGACTGGGCGGATTCCGACTTTATCGACATTTTGGCTTCTTCTGGAACCACGAGCCTGAGGCTCGATCCGGATCGTGAATCAGACCTGTTTCTCGTCATGAGAATCCGCCACGGTTCCGGCTCATTGCCGGGCTGGAACATCGTCGGCGCTTATTTCGCGGGCAGCCTCCCCCCGGGGTTTGAGACTCTGAACTCGTCTGATCCTATCGATTCACCTCTGGCTGAAAGTACCGATGCGATCCTAGAATCAGCAACAGCCGCAGATCCCGCAATCGACGGTGTGGTTACTGGGGCTCGTTACGATTCGCTGGTTCGCGCCCTGGTGCCGGAACCCTCCTCATCATTGCTTTTCATCGGCTCAGCACTTGGATTGCTGATTCGTAGAAAGCGGGCTTAACCGGCTGCATTTTCGAAGTCGTGACGGTGAAACCGGTCACGAGGTTTCAGG
The DNA here is from genome assembly GCF_016595435.1 of Luteolibacter pohnpeiensis. Lineage (GTDB taxonomy): Bacteria > Verrucomicrobiota > Verrucomicrobiia > Verrucomicrobiales > Akkermansiaceae > Luteolibacter > Luteolibacter pohnpeiensis. Next base: position 71,158 of record NZ_JAENIJ010000015.1, read on the forward strand.
AAAAACAAGGCTCCAACCAGCGCCCAAAAAACATTGCAGGCAAAACCCGCAAGAGATGCCGCCACGGCTATCGTTGCAGGCACGCCAGCGAGATCCTTGAGCAAAACCTCGAACAGTTTTTCCCGCACTCCCACGCCACCTACAGAAACCGGCATGGAACAGATGGAATCGATTACAGGCATCGCCGTGAAAATCGTCCCCGCTGAGGCCGTTCCTCCGACAGCCCGAAGGCCACACCAAAACGAGGCAAAGTAGGCCGCCAGCAGAAGCAGCGAAAGACCAAGCCCGACGAGCATGTGCCTCCATTTCCGGCGATAGACGTCGTAAATTTCCGGCATTTGCCGCATGATTGGAAAGCGATCGAAGCGGCCGTTCGCGTGAATTCGCTGATGCACCGGCGGAGAGGCGCAGATGAAAATCAGGGCGATCATCAGCAACCCGCCTCCCAGGGTGACCCAAGCGAAGCGAATCACCTCTTTCCCCAACCGGCTTTGTTCCGCGAGCGCATCGAACTGAACCGCTGAAATCACAAAAAACACCAGTGCCAATGCGACCAGCCCCATCAGGTGGTCCATCAGGATCGTCATGGTGATGAGAACCTTGTGGTTCGGCCGATCCCGATTCAACAAAATCACCCGTGCCGCATCGCCACCAATTCCGCCGAACGAGACCAAATTGAACAAGTTGCCGATCATGGTCAGCTCAACCGCCCGGCCCAAGGAAATGCGCAGTGACTGGGCATCCAAAAACGCCAGCCAACGCAATGCGGTCAGCACCACAGCAAGTCCTGCGAACCCGGCTCCGGCTGCAAGCCAACGGAAATCCATCGCCCCCGGTCGGGTCAGCACGGAGTGGCGCCAATCCACTTTGGAAAAGGCCCACCACAGGCAAACCGCGGTGAGCACCAGCTTCAGCAAAAACAGCAGCGCGTTTTTCACGCGGATTTCTCGATTTCCTGCGCGATGGTTTCGACACTTTCGAGAATGCCTTTGGCTTCACCCGCATTGCCGATTTTCAAGCCGAAGTACTTTTCAAGTGCCACGACCAATTGCAAGGCGTCGACCGAGTCCAGTCCCAGCCCATCGCCTCCGAAAATCGGCGTGGTGTCACCGATTTCAGCTGGTTCCATTTCGAGCATCAGCTCTTCAACCATCACTTCTTTGATCCGCTGTCTCAGTTCCTCGCCTTGCATGTCGTTGTTTTTCAAATCTTCAGAAAATTCCGCCGTCAATCTTTAATGATGAACCCGTAATGTATGAGGCTTCGCCAGCAGCGAGGAAATACACGGCGGCCGCAACCTCGGTCACTTTCCCAAAACGCCGCATCGGTATGCCTGATTTGGCTTTTTTCCGCGCTTCCTCATCCATTCCCGACAAGGCTTCGGTTTCAATGTATCCTGGCAGGACCGCATTGACCGTGATGCCGGAGCGGGCAACTTCCTTCGCCAACGTCCGGGTCAGCGCCACCACCCCGGCCTTCGCCGCTGCGTAGTTTGTCTGGCCCAGAGGCGGCATTATCGAACTCAGCGAGCCGATGTTGACGATGCGTCCGCTGCGTTGACGCATCATCTGCAAAATCACGGCCTTACAGCCGAAAAATACGGAATCCAAATTGGCTGAAATCACGTCATGCCACGTCTCCGCCTCCATCGCCGCCAGCAATCCATCGCGATGCATTCCGGCATTGTTGACCAAAACATCCAATTGCCCGTCGCTCGCCACAATCTGCTCGATCGCGGATTTCCATGCCTCAAGATCCGTAACTTCCAAGGTCAAGCAGGTGCATCGATCCGGGTATTCAGATACCAGCGATTCCGCCGCTGCACGATTGTTCCGAACCCCCAGCCAAACTCGGCATTCGGGGTCCTGCTCCAGAAAATAACGACCGATCCCAAGGCCGAGACCGCCATTTCCTCCAGTCACTAAAACAGAGCGCACCGGTGCAGCATCCCCAGCGGTTGCGTGTTGGTCAAGCGGTCAGCTAGGGGTTGACCACCAAGAGGGCGCATTACCCACTTTCCATTTGATATTGCAACCACTGCTTGGATAAACGTTCTCGATCGGCAAATCACCTGCCAGCATCCGTTTCACGGCATTGCGCAGATCCGCCCCATCCGGCTGATCGCCGCTTCGCGGGCGGGTGCCATCGAATTGCCCGGCGTAAACCAGTTTTCCATCACCATCGAACAGGAAAAAATCCGGTGTGCAGGCAGCCCCATAGGCGCGGGCAACTTCCTGTGATTCGTCGAGCAGATACGGAAAATCCCAGCCATACTCGGCAGCGAACTCCTCCATTTTTTCCGGTCCGTCCTGCGGATATTTCTCCAGATCATTCGAATTGATCGCAACGGTGCCAATTTCGAACGCGCTGACTTCACGAGCAAAGTCCGCCAGTGCAGCGGCAAGGTGAACCACAAACGGGCAATGGTTGCAGGCGAAAACCACCAGCAATCCCCCTTTTCCCAAGCATCCCGCCAGGGTCGCCAGCTGCCCCTTGGCATTTGGCAGGGTAAAATCAGGTGCTGCATCACCGGGCTTTAAATTGAATGTCGAGAGCACTTCAGCCATGGGCCGAAATTACCACAGGATGCATGGATGAAAAAAGGTTTCCCCGGCTGGAGACATTCGCGATTGGACGTCGCCCCCGAGTGCGCCATGTTTGCGCCATGCCATCGGCACTTTCTCAAGCTGAACTCCTTCGCTACTCACGTCACCTGATCATCCCCGGTGTGGGTCCGGACGGGCAGATGAAATTGAAAAACGCGTCGGTTCTGCTCATCGGAACCGGAGGTCTCGGCTCGCCCGCTGCGCTGTATCTCGCCGCGGCCGGAGTCGGCCGTTTGGGATTGGTGGATCCCGATGTGGTCGATGCATCCAATCTTCAACGCCAGATTCTTCACGGTGAATCCTGGATCGGGAAACCAAAACTCGAAAGCGCCGCCGACCGCCTGCGGGAAATCAATCCGCACATTACGGTCGAGCAGCACCCGGTTCGCTTCACGCCAGCAAACGCGCGATCGATCGCCGAGAGCTACGACATCATTCTCGATGGCTGCGACAATTTCCCAACCCGCTTTCTGACCAACGATACCGCGTTCTTTTTGAAAAAACCTTTGGTCTACGGCGCGATTCATCGCTTTGAAGGGCAAGTGAGCGTGTTTGCCCCCCATCTCGGTGGGCCGTGTTATCGCTGCCTCATTCCAACCAGCCCGGCACCCGGAGCCGTTCCTTCGTGCAACGAAGCCGGAGTTCTTGGGGTGCTCCCCGGCATTATCGGATCGCTTCAGGCGATGGAAGCCATCAAGCTCATCCTCGGACTCGGTGAGCCGCCACTCGGCAAATTGGTGATCTACGATGCACTTAGTACTTCATTCCGCTCCATCAAACTTCGCCGCGACACCACATGCCGGCTTTGTGGCGATCACCCCTCCATTTTTTCCACGGAAAATGCGGAAACCACCGCACCCGCAACCTGCCAAGTAGACGATCCCAACATGCAATCCATCACCACCTCCGAACTCCGCAAACGCCTGAATGGCGATTTCGACGCTGTCCTCATTGATGTCCGCGAACCTCATGAACATGCCGTCGCGAACATTCCCCAAGCCGAGTTGATCCCGCTCGCAACCTTGCCAGACCAAATCGATCGCTTGCCGAAGGACCGCGAAATCATCGTCCATTGCAAATCCGGCGGACGTTCTGCAAAAGCCGTCGATTTTCTAATCGCCAACGGATTTGAGAACGTGACCAACGTAACCGGCGGCATGGACGCCTGGCTGGCGGAATCCTAATTCCACCAACTCAAGCGCTCCGCCTCACACGGGGGCAAGGTCTCAGCCTTCGCCCTCGTTTTGCTCATCTTCGGTGGAAGATTCGTCTTCAGCCACCTGATCGCTTGATTCACCAGGCGAGTCCTCACCATCTGGGATCACCAACGAAATATCCTGAAGTTTCTCCCCGGCTTTCAGGGTAAGCAATTTGACTCCCTGAGCATTGCGGCCGGTTTCACGGATTTCACTGACACGGATTCGGATGCTCTGGCCCGTTGAGGTCATCAACATCATTTCATCCTCTTCGGTGACGGTAACCGCACCTACCACCGGGCCGGTTTTCTCCGTGACCTTCATGGTAATGATGCCTTTTCCGCCACGGGACTGACGACGGTATTCATCGAACGCCGTCCGCTTTCCAAGACCGTTTTCTGAAGCGACCAACAAGGTTGATCCCGGAGTTACCAGCGCCAAGCCGATCACGTAGTCGGTCGTGCTCGGGCGAATGCCCATCACGCCCGCTGTGTTGCGGCCCATTGAGCGAGTATCGTCTTCGTGGAACCGGAGACTAATGCCTTCGTGGGTAACGAGAATGATTTCGTCCGAACCGGAAGTCAGTCTCACCCCGATGAGCTCGTTTTCTTCCTCCAGATTGATGGCGATGATGCCGTCTTTGCGGTAGTTGCGGAAATCGTTCAGCGCGGTTTTCTTCACCTTGCCACTGCGAGTTGCGAAAAACACAAAGCCAGCATCCTCACGGAACGTGATGTCATTGCCGTCTTCGTCCACCGTGCGCTCCAAGCGAAGCAGGGCGGCGATCTTTTCTTCCGGCTTGAGGTTCAGAACATTCTGGATGCTGCGCCCCATCGCGGTGCGCGAACCTTCTGGAAGTTCGTAAACGCGTTCGACATACATCCGACCGGTGTTGGTGAAGAACAGCAGGTAGTCGTGCGCTTGGACGCTGAAAAGGTGCTCAATGAAATCCGCTTCTTCATCCTTCGACTTGGCAGCCCGCGTCTCCATGCCTTTCAGGCCCTTGCCGCCGCGACCCTGAAGTCGATATTCGGTAGAAGGAGTGCGTTTGACATAACCGCGGTGCGAAAGGGTCACGATCATCGCATCATTCGCGATCAGATCTTCCATCGCGACCTCGCCGACTTCGGCAACGATCGGGCACTTACGAGGAGTAGCGTACTTCTCTTTGATCGCAAGCAGCTCGTCCTTGATGATGGTCAGCACGCGAACTTCACGGGCGAGAATATCCATCAGGTCCTTGATGTTTTCGATCACCTCGTCGTATTCGCCTTTCACCTTATCCCGCTCGAGACCGGTAAGTTGATAGAGTCGGAGCTCGAGGATCGCGTTCACCTGACGCTCGCTGAACGTGTAGGTATCGCCAGAAATCGAAGCCTGGGATCGGATCAAAATGCCGAGGCCTTCGGCTGTCGAGGCAGGGAAAGTATATGCTGCCAAACGGACGCGCGCTTCATCCCGGTTTTTCGAGGAACGGATGATATTGATGAAATCATCCAAGTGGCCGAGGGCTAACAGATAAGCCTCCAAAAGCTCGGCGCGTTCCTCTGCCTTGTTCAGCAAATAGCGGGTGCGGCGAACCACCACTTCGCGGCGGTGCTCGATGTAGCAATCGATCGCCTCTTTCAGCGAAAGCTGCTTCGGACGATTCTGGTGAATCGCCAGCATGTTGACGCTGAAGGAAGTTTCCATCTGAGTCAGCTTGAACAACTGATTCACAACCACTTGAGGCCGCGCATCACGCTTCAGCTCGATCTCGATGCGGGTTTCCTCATCGGAAAGATCGCGCATTCCAGAGATTCCGGTCAGAGTCTTCTCATTAACCAATTCAGCAATGCGTTCCTGCAAGGTCGCTCGGTTGACTCCATACGGCACTTCCCGAATAACGATCATCGAACGACCCGATTCGGTTTCTTCGATCTCCATTTTCCCCCGCATCCGCATGGAACCACGCCCCGTGCGGAAATAATCCTCAATCCCTCGGATGCCGCGAATTTCCGTAGGAACCGCGAAATCCGGTCCCTTTACGTATTGCATCAATTCCGGAAGCGTAATATCCGGTTTGTCGATTTGAGCGCAGATGGCGTCGACCACTTCGCCCAAATTGTGCGACGCCAAATTGGTCGCCATACCTACGGCGATTCCAGTACCCCCGTTCACCAAGAAGTTGGGAAACGCTGAAGGTAGTACAGTAGGTTCAGTAAGTCGTTCATCGTAATTGGGAATGAAATCGACCGTTTCCTTGTCGAGATCATCCATCATTGCCATTCCAAGATGGGTCAACCTCGCCTCCGTATACCTCATCGCAGCAGGCGGATCGCCTTCAACCGAACCGAAATTTCCCTGCCCATCGATCAATGTATCGCGCATTGACCATTTCTGGCCCATGTTGACCAGAGTGGGATAAATCACAGACTCACCGTGGGGGTGATAGTTACCCGAAGTGTCACCGCAAATCTTCGCGCACTTAATGTGTTGCTTTCCTGGAGCCAGATTCAACTCGCGCATCGCGAAAAGAATACGCCGCTGGGAAGGCTTGAGCCCGTCACGTACATCCGGAAGGGCACGAGAAATAATCACCGACATCGAATACTCCAGAAACGACTGGGAGAGTTCGTCAGCGACATTGATGGGCTTGATATGATCGTCAGACATCAGAAATGGAATCGGGAAAAAGTTAGAATCAGACGTCGAGGTTGCGGACGTTGAGTGCGTTGTCTTCGATGAATCGCTTGCGTGGCTCGACGATATCACCCATCAGAACATCAAACATTTTGTCGGCTTCGACCGCGTTGTCTTCATCCAGACGGACACGCAGGAATTGCCTCTTTCCGGGATCCATCGTCGTCTCGAAAAGTTCCTTGGCATTCATTTCGCCCAGTCCCTTGAATCGTTTGATTTGAATCCCTTTACGGCCAATCTCCAGAACACGGGTCAAAATTTCTGGAACACTGAACACTGGAGATACCTGCTGTTTATCTCCCTCTCCCTCAACCAACTCATAAAGCGGTTGGTCATCTGCAAAGAATCGCTCGGTATCGAATCCACGTTCGGCGAGTCGTGAGAAAATCCGCTCAATCGCGTGAGACTCGTGAAGTTCCTTTAATACAGCTCGGCGCGAGGGGCCAACAAATGAAAGCACTTCCTCAGGCGTGAGTGTTTCGTCAAACAATCGCAGATCTCGATTCGTCGCGGCAAAGGAACGCAGTGCGGTTTCGTCCGGGAAATACACGACTTCTTCGTCGTTTCCGGTGCGGATGCGAACCATGAAATCAGGCAATTTCCCGCCTCGGCGAGCACTTAAATATTCCCGGAAATTTCCGCCATTTCCTTCGATCGAATCGGAAAAACGGAACAGCGATGAAAGAATTTCAAGAATCTCCTTAAGTTCCTCGGCCGTGTAACTGTGAGAACCATCATAGGATTTCAGCGTCACTTCACCTGCGCCGAGATCGATGAGAATTCGATTAAGTTGATTGTTATCCTGCACATACTCCGAGCGCTTTTTCCGGGTGACCAGGTAAAGTGGCGGCTGCGCAATGTAGAGGTAGCCCTGTTTCACCAACTCCGGCATGTGGCGGCAGAAAAACGTCAGCAGCAGCGTTCGGATGTGCGAGCCGTCGACGTCGGCATCGGTCATGATCACGATCTTGTGATAACGAACTTTCGAAATATCGAATGAACCCTCTTGCTCACCATCGCCGATCCCTGCGCCAATCGCGGTGATCATCGACTGGATTTCCTTATTCTGCAGCGCACGGTGAAGACGGGCTTTCTCGACGTTGATCAACTTACCCCGCAGCGGAAGGATCGCCTGCGTCCGCCGGTCGCGGCCCTGTTTGGCGGAGCCACCGGCGGAGTCACCTTCGACAATATAAAGTTCGGATTTCGACGGGTCGCGCTCGGAGCAATCCGCGAGCTTGCCGGGCAATCCGCCGCCGGAAAGGGCCGACTTGCGAACCGTCTCGCGAGCCTTGCGCGCGGCCTCACGGGCACGGGCTGCGTTGACGGACTTTTCGATCACCTTGCGTGCCAGAGCAGGATTTTCATCGAAATACTGCATCAAGCCTTCGTAAACGATGGAGGACACAACCCCCTCGATTTCAGCATTTACCAGCTTATCCTTGGTCTGCGAACTGAAGCGCGGGTTCGGCATTTTGACCGAGATCACGCAAATCAATCCTTCGCGGACGTCATCCCCACTCAAGGCAGGATCCTTGTCCTTTAGAATTTTATTGAGTTTGGCATACTGGTTCACGCCTCGGGTCAGCGCCGTGCGGAATCCGGTGAGGTGAGTGCCACCGTCGCCGTTCGGGATCGAGTTTGCAAAGCAGAGAATCTGATCGTTGTAGGAGTCGTTGTATTGGAACACCACGTCGGCGAACACATCGTCGGTCGTGGTTTTTCCATCGTAATCCAGTTCGATCTGACGGCGGCCGTGGACGATGATCGGCTCGTCGTGGATGATGGTTTTGTTTTCGCCGAGCTGGGCGACGAATTCTTCAATCCCTTTGGCGTAGAAAAATGAGGTCTTTTTCGCCGATTCCGGCCGCTCGTCTTCCAGATCGATCGTCAAACCGGGGTTGAGGAACGCCAACTCCCGAAGGCGGGTAGCGAGGCGATCGAACTTGAACTCGATGGTATCGACAAAGATCGTCGCATCCGGGAAAAAGGTAATGGTGGTACCGGTTCGTTCGCTCGGCGAATCCCCGATCACATGAAGCTGTTCCGTGGTTTTTCCGCGCTCGAAGGCAATGCGGTGAATCTTGCCACCCCGCGAAATATCCGCCCGGAACCAATCCGAAAGGGCGTTCACGCATTTCGCGCCAACACCGTGAAGACCACCTGAATATTTGTAGGCCCCTTGGCCGAATTTGCCGCCGGCGTGGAGATTGGTCAGCACCAATTCAACTGCGGGAATGCCGAATTTCGGGTGCATATCGACCGGAATTCCCCGACCATTGTCGGCCACGGAAACCGAGCCATCGACATGGATCGAGATTTTGATGCGATCGCAGTAGCCCGCCAAATGCTCGTCAATGGAGTTGTCGAGAACCTCGAACACGCAGTGGTGCAAGCCACGCTCATCGGGATCGCCGATATACATCCCCGGGCGCTTGCGAACGGCCTCAAGGCCTTCGAGTTTATCAATCTGTGCGGCATCGTATTGCTGCTGGGCGCCGACTTGGGTATCGGCATTCTTCGGCTCATTCGAGGACTCGGACATGGTGCGACCAAAGGGTCCGAAATATAGGGGGCGGAAACAAGGAACTTTGTCGCAAAATCTCGCTTTTCCAAAGACCGCAAAGATCGATACAATCGATTGTACGTCAGGTGGATAAAGCAAATTCAGTGACTGCGCCAATCTTGCAAAAAGAGCGCAACTCCCAAAATCAGTGAAATCGTGAATACAAATGCAGCCACGATAAGACCAATCCGCTTCAGTTCACGCTTTTCCACATCACCACGATCAACCATGACATCGGCCACAATCCCACTACGACGGCGGGACCGCCCCGGAAATGCTGGTGCCGGCACACCCGAAGGCTCGCGACTAGCTCGCTGGGAGGCCGACATGAATGGACTCGAAGCCGCTGTGAATTGAAGGTTTGCAGGGGATGTGATCCATGCTCGACAAAAAGGACATGGCCCACTTTTCGACATGGAGTCAGGGGGCAACGTCAGCTGCTGACGGCAGCTCGGGCAGTTGAACACCTGTGAGGATGCTGGCAAACTACCGATTTGGGGGAGGTATCTTCGGTTAACCACGGGGAAAATCTACGTTTGGATGAGCTGCACAGCAAATGCCAAGCAACACGTGAAAACGTAGGAATCGCACGGCCATAAACGCAAGTTTATACATCGTTTGATCATCCGCAAAATTGCTACTTATCTATTTCTGCAAACCAACTGCTACAGCCCAAGGCACTTGCGCTGCCAAACTAAAAGCAGATCGGCCGGATCGGACTCCCCCCCTGCAACAGCCTCCAAAACAGCGCGTGGGGCAATCAAAGAACCTTCAATATCCAATTCGGTGGCAACTCGTTCACGCGTCTTAAGCAAGGCATCCACCTTTCGGTCAAAATCCTTGTCACGCTTCCGCCTTTTATTTTGCGGACGTTGCGGAAGCTCCGATTTTGGCAGGGCTCCAACTTCTTCCACCGCATCCTTGAAGCGTTTCACCCGATCCGATCGGTAATGATGGGGAAGCACCACTTCGCGTTGATCGAGCAAGATTCCACACCATTCGATCAGTTGCCGGTTGGCGACCACCATGAAAGAAGGCTTATCCCAAGATGCTGCCTCACGATCACGCCAATGCCACAGCGCACGAAGATAGGCGAGTCCGAGCGGGGGCAATTTGCCAGAGCCTTGAATTCGCCATGCTTCATCTCGATTTTCATCACGCTCCCAAACTTTCGCTTGGGCAGCTGCGCAACTTTCTTCAAACCAAGAGTAACGATCTTTCGCCTTGAGATCCGCCACGATTTTCTCGCCCATCTCAAGCAAGTAACGGACGTCATTCAATGCGTAGTCGATCATCTTCTCCGATAAAGGGCGTTTGCCCCAATCCGCTTTTTGAGAAGATTTTGAAAGTTCTACACCGAAATAGTTTTCAACCAAATCCCCGAGACCAAAACGCCGCGCGCCTAATAGCCTGGCACCAATCTGAGTATCGTATACTTTGGCGGGGAGCTGACCAAACTGACGCTTCAGCATGGTCATGTCGTAATCGGCGCCATGCATCCAAACGGTGGCATCCGATAGAAAATCACTCAAAGAGCTAAGGTCTTTAATCGCTAGCGGGTCGATGAGAACGCAATCACCCGCTATGGCGAATTGGATTAAACAAAGAGATTCGCGATATCGATGAAGACTATCTGCTTCGGTATCGATGGCGCAAATTGGAGTTCCAGTCTTCGACTTACTTTTCCCAAGGTGAGCAATCAGCTCACCTTGGGTTTCGATAAGAAGGTCTGGCATGAGGGAATATTGAGAAATTTCGGCAGTCGATAAACCTTCCCGAAGTTTCTTCCGGTTCACCTCTAGTCCGGCAAATGGAGATTACTCTCCAGCATATGATATTTTCATGCGGAAGAAGCTTCCGGCCGGAGCTGTTCCGGTCTTGCTAGTCACGATCAGCTTATCAGAAGAGAGCTCATTGGTCACAGTCCAATATTCATTTGAACCTGTGATTTCAGTCCAATCTTTCATGTTTTCACTAACCTCAACAGCGTAGCTTACTTTTGAATCTGCATATGCAACTTTATTGAACGAGATCTGCCACTCAGTCGATGCTGTATCACCTTCCGCACGGGACAGTGCCGAGGATGAGGTGGATTGAGAGATCGTGCCGTTCGAAGGAACTGAAGATTTGCTATTTGGGTTTGATCCCTGGGCCCACTCTTCAAAGTTGGTGTAGCCATCACCGTCAGGATCGGCATCGAATGCCAAAGTTTCGTCCGTCGAATTTTGTGGGAACACGACCGAGATACCGCCTGCAGCGCTGTTCACAAATTTGATCGGCAGCTGAAAGGAGCGCTCTCCGGCATCATAAGCACCAGTTCCAAGATTCAATTCCCGAACGTAAGTGAGATTCGCCAGAACCGATTTACCAACCGCAAACAAACCAAGCGGGAACGAATAAGCCGTGATAGCGGCATTATCCATAATCACGTAGGTAGAGTCCGTAGTATCAACATCGTCGCCTTGAGCGAAATTCGGGAAATAAACCGTGCTCGTGTCGATTGTTGGATCATTCGGGCTTGCTGCCAAGTCGAGCAAACTGAAATGGAGTTCATCCGAAGATGGCAAAACCGGATTCGATCCTGCGATTGTCCAGCGAAGAACGAAAGTAGCCCTTGGATCGACCTCGATGAAACCATCAACAAAGCTTGGCAAATCGGTGAAAAGCAGGCCTTGATAAGCGTTATTCACTTTTCGATAGCCGTCGACATTCTTGTAATGCTGAACGGACAAACGAATTGGAGAAGTTGATGGAGTAATAGCAGTTCCCAAACGAGGAAAATCGAACTGATAGTTCGAGTTAAACCGCACATCACTATCGAACGTGCTCAGATCGCTTGCAGTGTAAGACTTTGAGTAAAAATATTTAGTGAGGTTATACTGATGCAGATAAGTCACCGTAGAGCTACCAACGCGAGTTCCGATCACCACTGAGGACTGATCATCAAAACCCTCAGAGGATACCCGGAATGTGCATGACGCAGGAACCGCACGCAAGATCACGTTTTGGGGCATTGAGGGCTCAACTGTGAGGGCCTCTTCAATTGAATCCACCACTTGGAAGCGGTTTGCTCCAAATCCATCAACCGGCTGCCCATCATCGCCATTTACGGCATTGAAATAAGCATTGGTACCAGGAACGCAAATACCAGTATCTGGATTGGTTTGAGCTGTCGAGCCGCAGCCTGCGCGATAAGTAAAATCGCCATCATACAACTCAAAACTCAAAGAACCATCGCGAAAAACGACCGACTTGGCGGAATATTGCCGAAAAGTCTGAGTCGTATCCATGGTAAAATACGTATCCGCTCGAGCAATCTGGCTGCCCGCCGCGAAAATTGCCGATAGCGAAAGAAGGGTTTTGAACGAATTCACGGCGAAAAGATGAAAGACCGAAGTAAAGGTGACAAGAGGATTTTACGCGATTGCAAAAGTAGTGGGAAAACGCTGATTTCCAGCGCTTTTCAGATCACTTTGAGCATTTTTGCATCTTCCAGAGTCAGCTCGACGAAGCTCCAGGGGAGGCCATTTTCGTTTAAATCCTGCATAAATAGGTCCGGATCCTGCTGCTCCATGTTCCAGACGCCAGGCTTGCGCCAGCTGCCAGCCAACACTTGTTTTGCTCCAATCATGGCGGGCACCCCGGTGGTGTAGGATATCGCTTGCGACCCGACTTCTGCGAAGCATGCCTCGTGATCGCAGATATTCCAGATGTAGATGGCCTTGAACTGGCCATCCTTGATCCCTGTGATCACATTGCCAATGCAAGTCCGCCCCTTGGTCGATACTCCAAGATCTCCCGGGTTCGGCAGCACCGCCTTGAGAAATTGCAAAGGAATGATCTCCACCCCCTGATATGAGACGGAATCGATCCGGGTCATCCCCACATTCTGCAGAACTTCGAGGTGCTTAAGGTAATTCGGTGAGAATGACATCCAAAATTGAGCCCGTTTGATGGTCGGGATGTGTTTCACCAAGGATTCCAGCTCTTCGTGATACATCCGATAAATTTCGAAAGTCCCAACGCCATCCGGACAGACGAACGACTGATGAAGTGACATCGGGGCCGTCTCGACAAAATCTCCATTTTCAAAATGGCGACATGGCGCCGTCACCTCCCGGATGTTGATTTCCGGATTGAAATTGGTGGCGAATGCCTTGCCGTGGTCGCCACCGTTCACATCAATGATGTCGAGAGTGTGGATTTCATCAAAGTGATGCTTCAGCGCCCAAGCGGTAAAAACATTCGTCACCCCCGGGTCAAAACCCGAGCCAAGCTGGGCGCAGAGTCCTGCTTGCTCAAATTTCTCCTGATAGGCCCATTGCCATGAATATTCAAACTTCGCCACGTCCTTGGGCTCATAGTTCGCCGTATCCAGATAATCCGCACCCGCCTCAAGACAGGCATCCATGATGGTGAGATCCTGATAAGGCAGAGCGACGTTGATCACCAGCTTCGCCCCAGTTTGGCGAATCAACTCTGCAGTAGCAGCCACATCATCGGCATCCACTTGCGCAGTTGCGATCTCGCGACCAGTCCGATATTTCACCTCTGCCGCTATCGCATCGCACTTGGACAAAGTGCGAGACGCCAAAGTAATCTCGCCGAAAACCTCCGGCATCATGGCGCATTTGTGGGCAACAACACTGCCGACACCGCCGGCTCCGATGATGAGAACTTGATTCATGGTGAGATAAGAGGCTTCAGGTGTGGGCAAATCCCAGCATAGAGGCAAGCTTACCGTGAAATTTCCTGACAACTTTTCAGTCGCGCGGCGTTTTCATCCCTGACAACCTTTCCCCACACAAGACAGCAAATATACCCGCCTAACGATGAAGATTCAACATCACCGCCCACCTTATCGCCGATCCGGCTTCACCCTGCTCGAAATGGTCATCGTGCTTGGCATCATCGCCATGATCCTCGGGGGTGCGATTTTCTCGATGAAGAAAATCGGCAACGGAGCAAAAGTCAGCCAGGTTGGCGCGGACTTCACCGCTTTCGACAGTGCACTCCGGATGTACAAGTTGAATGCAGGAAACTACCCCAGCACCCAGCAAGGACTTCAGGCCCTCATGACCAAGCCAACCAATGCTCCTGTGCCACGCCGTTGGGCTCAAAACATGAACAAGATCCCTAACGATCCTTGGGGCAAACCATACATCTACCGCAATCCAGGCAAGAAAGACCCTACCGATTTTGAAATCGTAAGCGCAGGCCCGGACGGTCAGGAAAACACCGAAGATGATCTCTCCAGCCAAGACGAATAATTCTTCGCGAAACGGTTTCACGCTCATTGAAATCGTCATGGTCCTCGCCATCGCCGCCATGGTGACCGGTGGCGCAGTGGCCATGATGGTTTATTCTTCCAGTGAGCGAAAACTCAAGGATGCCAGTGGGGAAATCGAAGTTCTTGCCAAACGCGCCAGAACCATCGCCATCCTGCACCAAACTCCTTATGCACTGGAATTCATTCCAGGAATGGTCCGGCTCAAACCTTTGGTGGAAACCAATTCTGACCTGAGCAGCATCAGTTCGAACAGCAATGAAAACGAGGAAGGTTCAAACGGACCGGTTCATGAGGACCTGAAGATCGACACTGACATCTCCATTTTCGTGCACGGATGGAACTCAACTCAATGGATTCCCATGGATTCCCGCAAACCGCAAGTCTGGCGGTTCGATCCGGATGGCCTATCCGAGCCGATTTCGGTCCGTCTCACCATCGGTAGTGGCGACAAAATGAGCTGGCAAGAAGACACCTACCATCCGCTTACCGCCTCAATCAGCGAAACCCAATCGGAAACCCGATGATTCTCACCCGTAACCATTCCAAGAAGCGCGGCTTCCTCCTGCTGGAGGTCGTCTTGGCTTTGGGAATTTTCGGCATCGCCGCCACCGGTTTTGCCGTTGCTCTGCACCGCATGGCCGATGCCGCAGATATGGCGCAACGCGAATTGCGCCTCACTCGGATTTTAGACGGCGCTCTGAAAGAAGCACTGTCTCTTCCGACCCTGGATGAAGGCACCACGACCGTGGTCGTTCCTGATTCCGATGGCATGGAGCTGGACACCACGATTGAGCTGATGAGCGATCTTGAAAATAAGGACGGCCAAGCTCTCCAGGAAATGTATCACATCACTGTGACTGCCCACTGGTATGAAACCAGCGGCTGGCAGGAACGCTCCGTGGAAACCTGGCGCTACGGGCAAATGTATCAACCATCATGATCGTCAGCCCTCCAAGCCCTTCATCTTCCAGCCGCCATACCTCAGGTTTCACCCTGCTGGAGATGGTTCTGGCCATTCTTTTGCTGACGATGCTCGTCGGCATGGTGTTCGGCACTGCCCAATCGTCGCTGGCACTCGGCCATACGGTGGTTGAAAACCAAAATCAGGAAATGCTGGAGCAGGCGTTCTTCGACCTCATGTCGGATCGGTTCGCCACGCTGCCCGGAGACACGCGGTTCGATCTCAAAGTCACGGATTCCGGCAAGCAATACCTCACCGACCTGACTCTCCAAAATGTCCCATTGGGTTTTACCTGGGGCGGTCAGCAAAAAATTGCCAAAGCCGTTCAAATTTCGACCGTTCCACAAAGCACCGGCTACCTGAATATCGTCCTTCGCTATTATGAAGACGAAATCCTCGAGGACACGAGCTCGGATCTCAGCAGCGCCAGCGTCATCAAACCTGAACCTTTCGCGGAAATCGTGTTGCTGCGAGATGTCCGGTTTTTTGAATGGAACCTGCTGGATGGCCGCACCATGGAATGGCAATATGACTGGGATTTGCAAGGCCGTCTCCCGCTGCAGGCGGAGTTGAGGCTAGCCTTCGGTGCCCAAGGCCCTGAAATCCGTCACGTTTTCTGGATTCCACCAAAGCAAAATCCGGAAACCTTTTTGCGCACGGTGCTGCAAAGTTCAGGATCTTCATCCCAACCGCGAGGAGGCTCATGAGGAACAATCCCAGATTACACCGCCACCCGAGAGGCGTCGCTTTGATCGCAGTCATTTGGTTGATTGCGGTTCTTGCCATGGCCTGTATGGCCACACTCCGCGTCATCTCCTTTGATATGGAGCTTGCCACTTCCAAGGTGCACGGAACCCGGGCCCTGCAAATCGCTGAAATGGGTATCGCCATCGGTTGCAATCCCTCGGTTGAACGGGATGACCCGTTGCTTCACCAACTCAATCAAGACACCGGGGAAGGGTTTGAAGTTGAAATCAAGTCCGAGGGCGCGCGCTTCAATCCAAACGTGATGCTCATGTCGAACGACACGTCATTGCTACGCAGCATCTTTATCGATTGGGGGCTTACGCTTGAGGAAGCACAAGCCCTGACCGACGCACTGACCGACTGGGTCGATGACAACGATGAAGTCAGCCTCAACGGCGCGGAGGAAACTTATTACAACAACATCGGCCGCATCAACCAGCCGTTCAACCGTCCCTTTTACAATCTGGAGGAAATGCGACTCGTCCGCGGCATGGATCAGGTCGAGCGCCTGAAACCCGATTGGCGCGATTGGTTCAGTGTATGGTCCGGCGGAAAGTTGGATGTGAATGAGGCGAGTGCAGAATTGATTGCCGCTGCCGCCGAATGCGCCGTCGAAGTCGCAAAAGTCATTCCACAAACCGTCGCTGGACCAGATGGCATCCGTGGCACGGATGATGATGTCCCCTTTCAAAGCGCAGAAGATGCCCTGGTTATTCTGGGCAGTGGTGCCGCCCAGCGTGAGGACATCCTCGCCCGCTTCACCGCCAACGATCCAACCACCCGCATCGAAAGCACCGGATACGCGTCTGGAGCCAAAAGAAAAATCACCGTCATTGTTGGCAGCCGTACCGGCCGACCAAGCCTTTATGATCGCATCGAAGAAATCGTCCCGTGAGTAACAAGAAAACCTCTGAAATCAACCTTCTTATCCCAGGCGAAGTCGGCTGGGAAATTTGGCACGGCTCACCTGAGAAGGGATTTTCCCTCAAAGAAGCCACCCAAGTCACGCATGCCAGCGAGCTCGATCATATTCCATCGGGCGACATCACGCTCTTGTTCCCAGTGAAATCGATCACTGCGATCCCAATGCGTGTCGCCAGCACTGATGAGGCGCTTTTTGAAGACCTCGCCGGACTGCATGCTGAACGACTTGGCCTACGCCCTGATCCGATGGCTGGGCAGCTCACGGACCAATTCGTCATCAGCCAGGATCCTGAAAACACCGCACTTCTGTCAGTTCTTTTACGAGTCCCGGAGGATGGAGACCTGCCAGCACGTGGTCCGAAGGAATTCGATGTTTCGGCACGCGCTCTCCCCATCGACGGAGATTCCATCGCCCTGTGGAAGGAATTCGGCCGTTGGGTGTTTGCCTTTTCCTACCAAGGAAAATTGGTTTACTGCCAGGCAACCTCGTTCACCTCAGCCTCACCAGAAGAAGAGCTCATCCGCGACATTCGCCTCGCCCTGATCCAACTTTCCTTGCAGGGGATCGAGCTCGAACCAAAGGAAATCCGTCTCTGGGGGAATCCTGAGGTTGTAAGTGCTGGCGCTCTCACCGGTGCCTTCAGCGCTAGCGAAGTCCAGATCTCCCCTCGCCCGACTCCTCATCTGCCTACTCCTGCCAGTAAATTGCTGCCAGCAGATGTTCGGGCCGCGCGGCGGGAAGCAAAACGTCGCCAGAACATTCAGCTCGCCGTAGGCGCGGTCGCGCTCGTCTATCTGTGCCTCATCGGTTGGTACGCCTATGGTCTATGGAGCGATCTTTCGGATACCAAACGCCTCACCGCTTTGGCGAAGGAAGCCGAGCCGGAAGGCAAGCTTTACGAGGATTATGTAACACGCTGGGATGAATTGGCCCCCGCCATCGAAGTTCAAAACATCCCGGTCGACATTTTGAATCGTATCGCCAATTGCGCCCCAGCAAATAGCGGCCTCAAACTGCGTAGCGCTGATATCTCCGCCGCAGAAATCAAAATCACGGGCGAGGCCCAACAGCCAGCAGCCATCAACCAATTCAACCTGGCGCTTCACAAAAGCAATGATCTCGCGAATTTCGAATGGCAAACCCCCGAACCGAACCAGTCCAACCGTGGCTGGGAGTTCACTTATACGGCCACAAATCCTGCGATGACACCGAATACTCAACCTTGAGCAACAAATCCTCATCGCTGTGGTTTTAACCACGCAGCCATTCCTTCTTAAATTGTAACTATGTCCTCCCGGGAAAAAAAACTCCTGATCTACTTCGCCGCAGCTGGATTCATTGTCCTCAACTTCATTGGGTTCAACTTCCTGTCCAGTAAGAAAATGGAAGTTCAAAAAGCACGGAATCAAGCCGTCAGCGAACTGGATAAAGCAGAAATGTTCCGGTCAAACAGCGCCCAGGTCAGTGAAGAAATGGAATGGCTGGCACAACATGAGCCAGAACCCAAACCCTATCAGGAAGTCCAGACTGCTCTTCAACAATTAGTCGACCGCGAAATCAATGCTACCGGCCTAACCCTCAAACCAGCCTCAGAGAAATTCCTACCTGCGAACGACAGCGGCACTCATTACCATCGTGCTCAAATCCAGGTTTCCGTGACAGGAACCAATGAAGCTCTCATCCGCTGGTTTGATCGAATGAATATTCCTGAAGCTTTCCGTGCCGCGACTCAGATTCGGGTTTCTCCAAATCGCGAGGATGACACCAAAATCGATTGCACTGCAATTGTCGAGCAATGGTTCGTCCCACCACCATCCTACTGATTCCAACTAAAACCGCTACGCTCATGAAATCGATTTCAATAGGCACCATCGCTTTTGTCGGTATGGCCACGCTGCTTTCTGCTGAAGTTCCTCGCAAAGCCCCGATCACCCGCTACACCAAGCTTTGGACTGAATCCCTCTTCACCACCAAACCGCCGCCACTGACCGCTCAAGAGGAAAAAAACCCGCTTGAGGATTACACCTTGGCTGGCATTTCTCCAATTTCAGATGGCTACCGGATCACGGTCCTGAACCGGAAAAACCCTGAAGATCGCATCAGCTTTGATAGCAACGATTCGAAGGCCGCTTTCAAGTTGGTTTCGGTAAAAAAAGGAGATCGCCCCATGGACACCGTGGTACGCCTATCAGCGGGGAGTAAAACGGGAACCGTGCGCTTCGAGCCTGAGCTGCTTACTTTAAAAGCAGCACCGATCCAGCAACCAAACAATCCCAACCCTAACGCCGCCCAGTTGCCACCGGGGGTTACCAACAATGCGAATCAAAATGCCAACAACGGCAATGTCCGCCAACCTCGTCCACGCGCAGTCCCACCTCCAACCACTGGCACCTCCAACTCAAGAGGTCAAAACAACAACGGCACCCAACGCCAGCAGGGTAACAACACACGCCAAGAGCGGCGCGGTCGCTAATTCAACTCATATTCTCAACTCGTCATTCCTCCATGTCACGTTTCCGTTCACTTTCATTGCCCATTGTTGCCTTAGGCGTTGTTGCCTCAGCCAGCGCTCAAGAGCCACCGTTGATTCAACCACAGACTCCTCCTGGCACGCAAAGACCCGGTGCGGTCCAGCCACCACAACCTGGCGCGCAGCCCAATGCCGAACAGGTAAAAAATGACGTCCCTCTGGCGGAAACACTGATTACCAACGACATCACGGAGCCAAAACTCACCGGAGCCGATCTCGCGATGCTGTATCGGAAATACACCGGTCACCGTGTGATTGTTTCCTCTACCGCAGCTCAGGCGGAGTTCGCCTTTGTCCAAGAAGCAAGCCCTTCGGATCCCCTCACTTTTGCAGAAGCAGCTTCGCTTCTACAAAAAGCCGCCATCCTCGAAGGTTTCGTATTCGTCCCGGACCCAGTTGATCCGAACCT
This sequence comes from Luteolibacter pohnpeiensis, assembly GCF_016595435.1. Taxonomy (GTDB): domain Bacteria; phylum Verrucomicrobiota; class Verrucomicrobiia; order Verrucomicrobiales; family Akkermansiaceae; genus Luteolibacter; species Luteolibacter pohnpeiensis. The sequence goes on from NZ_JAENIJ010000015.1 coordinate 91,070, forward strand.
GGAGACACTGACCTATGGCACTGCTGCAAAGCCAATCGCTGCTCCAGTTTATAACGAAGGAGATACGCTTCCAGATGGCGATACCATCATCTCCTATGTGATGCATTTCCAATACCTGAAGCCGGATTCGGTGCAGCAGGTATTTCAAAACGTTTTGGGACAATACAGTGCGGTAGGAACGGTCTCTGCCGTTGCCAACGCTTCAGCGGTGATTATTACGGAAAAAACTTCGTTGATCCGCCGCCTGATTGATCTGAAAGCAGAAATCGACAAACCGTCCTCGCAGATCAGCAGCCGCTTCTTCGATGTTCGCTTCGCCGATGTCACCGAATTGGCGGAAACACTGAACACGCTCCTCACGACCCAGCAATCGACTCAACGATCCGCTGGCATTCAACGTTCCGGAAATGCCCAGCAAGCCGTGAACGGTGCTCCAGCCGGGGCGATTCCACAAGTCGCAGGCCAAAGCAGTGGCGGCGGTGAGGAGTCCCCGCCTCAAATCATTGCTGATGCACGGACCAACCGCATCTTTGCCATGGGCCGCCCTGTTGACCTGCTGTTCATCGAAGGTCTGGTGCGCCAGTTCGACACCGAAACGGATCAGCGCAACTTCCTGCGCCGGAAACTCAAATTCCTGACAGTCGCCGATTTCCTTCCGGTAGCTGAAAATGCTCTGAACCGAGCATTCGGCAGCACGGACGATGCCAGTGCCACAGGTGGCGCAAGTGGTTCTGGTACGGCAGGTAGCACCACCAGCAGTGCACGCAATGGAACTTCGAGCAGCACGAACAGCAATGTTTCGCTTGGTGGTGGCACGTCAGGTAGCTCCGGTAGCGGCAGTTCCGGCAGCGGTACCTCACTAAGCGACTTGGACATCCCAACCGCACCTACTCCTCTCCTCGTCGGTCGAACCCTTCTGGTTGCTGATAACATCACCAACTCGCTGGTCGTTCAAGGTCCACCATCGGGCGTGGAAATCATCGAAAAGCTATTGGATGAACTCGATGTCAAAGAAGATCAGGTCATGATTTCCTGCGTCTTCGCTCAATTGAATGCCACCGATGGATACAGCTTTGGTGTCGATTATTCGAAGACCTTGGGCGGCAGTTCTTATGCGGTCCGTGGAGGCAGCGGCAGCGGAGCCAGTTTCACGACAGACACGTTAGGCATCAACACGGATGCCCTAAGCCCGAACAACGGACTCAGCGCCTATGGAATGATCGGCAACAACTTGGAAATCTATCTGAACGCCAAACAGAACGATTCCAATTTCAAGGTTCTCTCCAGACCAACGATCTTCACCTCCAACAATAAGCGCGGCGCAATCCTGAGCGGCACCCAAATTGCCATCCCGACCAATAGTTACACGACTGGTACCTCAGCAAGTTCCAGCACCAACTTCGAATACAAGGATGTCGCTCTGAAACTGGAAGTGGTGCCATCGATCAACTCGGAAGATAACATCAAAATGCAGATCTACCTCACCAGTGATGATGTGGGTAACGATCGCCAGGTTGGAACGGATGATAATAGCTATTTCATCCCTGATATTCTCAAGCGCGAGCTGATCACCACGGTCATCGTGCCGAACCACGAGACTGTCGTTCTGGGTGGCTTGATCACTGAGAACCGGACGGATAGCCGAAGTGGCATTCCCGTTCTGCATCGGATTCCCCTTATCGGGCCTTTGTTCGGAACCGATACCAAGGAAAAGGATCGGACCGAGCTGCTGATCTTTATCCAACCATCGATCGTGGATGACCCACAAAGCCTTGATAACGCGCACATCGACATGACATCGCGTTACAAGATCTCTGAAGACACCTTGAAGTTCGCCAATGGCCCGGGAGTGCTCCCACCCAACGACACGGTAACAACGGATAAGGGTGGTGCCCCATCATCCACCACGCCGGCCGCAGTGCCTCAGAAAAAATACAATGCCATCACCCCACCGGACTACGATCCGAACAGTTCGAAGTACTCCCACTAAGATCTGAATTCGAAAAAATCTGAACTGATTTTGAACAACCTGAGGAGACAACGGTCTATAACCCTGAAAACCAAAGCTAAGTTTGTGTTTTCATGTAAGGGTGAACAGCAGTTGTCAGCTTCTCCATGCGACACCGTATGAGGTTGTGAACAACTTGGCCGCCGGGGTGGGTGCCCCGGCGGCCTTTCTTTTTTGAATTCGGTAGGTCGATCCATCTGTAGAGCGACCCTCTAGGCCGCGCGACCTTGTTAGCGGAATTCTCCTATACCGCCTCGCCTTAGCTTTCAAAGTAGGTGTAACCCGCCAATCCTGCACGATAGCGATCCAGAATTTCTCGGCGCTCCTTCGGAGAAATCCGTCCATCGACGACCGCCTTTTCGGCAAAATTGCGGAAACGGGTGACCAGATCCTTCGGATCATATTCCACGTAGGACAGAACGTCTGAAACCGTATCTCCCTCGACTTCATGAGTGTAGACGGGTTTTCCGTTTTCCAAATGGACTCCGACGACATTGGTATCTCCCAGCAAATTGTGCAAATCCCCCAGGGTTTCCTGATAGGCACCAACCAGGAAAACCGCGACATAATAAGGATCGTCAGCTTTCAGTTCGTGCAGTGGCAAAATCTTCGCAACATCCTCCTTATCAATGAAGCGGTCGATTTTACCGTCACAATCGCAGGTGATATCGGCCAGAACCGCCCGTTGATTCGGTTTCTCGTCGAGCCGGTGGATCGGCATGACCGGGAATAGTTGATCGATGGCCCAGGAATCCGGCACCGACTGGAACAATGAGAAATTTCCGTAGTAAAAGTCGACCAGTGTCGAGGAAAGCTCACGCAAATCCTCTGGAATATCATCGAGCTTCGAAATGAGTTTCGAGATACGAGTCAAAATGTGCCAAAACCACGCTTCCGCCAGCCCGCGCTCACGCAAGGTCGCACTGCCGTAGAAAAACTGGGCTCTCATCTGATCCCGATAATAAACCGCGTCGTTAAAGCACTCCTGGAGGTTCTTCTCCGACAAGGCATTGTTCACCTCAATGATGTTGATGAGGTTTTGCGGGGCTTTTTCCGGTATCGGCGGCGCCTCTTCGCTGGTCTGGGCACTCGTCACGTCCAGGATGTTGAAAACCAGCACCGAGTAATAGGCGACAACCGCGCGCCCGGATTCGGAAATGAGATTGGGGTGAGGAACTCCCGCTTTATCGCAGACTTGTCCGATGACCTCGACCACATCCGAGCAGTATTCGGCGACCGAGTAGTTGCAGGACGAATGGAAATTCGTGTGCGAACCGTCATAATCGACCGCCATGCCACCGCCAATATCGAGCACCCCCATGGTGGCACCTTCCTTGACTAGATCGCAATACATCCGGACTGCTTCCGTGCAACCTTCGCGGATTGCCGCAATATTGGGAATCTGCGAACCTTGGTGGTAGTGCAGCATCTTCAGACAGCCGAGGTAACCGACTTCCTTCAGTTTATCGACGACCTGGATCACCTGAGCTGCATTGAGACCGAAAACCGATTTATCCCCCGCACTTTCCTGCCAGTGACCGGATCCACGCGTTGAAAGTCGAACGCGGACGCCAAGATTTGGCAGAACACCGGTAGCTCGGGATCGTTCCAAGATCAGATCCAGTTCAGACGGCATCTCCAGCACCAGCATGATTTTCAGACCCATTTTTTGGGAATGGAGCGCCAGATCGATGAATTCCTCATCCTTGTAGCCGTTGCAGATGATGTATGCCTCCGGATCGTGCATGTGAGCCAGCGCGGCGATCAATTCCGGCTTGGAACCTGCTTCAAGTCCGTAGTGGTAGCGCTTTCCGAACTCGGAAATCTCCTCCAACACTTGGCGCTGCTGGTTCACCTTGATTGGGTAAACGCCGCGATATTCGCCGCGATAGCCGGAATCTTGTATCGCTTTCCGGAATGACAAATTCAACTCGGTGATGCGCGAGTGGAGCAAATCGCGGAATCGCAGCAGCACCGGCAATGGCGTTCCACGGTCACGCAGGCCTTCGATCACATCATGCAGGGAAATTTCCGCCTTCGATTCCTCGTCCTGCAAACGCACCGTGACATGGCCCTGCTTGTTCACGCCGAAAAAACCATGGCCCCAGCTTTCCACTCCGTAGAGCTCGGAAGATTTTTCCGTAGTCCAGGTCTCACTACCGCGTTTGGTGGATTTTGCCGAAGTTGCGGCAGAGGATGGAGGAATCATGAATGTTGATTTCTATGGATGGAATGGAGGTTGGTGCAACCACCGGGGCGAACGGGTAACACCGAATCCGCAAGGATCAATTCAGAACATACTCAGAAAAGCGATGATCAAGGCGCTTTCCAATCCGGATACTGTTCTTTGAGCTGATCACGGTATTTCTGAGCGGCAGCGGCATCGCCCAATTTGTCTTGAGTCGCGGCCAGTTTGAACAGCGCCAGCGGCCGTAAATCCGAGTCTTCGTGAAAGCTCACCAAAGTCAGGAAATTGGAAGCGGCCTGGGTGAAATCGCCTGCTTTGACGAACAAATCGCCACTCAGCAGCAGCAGTTGCTCCTTGGTGCGACCCTGCGGCCTCATTTGATCCGCCTCATCGGCGACCTTGCGCGCATCGACCGGCTGGTTCAGCAAATAAAGCGCACGGGCCTTATCCACCAATGCATCCGCTTTCCACGCAGGATCCTCTTCCACGTTCAGCACATTGTTTGCAGCTTCCAAGGCGGTCTTGCCGTCTTCGATCTCCAGCTCTGCCTTGGCAAGATACCTCCACACTTCCTTCGGAGTTTCGCGCGGCTCATCTGAGTTCGATACCAACTTCAAGAATCTCGCGGCCGATGCGTATTGGTGGGCATTGAACGCCTGCATCGCCGCCCATTGGATCACTTGATCCGGGATATCCGACTCGTATTTTCCATCAACGGCGAGATTGATCTCATCCGCCAAAGCATCCGGCTGCTGCAGCACGTAATGACAGAATGCCAGCAGGATCCCGGCGTGGGCGCGATAGGTTGCAAAATCGAGTTTCCGGGCTTTCTCAAGATACGCGACGCTTTCCTTGCGCCCCTCTGACTTATCCTTGGCATCTTGCTTGAACAGGCCCCAGCCGATCCAGTAATTGGCTTCCGCGAGGAGCTTGTCGCTGAGATTATCCACATTTCCCAGCAGCCCTTTGTAGCGCAGGACCATGTCGTTGATGTTATTCTCGCTGCGGCGGAGCCTGGCGGATTCCAGCCACGCCATGGAGGCATACTCATCCTTGATGCCTGCTGCAGTGATTTGATCGAAATCGATGATTGCTTTCGCCGATTGGCCAAGCGCGACATGAGCCATCGCCCGTTTGGCCACTGCCGAACGAACCCGACTGTCTTTCGGATACTTCTCAATGAAATCCGTCAACGATCGGATCGCCCCTTCCTGATCGCCTGCTTCAGCAAGGCACCATCCGCGCTGGTAATAAAGGCCAGCTTGATTCTCAGGCAGGAGGTATTCGGCTTTGATTTTCGGGTAAACCTTTGCCGCCTCTTCCGCCTGACCACTGTCGTAAAGACTCTCCGCCTTGATCAGCAAAGCTGTCTGGACTTTCCGGTCATTTGGACGCGAATCCTGATAAATTTCCAAAAACGCATCCACCTGCTCCGGCACGTGATGGCCCTCAATCTGGAAAAAGCAGTAAATGCGGTAATACGACGCCTCGAATGCCAGATTGCTTTCCGGGGGCACGATGGTCTCGATCTGCCGGAACAATTCCAGCGCGCGAGTCGGATTCTTCAACTCCATGTAGGATTTGGCCGCAATCATCAAACGCGCCGCTTCCTTCTCGCCTTCCGCTGCTTGGCTGCTGCGGCTGAACAATTGCACCACTTCCTTGAATTTTTTCTCCTCGAATCGGTTCCGCATCAAAGTCACCTGAGCATCAGCCACGAAGTCCTCCATCCCCGGAGTGCTCATGATCAATTGCAGGTATTTATCCGCCAGATCCGGTTTTTTGAGCAGGGTCGCCGCTTGCGATGCCCCCAACGCCGCTTCGCCACGGGTTTTTGCCAGATAGGTTGGGGAATTGATGATGGCCTCAAACATCTTCAGCGCATCATCCGCCTTGTTCTTTTTCAGCAAAATTTGCGCGACGGCGACTTTTGCCTCAGGCGCGAACAAACCGCCCGCTGGATCGTCGATTACTTTGCGAAAACTCGTGAGTGCGTCGGAATCGCGTCCGAGCAAGCGGTAACAACGGCCCGCATAGGTGTTTCCACGAGGACGATCCTCCGGCTTGGATGGATTTTCCGCGTATTTCTCGAACAACGGAGCGGCAAACGCGTATTCGCCTTTATGATAATGGTCCGCTGCCAGCGTGTAGGCTGCTGCGCCTACGGCAACGCCCGTTCCATAGCGGTTCAACACCGTGTGAAAGCAGCGTTTCGCATCCTCAACCATGCCGGTCTGGTAATAACAACTCCCGAGATAAAACCAGGCGAGCTCCGCGTTCGAATCATCCGGAAATGTCGAAAGATATTGGCTGAAAATATCAGCCGCACGCTGCAACGCAGCCGCTCGACTCTGCTGATCGGGCCTCGCCTGCGCTGCATCGTAGAGATTTTTCCCCCGTTGGTAAAAATCCTCAGCCGCATTCGGCTGCAGAGCCTGATCCGGCTCCACGGGCACCGCGCGCGGTGGTGCCTGCGCCGCAAGCGGAGCAGCACTTAAAATCAAGGCAGCCAACACTTGAGCTGCCACGAGGGACTTCTCACAAGTCCCGCTTGAGGGTTCGAAGGAAATCACTCGGTTTTCGGTTGTTGGGTCGCAAAGGAAATGTTCCAGATGCCAGATTTCTTGCAGGTATCGATGATTTCGACAATGCGTTGATAAGCGACATTCGAATCGCCGCGCAACCGCACCGGCTGGTTTGGGTGAAGTTTGGCGATGGGCGTCAGTTTGTTCTGCAATTCATCACGCGTCACCGTCTGACCCTCCACCCGGATCGTTCCATCTGCCAGAACGTTGATCATGATCTCCCCACGGGCGCGCTCTTCCGGGACTCCTTCTTCCGCCGTGGGCACGGCAACATTGAGCTCCGTTTCCGACTTCGAAAACTGGAAGGAAATGATGAAAAACCCGAGCAGTAGAAACAGAATATCGCACATCGGCGCCAGCTGCATGGCGACCGGTTCGGCTTGCGGACGAGTGAATTTCATTGCCGGAGAATCGTTCGATTAAATGCCGTGAAGATCGGGCCGCTCGTTCCCCAATCGTCCCTGAACGGGCATTCCGTAGTCCTGTTGGTTCCAATGAGGTGTCGGCGCGGACGAATAGGCAGCAGGTGCCTGACGATCCACCTGGGCATTCAAAAGCGCCATCAAATGGGTCGCACCCGCCTCAAGATCTGAAACATACCGATGCACCCGGCCGCGGAAAATTGCGTAAAATGTCAGCGCCGGAATCGCGATCGCCAAGCCGGATGCGGTCGCGATCAATGCCTCGGAAACCCCCGCCGCCAACTCCATTTGCCGGACACCTTGGGCTCCACCTCCGGAGATTTCGACGAACGATTTGATCATCCCGATCACCGTGCCAAGCAATCCGACCATCGGCGCAATTGCTCCCAGATCGGCCAGATAGGAAATTCTGGAAGTCAAAAGCGACGATTGGCGAGACCCCTCGGACTGCGCCAATTCACGCACCTCCATCATGGTCGCCGCCGGATTTTTGGTCATGAATTCCAGCGCCTTCTGGGTGATGCGGGCAATGCATTCATTTTGCCGATGGCAATAAGCCACCAAGCCCAGATAATCGCGTTTCCGGATCATCGCCTCGGCGGCATTCATGAACCGATCGCTGATCACCGCATTTCGACGAATTGTCAGCAGGTAAAAAAGGATCAACAGAACTCCCAGCACCGAAAGCAGCGACAACACGTACATCATCGGGCCGCCGCCTGCCAGAACCTCCAAAAAGTTCTTTTGCAGCGGAGCAGCACCTGCTTCCTGGGCGGAAGAAGAAAGCGCGGAAAGAAAAAATCCCGCGACGGTCGAAAGACAGCTCTTCATGAAGATAATCGTGAGTCTAGCCCCCACTGCGGCCAACGCAAGCACGGGATCATTCACCATTTTCAACGCACGCCTACCGCGTGATGTTTCATCGCATACCGCATGGAAAATCGATTCGGATTTGAAATCCCACCCATCCGGCAGTTTCATTTCACCACTCGAAATGCCCGCCGCCAACCCGAAAGCCAAGCTCCGCGAAGTCCCGCACCAGCCCGGAGTTTACCTGATGAAAGACCGCCTCGGATCGATCATTTACGTGGGGAAAGCGCGTGACCTGAGAAAGCGGCTGTCGTCGTATTTCATGGCTTCGAGAAAAACCCGCTCCGACCTGAAAACCCGGGCGCTGATTGACTCCATCCACGATTTCGAATTCCACATCGTCCGCAACGAACAGGAATCGCTGCTGCTGGAAGGCAAACTCATCAAGGACTACCGGCCGCGCTACAACATCTCGTTTCGCGACGACAAACGTTTCCTACTGGTAAAAATCCGAATGGAAGACGCCTGGCCGCGATTTTCCACCACACGGATGAAAAAAGACGACGGCTCGCGCTATTTCGGCCCGTTTCCTCACTCCGGCGCACTGCGCGAAACGATCTCCTGGCTGAATCGCAGCTTCGGCCTCCGGGTTTGCCGCCCGGCCATCCCCAACGAATCGACCTACCGCCACTGCAATGCCGACATCATTCGCAATTGCAGCGCGCCGTGCATCGGCCGGATCGACCGCGATGCTTATCTTGCTAAAATCGACGATGCCTGCCGCGTGCTCGAAGGAAAAGGCAAACGCGAATTGTTCGATACCCTGCGCACCGACATGGCCAAGGCTGCGGAAAATCTGGATTTCGAAAAAGCCGCCAATCTGCGCGACATCCTGCAGAATCTGGAAAAAACCCTTAGCCCGACCCGCCAATTCGCCCGCGGGCGCGGTGTTCCCACCACCGTCAAACCTCTGGAAGACCTCGCCGACCTCGGAGAAAAACTCGGCCTTCCCGCCCCCCCACGGGTCATGGAGTGTTTCGACATTTCCAACGTTTCCTCCAATCACATCGTCGCCTCAATGGTCCGCTTCACCGAGGGCGCGCCCGACAATCAAAATTACCGCCGCTACCGCATCCGCACGGTCGAGGGGCAGGATGACTTCGCCTCGATGGCGGAAGTCATCCGCCGCCGCTATTCGCGGATCCTCATGGAAAATGCGGCTGCCAATCCCGATGCCGAATTTTCCCAGGAAAATCCGGTCGAAGCCCAGCGTCGGCTGGCCCGCGAAGGCCGGGCAAAAATTGTGCTGCCCGACCTGGTGATCGTCGACGGCGGCAAGGGCCAGCTCGGCATGGCGGTGCGCGAACTGCGGACGCTCGGACTGCACGACCTGCCGGTAATCGGCTTGGCGAAGCAGCGCGAGGAAGTCTTCGTCCCCGGAGAAAGCGATCCGATTCTCATCCCCCACGACCAAGGCGCGCTCAAGTTGTTGCAACGCATTCGTGATGAAGCCCACCGCTTCGCCAATGGCTACAACGCCCTGCTCTACCGCCGCCGGATGAAAGAAAGCCTACTCGACGACGCGCCCGGTATGTCTCCGCGCCGCAAATCCCTGCTTTTGGAAAAATTCGGCAGTGTCGAGCGGGTCAAGAAAGCCACCGCCAAGGAAATCGGCGCCTTGCCCGGAATTTCCGAGAAATTTGCCACCGCGCTACTCGAATGGTTCGAGGAAAACTCCACCCCTCGCGGTCGCAATTCCACCTAGGCAAGTTTGAGGACGGAGCCGCGCTGCCAATTGCGCATCATAGGGCGATCTGGATTGACGGAATCGGCAGAAACACGTCCATTTCCAGCGGATTTTGTTCGATCCATACCCCGTTACCTATGAAAATCAGAAACCTCGTTTGTGCAGTTTCCGGACTGTTCCTCAGCGCCATGGCCGCGAATGCCGCGACCGTGTCGTTCTCCGCATCAAGCATTGACCCATCCAGCACCGACTTCCTCGATACTTCGGGAACGGTTCTCAGCGCGGTAAACTTTGCTCCGGCAAACTCGGAAACCTACTCATCCACCAATCCTGACACTGCCGTCACTTTGAGTGGAATTACCTTCACTCCCGTTTCCACCACATCGGCTGCGTCCGGAACCTATTTCACCACCAACTCCTCCAACCGGGACTCCAACAGAATCAGCAACGTGACCTACGATAACACTGAGCTTTACGGCTTGGTTTACTATGGTCTGATCACCGGTTCGAATTCAACCAATATGCAGTTCAACCTGACCAACCTCACCGTCGGTCAGTCTTATCTGGTTCAATTCATCTACTCATGTAGCGGAAACCGACCCATCCAGCTCGCCGCCGGCACATTCAGTGTCGGTTCCGTTGCTACCAGCGGCACCGGAAGTGATGGAAATTCCGACGTCTATAGCTATGGCGAAACAAATGGAGCTCTCTTGTTAACTGCCACTTTCACCGCCGATTCGACAACCGAGCTTTTCACCATGTTATCGAACACGACCGGCTCGAACTCCCGCGTCACCCTTTCCGGTTTTGTAATTTCAGAAATCCCTGAGCCATCTGTCGCACTCCTCGGTGCACTTGGAGGGCTTGCATTGATTTCTCGCCGTCGCCGCGCGTAATCACTGCCGCGATTCCCAATCCAATCTTCCAAGCCGCCGACTTTCACCAGTCGGCGGCTTTTTTATAAGATCGGGTCATGAAGAAAAACCATCACAGCTGAGAACATCATATCTCGATTCCAAGACAAACGACAGCATTGCATCATTACTTAGACCGATTGCCAGAACTCATTTCCGATTGAGATTCGGAAGTGAGCATACGGAGCTCACGGTTCGCGGTTGATCGAGAAGCGTTTGGAGTGAAGTCAATAGCTTGTCAGTCAGCGCAACTCCATCACTGGT
>NZ_JAENIJ010000160.1 GCF_016595435.1 Luteolibacter pohnpeiensis
CCGCCATATCCTCATAGGTTTCCAGCTCGCGTTCGGAGATCTGGGCGCGGACGTGTTCGGTAGTGAAGGTGATCCAGGACATCGGTTGTTAGAGAAAAAAGCCCCGCCCGCGTGAGCGAACGGACGGGGCCTGACATGACACACAGGAGAGGTTGTTAGTTCTTGGCGGCTTCGATCGCGGCCTCCACGTCCGCCTTGATGATCGTGCCGTCGCTGCCGGTGCCTTTGATCGTGGTTAGATCGATCGAATGCTCCTCAGCCAACTTGCGGGCGGCATCGCTGACGTCCACGGCTGGCTTCTGTGATTCAGCTGGCGGCGGCGCGGATCGCTTCGGTTCGACAAGTTCAAGCTGCTTGAAGTGCAGGCCGGTCGCGATATGCACCGCTCTTGGTCCGCCCGTGATGATCTTGCCTGGTTCCAAACGAACTCCGGCCACGCTGAAGCCTTTCGGATCAATGATTCGGTATTGGTTCATGAGCTTAGGCGAGAACGTTGGAGAAGTAATAACCGGCACCGTCAGCAACGACTTTCTCGTCGGTGAACTGGCGTGAGCGGACGACACGGGAATCGATTTCATTCTCGTCGTAAGTCAGGACGCTGATGCCACCGGAGCCGGAACCCTCGAGCGCGGTCCAGTTGTAGGTGCGGGCGAAGTTGAGCGACTT
>NZ_JAENIJ010000161.1 GCF_016595435.1 Luteolibacter pohnpeiensis
AAGGAAACGGCGACGTGGGACATGGCGCCGAGGTTGTAGACCTCATCGGGCTGGATTTCAGCGAGGAGGCGGGTGAGGTTGGAGGTGTCGGTGAGATCGCCGTAGTGGAGCTTGAAGCGTGCGTGCTCGATGTGGGGATCTTCGTAGATGTGGTCGACGCGCTCGGTGTTGAAGAGGGAAGCGCGGCGCTTGATGCCGTGGACTTCGTATCCTTTTTCGAGCAGGAATTCAGCGAGATAGGATCCGTCTTGACCGGTGACTCCGGTGATCAGTGCTTTTTTCATGGCGGAACTTTTACTTTGGACGACTCAGAGTATTGGGAGTCGAAGCTTAGATCGTTGGTTGTTGTAGAGATTAGATGGCTAAAAATGACAGCAAGTGGTGGAGCTCAGCCCTTGCCGATGACGAATGCGTCGAAGCCGTGGGCTTTGAGGGCGGCGGCGGGGAGCACGGCGCGGCCGTCGAAGACGAAGGCGGGCTTGAGCATCAGGTCGTAGATTTTTGGCAAATCCAGGGTCCGGAATTCGTCCCACTCGGTGAGGGTCGCGAGCGCGTGAGCTTTCTCGGCAGCTTCGTAAGGGGTCTTGGCAATGATCACGTTGCTGTCGAATAGCTCAGGGTCGATGCCGACTTCTAACAAGTCGCGGCGCATCGTGGCTGG
>NZ_JAENIJ010000162.1 GCF_016595435.1 Luteolibacter pohnpeiensis
TCGACTCCCGCAATCAGGAATTCACCTACGTTGAGGCGATCATTGAAACGGCCATTGGCGGCGTGACAGCAGAACTTCATTTCCTTGGATAACGTGAAAGCCATACGCGTAGGTCAGCGCGGAGCGCTGGCCGGAGTTGTATGGGCTGCCTGGTTAGGCATACTTTATTTTGAAGGTTACGCCGTTTTCATCAGGAAAAGGCTCAACTGTGAATATCCGAATCTTTCCACCTCCCATATCGAGTTCTAGCTTCCATTTGTTTTCGGGTTTTTTCGAAATCGCAGATTCAAATATGTCTCTAATTTTTTCTTCCTGAATGCTGAATGAACTAAGCTCGTCTGCTTCTTCTTGAAGCTCGATGATATCTAAATAGTCGTTCGATTCTTTATTTTTCGATCGGTAGTTTTTGGAAAGGTCTACGAAAACGAGCGTTCGCTTATCTCCGATGTCGAGAGCGATGTTGCGTCCATACATGTTGTGAGCGAATCCACCGTTACTGTAGTAAACGCTGACGTTGGTGTCGGACTTTCTGATTACCTTGTTCATCTTTTTCTGCCTAACGTCATAGCACACCAACCGCCTGATGGCAGCCGCGCGTTGACTGTGGGTTGAGAGTTCTAATCACGGTGAAAATCCGACTCGGAGCGGATCAG
>NZ_JAENIJ010000163.1 GCF_016595435.1 Luteolibacter pohnpeiensis
GCCTTCGGAAATCAAAAACTCAGACGCAACAAAAGTGACACTGCCGACGCCCGGCTCATTGCACGATTCCTCGTTGCCGAACAAAACGACCTCACCCCATGGGCTCCAAAAACCACTGAAAACGAACAACTCACCGAGCTCGTCCGCTACACCGAATCCATCACCCGCGAAATCGCCAAACTCAAAACCAAATGCGAATCCGCCATCGATCCCATCGTCCTCAAATCCCTAAGCCGCAGAATCAAATCCGAACAAAAGGAACTCGCCGCCATTCGTCTCCGCATCAACGCCATCATCAAATCCAGCGACACCATCAGGAAGAGCGACCAGCTCATCCGCTCCATCCCCGGCATCGGTGAAATCAGCAGTCACCTCATGCTCGCCGAGATCCCCGATCTCACCCACTTCAGCAACGCCCGCCAGCTCGCCGCCTGGGCTGGAGTCACCCCGTGCCACTTCGTCAGCGGCGCCTCGGGTCGCCCCACCACCCCCATCACCAAAGTCGGCTCCACCCACCTTCGGCGTGCCCTCTTCATGCCCGCCATGACCGCACGGAACAACAACCCCTTGCTCAAAACCTTCGCCGATCGGCTCCAGGAAAATGGCAAAAAGCCCAAGCAAATCATCATCGCCATCATGCGAAAACTGCTCC
>NZ_JAENIJ010000164.1 GCF_016595435.1 Luteolibacter pohnpeiensis
GAAAAGGCCCACCGTGAAATGCCGGAGCTGTCCGGTCAGTTCAACACGCCAGTTCTTCAGACCGCTCTTGAAAAAGCCATTTCCTCCGGCGTGCTCGCCGGTAGCACCAGCCGTTACGAATCATGATTGCGCTCAAAGTCAGTGTGAAGAACGACGCGAGCAAGTTCATGCGCGGATACGTCGAAACCCTTTCCGGCCCTGAAAAGGCGGGGCTGAACAAGGTCGCTGGCAAGGCAGCGGTGCTTGAGGCAGCCGCGTATCATCGCGAGTTCGACCGCGCCGGCAAATGGCGTGGCAAAAACTACATGGGCAAGGGCGGGGGTGAAGGTTCCGCGTTTGGTTCGACCATCACCGCAGGCTGGTCGTTCGGCAGTTCGGATCAGGACGGCGCCATCATCTTCAACGACGCCGACCACTACGCGCACAAGGTTCGTGGCGGGACCATCCGCGCCAAGCGAGCCAAGGCGTTGACGATTCCAATCATTCCAGAAGCTCGCGGCAGACTTGCGAAGGATTACGAGATTTTCTATCACACCCGGCTGTTTACGATCAAAGGCAAGCGTGCCCTGTTCGAGCAAGTTGAAGCTGGCGCGAAGAAAGGCCGCAAGAAGAAGGGAAAATCGGGAGCTTCTGGCGGATC
>NZ_JAENIJ010000165.1 GCF_016595435.1 Luteolibacter pohnpeiensis
GAAAAGGCCCACCGTGAAATGCCGGAGCTGTCCGGTCAGTTCAACACGCCAGTTCTTCAGACCGCTCTTGAAAAAGCCATTTCCTCCGGCGTGCTTGCCGGTAGCACCAGCCGTTACGAATCATGATCGCTCTCAAGGTCAGTGTGAAAAACGGCGCGAGCAAGTTCATGCGCGGATACGTCGAAGCCCTTGCCGGGCCTGAAAAAGCGGAGCTGAACAAAGTCGCGAGCAAGGCAGCGGTGCTTGAGGCTGCAGCCTACCACCGCGAGTTCGACCGCGCCGGCAAATGGCGTGGCAAGAACTACATGGGCAAGGGTGGAGGTGAAGGCTCCGCGTTTGGCTCGACCATCACCGGAGGTTGGTCGTTTGGCAGTTCGGATCAGGACGGTGCCATCATCTTTAACGACGCCGACCACTATGCTCACAAGGTTCGTGGTGGCACCATCCGAGCCAAGCGGGCAGGGGCGTTGACGATTCCAATCATTCCAGAAGCTCGCGGCCGTCGTGCGAGGGATTACGAGATTTTCTATCACACCCGGCTTTTCACGATCAAAGGCAAGCGTGCCCTGTTCGAGCAAGTTGAAGCTGGCGCGAAGAAAGGCCGCAAGAAGAAGGGAAAATCGGGAGCTTCTGGCGGATC
>NZ_JAENIJ010000166.1 GCF_016595435.1 Luteolibacter pohnpeiensis
TCCGATGTGCTGCCGGTTTATGAGCCTGGCTTGGACGAGGTGGTCACCGCTGCCCGGGGGAAAAACCTTCACTTCACCACCGATATCAAGGCCGCGATCAAGGCCGCCGATTTGATCTTCGTCTCGGTTGGCACGCCAACGAAGTCCTACGGCATCGGCGCCGGTCGCGCGGCGGATTTGCGCTACATCGAAGGCGCTGCCCGCCTCATCGCCGAAGTCGCGGAAGGCAACAAGATCATCGTCGAGAAATCCACCATCCCGGTCAAAACCGCGAGCGCGATCAAAACGATCCTCGCCGCAAACTCGACCAACGATGCGACTTTCCAAGTCCTTTCCAATCCGGAGTTCCTCGCTGAAGGAACCGCAGTCGAAGACCTCACCGCGCCAGACCGGATTCTAATCGGTGGCGAATCGACCCCGGAAGGTCAGATCGCGCTCGAAGCGCTCGTCTCCGTTTACGCACACTGGGTGCCACGCGAACGCATCATCACCACCAACCTCTGGTCGTCCGAGCTTTCCAAGCTCGTCGCCAATGCCTTCCTTGCGCAACGGATTTCCTCGATCAACTCGATCTCCGCCCTTTGCGAAGCGACCGGCGCGGATGTCGATGAAGTCGCCAACGCGATCGGCACCGACTC
>NZ_JAENIJ010000167.1 GCF_016595435.1 Luteolibacter pohnpeiensis
GAGTCGGTGCCGATCGCGTTGGCGACTTCATCGACATCCGCGCCGGTCGCTTCGCAAAGGGCGGAGATCGAGTTGATCGAGGAAATCCGTTGCGCGAGGAAGGCATTGGCGACCAGCTTGGAAAGCTCGGACGACCAGAGGTTGGTGGTGATGATGCGCTCGCGTGGCACCCAGTGCGCGTAAACGGAGACGAGCGCTTCGAGCGCGATCTGACCTTCCGGGGTCGATTCGCCACCGATCAGAATCCGGTCAGGCGCGGTGAGGTCTTCGACTGCGGTTCCTTCCGCGAGGAACTCCGGATTGGAAAGGACTTGGAAAGTCGCATCGTTGGTCGAGTTCGCGGCGAGGATCGTCTTGATCGCGCTCGCGGTTTTGACCGGGATGGTGGATTTCTCGACGATGATCTTGTTGCCCTCCGCCACTTCGGCGATGAGGCGGGCAGCGCCTTCGATGTAGCGCAAATCCGCTGCACGACCGGCGCCGATGCCGTAGGACTTCGTTGGCGTGCCGACCGAGACGAAAATCAAATCGGCGGCCTTGATGGCGGCCTTGATATCGGTGGTGAAGTGAAGGTTTTTCCCCCGGGCAGCGGTGACCACCTCGTCCAAGCCAGGCTCATAAACCGGCAGCACATCGGA
>NZ_JAENIJ010000168.1 GCF_016595435.1 Luteolibacter pohnpeiensis
TGCGGAGACGGATGGCGGCGAGTTCCTTTTGTTCGGATTTGATTCTGCGGCTTAGGGATTTGAGAACGATGGGATCGATGGCGGATTCGCATTTGATTTTGAGTTTGGCGATCTCGCGGGTGATGGATTCGGTGTAGCGGACGAGGTCGGTGAGTTGTTCGTTTTCAGTGGTTTTTGGAGTCCAGGGGGTGAGGTCATTTTGTTCGGCAACGAGGAATCGTGCAATGAGCCGGGCGTCGGCAGTGTCACTTTTGTTGCGTCTGAGTTTTTGATTTCCGAAGGCTTTGATACGTCTGGGATTGACGAGGAAAAGGGCGTGGAGGCCGTGTTGATGGAGGGCTTTTGAGATGGCGATGCTGTAGTGGCCGGTTTGTTCGAGGCAGGCGGAAATGGCGGCGGGTTATGCGAGTTTGGCGAGCCATTGGATGAGGTTAGCGATGCCTTTCGGGGTGTTATCGAAGCGTTCGGAGAGCGGTTCTTTGTGGCCGATGAGGTGGCAAAAGAGGTCGGATTTGTCGACGTCGATTCCGAGAAAAAGGCTTGGCGAGGGTGAAGGATTGGTGGTAGTTTTCATGGATCTTGTTCACAGACTCATCCGTTGGCGCGGAGGTCTTGGCGGCGCTTCAGATTGCATCACG
>NZ_JAENIJ010000169.1 GCF_016595435.1 Luteolibacter pohnpeiensis
CAGAACAGTATAATTCGTTCTGACCCATATTGTATATCGCGATTTCATTGTCAATGGTGTGTATGATTGGGGTTTGAAACGTGCTGATCAATAGTTTTTTGTGCATCTCGTTCAGAAACTCTGAATTCTTGGATCGCAAAGATTTCAGGGTGGGTTTGAGAGTTGGATATGCAGCTTGGATATATACCGTACGATCCAAAATATCAGGAATAGTTGATGGTTCGCTGATCGCAGGGACCACTCCGCCAAGTCGCCTCATGGGTTTGCCCTGCCGACGATTGTGGCATGGCTGACAAGAAAGTGGAAATCCGGTTCGAGACGCAGGCGGACACGAAGGGGGCAAAGGATGCGGAAAAGGCGCTGGATCAGGTCAAGGATGCTGCAGATGACACTTCATCGGCGGTGAATCAGGTGGGCGCGGCTGCGGATGAAACCGGAGATGAGCTGAAACTCCCCGAAGCGAAGTAAGGGACGAAGTGGCTTAACCAGCTCACTGCCGAGCTGCAACGACTGGAAAAGGAGTTGCTGGATCTTCCGGTAGGCAGCAAGGGATTCGTCGATCTGGCGCAGAAGGTGAAAACCGCGCAGAAGGAATTGGAGGATGCGGAAGCAGTTGCCCGCAAGCTCGGCGGAAC
>NZ_JAENIJ010000016.1 GCF_016595435.1 Luteolibacter pohnpeiensis
CGCGAGCGTATCTGGAAGCGCGTGGCAAACGCTCGAACACATCAAGAGCAGGGTGCCTAGCAATGCAGTGATCGTGTTCATTTTCTTCGGCTAACAGTATAATTCGTTCTGACTCATATTGGATATCGCGGTTTTATTGTCAATGGTGTGTTTGCCTGTGATTTGTAACGTACTGACCAATAATTTATTGTACATCTCATTCAGAAATCTTGAATTTTTGGATCGCAAAGATTTCATGGTGGATTTGAGAATTGGATATTCATCTCGGAAACGGCCCTTACGTTCCAAAATATCAGGAGCAGTTGAGAGTTCGAGGTTCTCAGGGGCAACTCTAGCCAGTCGCCTTTGGCGATTGTCCTGCCAGCGTGATGGGAAGTTGACACGAAGTGAAAATCCGGAGTTTGTCACGCCCGGCGGCAGGAAAGGGGATGCGCGTGGGAATAGCTCGGCGGAAAAAGCGCTCTTCCTCATAAATGAGGCTCTTCCGGCTCATCCTCAAAAATGGGTGCGGACCCGCTAGTTGCAGGTGCAACTGATTCAAAATCATGGAGCCGCTGGTCGGATTTGAACCGACGACCTATTCATTACGAATGAATTGCTCTACCCCTGAGCTACAGCGGCGTCTCGACTTGGCGGAAGGAATCAGAGCTTGCCTGTCACGGCAAGCCGGAAATGCATTCTCCTTCGGTCGGTGAATCAGATGTCATCAAGCAGACCCTTGAGGCTGCCGAAGAAATTGCCGAGGTCTTCGGTGCTCGCTTCGGCTCCAAGAATGTCGTCGTAACTGGTGTGATCCATGTATTCATCGTCCAGCTCACCGATGAACGAGCTCGCTTCGCAGTGGGTTTCCTGGCCCCATTTTTTACGTTTGGAGCAGTAGGTGAGGGTGAGTTGATCCTGGGCGCGGGTGATGCCGACGTAGAGCAATCGCCGCTCCTCATCCTTGGTGCCTTCCACGATGCTGCGTGAGTGGGGGAGGAAACCTTCTTCCAGCCCCACCAGGAAAACGATGGGAAATTCCAGCCCCTTGGAAGCGTGCAGGGTGATGAGCGTGGCACCTTGTTTCTTTTCCAGATCATCGTCCTCGCGATCGGAGGCGAGGGCAGAATCATCGAGGAAAGACTGCAGTTTTTTGCCTTTGGCGACGTGTTTGCGCAGGCTGTCGATCACGTTGTGCAGGCCTTCACCGCGTTGCACGCGCTCGGTTTCGGTTTTGCAACCGCGCTCGATCCATTGGAGATACTCCATTTCCTTGAGCATTCCATCCAGGACCTCGGCCGGGCTCTCGTGATTGAGATCGATGCGGTTTTTAGCACCGGCAATGAGCGCGACAAATTCCTGCACGGCGGTGCGAGCTTTCGGGCCGAGGGTATCGGTAAATTCCGGATCACACAGCGCTTGCCAGACCGATTCGTGATGCTCGCGGCTCCAATCGGTCGCCAGCACGGCAGTGGTTTGTCCAATGCCGCGGTTGGGGGCGTTGATCACCCGCAGCAGGGGAACATCCGCATCCGGTGATGCCAGCAGTTGGGCGTAGGCGAGTGCGTCCCGCACTTCCCGGCGATCGTAAAAGCTCTGCGCACCAACCATCCGGTAGGGAATCTTGCGTTCACGGAGCGCGGATTCGAGTTTCCGGCTTTGGCCATTGGTGCGGAACAAAACGGCGAAGTCTTCCCAGGCGCGGCCCACGGCGCTTTTGCCAGCCAGAATTTCCTCGGCGATGAACTCCGCTTCTTCCTCATCGCCCGGCATTGCGACGACGCGGACAGGGTCGCCGCCTTTGCGGGTAGAGCGCAGGATTTTTTCGCGGCGTCCGAGGTTGTGTTTGATCAGCGAGTTGGCGGTGTGAAGCACCGCGTGGGTGGAACGATAATTTTCTTCCAGGCGGATGATCTTCGGATCGGGGAAGAATCGCTCGAACTGCAGAATGTTCGCACTTTCCGCACCGCGCCAGCCGTAGATCGATTGGTCATCGTCGCCCACCACGCAGACGTGGTAAGGTGGTCCCACCAGCTGCTGCAAAAGTCGCATCTGCAATGCGTTGGTATCCTGGAACTCATCGACCGTCACCCGCGTGTAGCGGTGGCGGAAGTATTCCCGGACATCGGCATGCTCGCTGAGAATTTTTTCTGCAAGCAGCAGCAGGTCATCAAAATCGACCGCATTCTGCGCGCGCAGTTCGTTTTGGTAAGCCACCGCGAGGGTTGCGAAGAAATCATCCTCCAGATCCGCGGGATCAAGCCCCTTGTTCTTGGCTCCGGAAATCGCCGAAAGGACGGTGTCCGGTTTTACTTTTTCGTCGCTCCCGCCTTTGCGAACGAGAAGCTGTTTCATGATGCCGACCTGATCGGAGTGAGAACAGATCGAGAAATTCTTTTTGTAACCGAGCTTGTCGATGCCGCCGCGCAGGATGCGGACGCAGAGCGAGTGGAAGGTACAAACCGTCATCTCTCCCGCAGCTTTTTTGGAAACCATGCCGCCGATCCGTTCGCGCATTTCCGAAGCGGCCTTGTTGGTGAAAGTAACCGCCAGAATCTCTTCCGCCGGGATCTTCTTTTCCAGCATGTGGGCGATCCGACAGGTCACGGTGCGCGTTTTCCCGGTCCCGGCACCTGCAAGGATCAGCACCGGGCCGTCCAAGGTGCCCACGGCTTGTCGTTGTGCGGTGTTGAGGGAGTCGAATGAAAATGCGTGAGCCATCGGAAGCTGCATCGAAACCGGATGGCGGGGGATTTGCAATAGCGGCGAAGCCCGATGCCGGTCCGGGCTAGAAAAGACCGGCAAAAAAATCGATATCGGCTCGTGTTGTGTTTTTCCCCAGGAAGGGATACGGCTGGGCCGGACCATGTCGAAACCCGGAATTACTTTAGAAGCCAAACGGCGGGCGGAGCCGGAAGTTCGGCTGGCCGGGACTTTGGGCGGATTGTCATTGCCGCGCCAGGTAGCGGTGCTCGCGTTTTGGCCGCTGCTAGAGCAGATCCTGGCGTTTTTTGTCGGCTACTCCGACCAATTCATTGCGGGGCGAATGGACGAACGGCTTTATGACAAAGTCGCCGTGCTGGCATCGATGGGTTTCAATGTTTACCTCACGTGGTTTTCCAGCATTCTCCAGGGCGCGATGGCGACCGGCGTGATGGCGCTGGTTTCGCGCGCCACCGGTGCGAGAGATCAGAAATTGGCCAATCAGGGACTGGGGCAAGGGCTGCTGTTGGGAATTCTAACAGGAATGCTTTCCACGGGCTTGTTGCTGGTCTGCATGCCGATTCTTGGAGGCATGTTGGGCCTCTCGCCGCTGGCTCAACATTACGCGCGGGATTTCATCCACGTGTTCGCGATTTCCTGCCCGATCAGCGGAGCCATGTTCTGCATCAATGCGGCCTTGCGTGGGGCGGGTGATACCCGGACGCCGTTCATCGGCATGTGTGTGGTGAATTTGATGAACATGGCGTTGAGCGCGCTCTTCGTGTTCGGCCCGGCACCGATCGGTGGTCACGGCATGGCGGGCATCGCTGCTGGAACGTTGTGTGGCTGGGCGACGGGACTGGCCACGGTCAGCGTCATTTTAGCGGTGAAAAGCGGAATTTTGAATTGGACGATCGACGGGTTGCGGCCATGCGCCACCGTGATGCGCCGGATCGCCCGGGTCGGCTCACCGCAAGCGATCGAGATCACCTGCATGTGGGCGATCCAGCTTTTCGGCGTGCATGCGATCTCCAGAATGTTGGGCGATGCGGCACTTGGGGCGCACTTTATCACCATCCGGATGGAATCGATGAGCCTGCTTCCTGGTTTTGCGATCGCCACCGCCGGCTCGGCCTTGGTCGGCCAATATCTGGGCGCAGGGTCCAAGGAAATGGCGGTGCGGTCCGTGCGGCTGTGCTGGAAAATTGCAGCCATCCTCATGGGCAGTATCGCAGTTGGCATCTTCGTTTTCAGGCGGCCGATGATCGACCTGCTGGCTCCGGGCAGTGAGATTTTCCAGCAACTGGCGGGCCCGGCGGTGGTCGTTTGCGCGTTTTCCCAACCATTCGCCGCGACTTGTGTGTTGCTGAAGACTTCCATGCGCACCGCAGGGGCGACGGCTTTGGTGATGCGATGCTCCTTTGTCAGCATGGCGTTTTACCGGGTTTTGCTGGTGCTGTTGTGCCAGTCACAGCCTTGGTTCAGCCTTCATTTCGTCTGGCTGATTTTTGGGGCGGACCTCGCGACCCAATCGATGATTCTTTCCTGGGCTCATTTCCGCGGCAAGTGGCTGGAGGCAAAAGTTTGATCTCCAAACCTTGATTGCTGGAAAAATCCTTCATCAATGTGAAATAACACCATTTTTGCCTTGCCAACGCGGGGCGGGACCCTAGTTTGCCCGTCCCATGCCAAGAGTCGGAGGAAAAGCAAAGACACGGAAAGCCGTAGCCAAACGCTTCAAAGTGACGGGCACAGGGAAAGTACTTCGTCGTAAACAAGGAAAGCGCCACTTGCTTCAGTGCAAGAACCGCAAACGCAAACGCGTTCTCGGTCAAGCAGCCCTCGTTTCCGATGCTGACATTAAAAACGTCAAGGAGAACCTTCCCTTCCATTAACGAGAAACGCTGGCGACGACAACGCTACCGTCCGCGAATCGGACGGCCTTCATGCAGCCTGATCCCGAGAGGGAGACAAGAACGGTCGAGACTGCGGGAGGATAGGAAAACAACGGTCCGTTCAAACAGAAAATAGAAAATGCCACGTGCCACTAACTCACCGGCCAGCCGCAAGCGTCGTAAGCGCGTCTTGCTCCGGGCCAAGGGCTTCCGCGGATTCCGCTCGAAGCTCTTCCGTTACGCCAAGGACGCTGTTCGTAAGGCTGAAACTTACGAATACCGCGACCGTAAAAAGCGCAAGGGCCAGTTCCGCCGCTTGTGGACTCAGCGTATCAACGCTGCTGTCCGCGCTGAAGATCTGACCTACTCACGCTTCATCGAAGGTCTCAAGGCCGCAGGTATCGAAGCGGATCGCAAGATCCTCTCCGACATCGCGATCCAGGATCCTGCCGCGTTTTCGGCAATCATTGCTCAGGTGAAAAAAGCTCTCGAAGACAAAGCTTCGAAAGCCGCTGCTTGAGATTGAAGGATTGAGATTCAACCAACCGCCGTCCGATACCTTCGGGCGGCGGTTTTTTTGTGCTCACGATGGTTACTTTTCCCCGGCGCGAAACGATGTATCGTGTCATCAAGCAGACCTCAGCCCTTTCGCCGCTTCTTCAGAGCGCGGACGATGAGAAAAACGATCGCGAGAGCGGCAACGCCAGCTCCGATGGCTATCCCAATCAGCCAGCCTGGGATTGGAATGATCGCCTTGAATCGGGTGGTGATGGGTGCCCGCAGCGCTTTGGCAAGTGGCACCTCCCAGATCAGGGTTTTACCGGCATCTTCGGTTCGGGTCGCATTCGATTCCGTCGCAGCCAGGGGTAGATGAACGATGTAGCTCAACTGGTGATTTTTGAGCTGCGATTTCGGATAAAATCCAGATCCCGGCAGGGCTTTGCCTGGGTCTACGGTCCGGCTGACCGAGATGGTGCGGCCGGATTGGGCGAAATCGATTTTTCCGGCAAAGTATTTGAAGGAATCCGGCATCGATCCAGAGTCTTTCAAGGTGGCCAGGCTTTTGAGATCGTCCGCTGATTTGAAGGGCAAGCTCACGGCGATACTGACCCTGCCATTCTCCGAGACGGCCGAGTGGGTGGCCTCCGGTTGGTTCTTTAGCAAATCGGCCAGCATCGCATCAATTCCGTCGGCTCCGCCTTTGAACGAAGCGGCTGTAGCTGGGATCTGGTAATGGAATTCCGCTTTGCCACTGCCATCCGCGTTGAGCCAGATCTCCTCCTTGCCATCGATGCACGAGCTGATGCTCAGGCAAATCGCCAGCGAGCAAAGTAGCAGAATGATACGGCGAATCATGGAGTTGGGCTTACATGTGTTGACCACTGCCGCGCAGCAGAATGTCGGCAATCTCGACATGTGCTGGCGCTTCGAGAATGCTGAGAATGGCCCAGGCAACATCCTCGGAGTCCAGCATGCGGACATTTTCGCGGGTTTGGGAAAGGACATCTTCGCGGCCACGGAAGTATTGCTCCAGCAACGGGGTATCGACGAATCCCGGCGAAACCGCAGCAACCTGAACCGGCGAGTGGATGGCTTTCAGTTCGCTGCGCAGTGCTTGAGTGATGCCTTTTACGGCAAACTTAGTAGGTGCGTAGAAGCCACCCGTCGGGGGAACCCGGTGACCGCTGAGTGACGAAACATTGACGATGCGTCCACCGTTCGATGGGAAATGCTTCAGCGAGAGCTGACAGCAAAGGGCGAGGGCCATCACGTTGACCCGCCACATCTCTTCCCAATCGGCTGGGTTTCCATCAGCGATCCGCGACAGGTAGGCGATACCGGCTGAGTTCACCAAGGCATCGATCTTGCCGAGTCCCTGGAAAATGGCGGAGATCTCCTCGCGTTTGGTTAGATCCGCCTGGATGGGAGTGACACCACCAGGCAGTGCGGACGGTCGGCGGGTGACGCCAAGGACATTGGCGCCGCGATCTAACAGAAACTTGCAGAGCGAAAGGCCGATGCCGCTGGAAGCGCCAGTGACCAGCACCGTTTTTCCTTTGAGGGGGGACATGGAGGATCAAAGACTGCGAATGAACTTTTCGAAAAAGGCGGCACCGGCTTCAAGATCCGAGACCTTGATGAATTCGTCGATGGTGTGCGCTTGATCAATCGATCCCGGCCCGATGCAGATCCCGGGAATCCCGCCGTGGGCGAGGTGGGCGGCATCGGAAAACCACGGGGCGCCGGTGAGGCCGGAGCCATTGGCGAGCAAGGATTTGATCACCGGATGATCGGGTGAAGTCTCCATCGGCGGATTCTCGACCGGGTCGACGATTTCAATCGGAAGGTCAAAAGCAGTGATCGTTTCCGTGAGCAATTTCAGCGCACCACCAGCTGCTGCCAATGACGGGGTAATGCGGATGTCGATTTCCGCCGTCGCGAAATCGGGGACAATGTTCGGGCGTGAGCCGCCTTCAATTGTGCCCACATTGAGCGTCGAGTGGCCGAGCACCGGGTGATCGAATTCCTTGAGTTTGGGAACCAAGTGACGGTCTAACACATCGAGTGCGCGAGCCAGTTTGAGGATCGCATTTTCCCCGCGCTCGGGTTGCGAGGAATGGGCAGCCTTGCCGGTGGCTTGCAAACTGGTCCAGAGTGACCCTTTGGTGGTGTGGACGGTTTGTAGATTGGTGGGTTCGCCGACCAGGGCGAACGAATAATGGTGGCCGTGGTTTTTGACGAAATCCTTGGAGCCGAATTGGCAGGATTCCTCACCCATGAAGGCGACGAAATCGACCGCCACGGGCAGCGTTGCCTGCAGCTCGCGAGTTTCGCGCAAGGCCCACAACATTGCGGCCATCGGGCCTTTGGTGTCGGATGCGCCACGGCCCCAGATCTTGCCATCGCGGACTCCGCCGTCGAATGGATCGATGATCATGCCGCCAACTCCAACCGTGTCGAGGTGTGGACCGAACAGGATTCTCGGCCGCCCATCGAGCGGAGCGAAGCGAGCGATCAGATTGGGGCGGCCAGGGCGGATTTCTTCGACAATTGCCTCGGCGCCGAGTCCTTCCAGCCAAGCGGCGAGAAAGTTGGCGATTTCCATTTCGCCAGTCAGTTCCGTTCCCGGATTGTTGTCAGGATTGACGGAAGGAATCCGGACGAGATGTTGGAGCAGGGAAACGACGTCGGCTGGCATGACGTCGATAGACTCGGGCTTCCGCGATCAGGAATCAAGGGAAGAGAAAAGGACGCCCGATTTCGTGGGCGTCCTTTGAGTCAGATCAGGAATTTACCAATCGATTATCCGAGCACGTCGTCCATTGCCGTGATCAGCTCCTGCATGGTCTCGGTGGTTTCGTTGCCCATGTTGGAAATACGGAATGTCAGACCTTTGATTTTTCCGTAGCCGCCGTTGATCACGAAGCCGTGTTTGCTCTTCAGCTCTTTCATAAAGTCCGAAAGGTCGAGGCTTTCGGGAGTTTTGAAGCAGGTCAGCGAGACCGATTGGTGGCCTTCCGGCGCGAAGTTTTCGAAGCCATGGCGGGCACCCCACTCATGAATCAGCTGATTGTTCGAGCGGTGGCGGGCGAAGCGGGCCTCGAGTCCTTCCTTGTGGATTTCTTCGAGAATGTGCTGGAGCCCGAAGATGTGGGAAATCGACGGGGTCGAGGGCGTGTTGTTCTTTTCCGCGTTCTTGGCGAACTCGATGAAATCGAAGTAGTAACCGCGGTTCGGCTGAACCTTGGCGCGCTCGATCGCAGCTTCGGAGCAGGCAAAAATGGTCAGTCCAGGCGGCAGCGCGAGTGCTTTTTGGACACCGGCCAAAAGCACATCGATGCCGAGTGCGTCCATCGGCGTCGGCACGGCGGAAAACGACGAAACGGTATCCACGACCAACAAAACATCCGGGAACGATTTAACCACTTTGGCGATGGCCTCGAGATCGACCATCACGCCGGTCGAGGTTTCGTTATGGATGAGGGTGACGAGGTCAAAACCGCCTTCTTCAAGCTTTTGACGAACGGCTTCAGGATCGATCGTTTCGCCCCATTCGGCTTGGATCTTGTCCGCTTCCAGGCCGAGTTTTTTCGCAACATCGAACCATTTGTCTGAGAAGGCTCCGTTGCAAAGGTTGAGCACTTTTTTCGCGCAGAGGTTGCGCAGTGAAGCTTCCATCACGCCCCAGGCGGACGAGGTGGAAAGGAAAACCGGGCGGGTGGTTCCGGCGATTTCCTGCAGACCGGGTTGGGTTGAAGCATACAACGCCTCGAACTCCGCGCCACGGTGACCGATCATCGGCCTGCACATGGCGGCGTAGGTTTCTTTCGAGACGTCGATGGGGCCTGGAATGAAGAGTTTTGACATGGGTTTTGGGTGGATCGGTAAAATGGGTTAAACCGGCGGCGAATCAGCTGAGGAGCTTGAACTCCTTCATCAGCGCAATCAGCTTCTCGTTGGCTTCGTCGGAAAGTGGAGCAAGCGGCAGGCGCAATTCGCTCGAGCAGTGACCTTGCAGGGCGACGGCGGATTTGATCGGCACCGGATTTGTATCGAGCGACATCAAGCCGCGGAACAATGGATAGTATTGCTTTTGCTGCGCCAGAGCGTCGGCGAAATCGCCTGCGAGGCAGGTGCGGACGAGCTTCGACATGACATCCGGAATCAGGTTGGACGCGACCGAAACCAGTCCGTTGGCACCGCATGCCATGAAGGGCAGGGTGAGTGGATCATCGCCGCTGAGAATGCCGAAATCTTCCGGCAATACGGAGACCAGTTGGTTGATGCGGTCAACCGAACCGCCGGCTTCTTTGATCGCGGTAATCGTCGGGCAATCGGCCGCGAGGCGTGCAGCCGTTTCCGGAGCAATCTCGATCCCGGAGCGGCCGGGAACGCTATAAAGCATGACCGGTAGATTGGTGGACTCAGCGATGGCGCGGTAATGGAGATAGACGCCTTCTTGCGATGGCTTGTTGTAATACGGGCAGACTTGGAGAGTTGCATCGGCGCCGATTTTTTCGGCGGCTTCGGTCAGCTCGATGGCTTCCGAGGTGGAGTTTGCTCCGGTACCGGCGATGACCAGGCAGCGACCTGCGGCGTATTCGACGGCGAGGCGAACGACCTCGATGTGTTCTTCCATGTCCAGCGTCGGGGATTCGCCGGTGGTGCCGACTGGCACGATACCGTCAATGCCGCCCGCAATTTGTCGATCGATCAACGACTTGAAAGCGGGGGCGTCAATTTGGCCGTCGCGGAAAGGGGTGATAAGGGCGGTGTGTGTTCCGGTGAAACGCATGATTGTTGGGAGCATGAACGTCATTTTACGATCGTCCAATCTGTATCTGGGGAAAATGGCAGATATTGTGAATTAATGGGTCGCAGCTTGGTAAGTCGCCACTCCGTCCAGGAACATTTGGACTGATACCAGAATCAGGAGAAGGCCCATCAGTCGCTCGATTGCCCGGCTGCCTCGCGGACCAAGCGCGCGCAACACCACGGGCGAAAACCAGAGAATCAGCGATGAGGCAAGCCAGGCTCCTGTAGCGGCGAAGGCGATTTGGGTGAGGTGGTCGGGATGTTTCGAGCTGACCAATAACAGCAGGGCAATGCTTGAAGGCCCGGCAATCAGGGGAACGGCCATTGGCACAATGTAGGGTTCATCGTCCTCTGACTCCCCACCAAGCATGCCTCTGGCAGGGAAGACCATACCGAGAGCGATCAGAAACAGCACAATGCCTCCCGAAATGCTGAGTGTCGGCGGTCGCAGTCCGAGGAACCCGAGGACATGCTTCCCGAAAAGCAGAAAGCCCATCAGGATGGCCAATGAAAACAGCAACTCGCGGGCAAGCACTGCCTTGCGTCGCGGTTCCGGAACCTTGGCCAGAACCGCGTGGAAAACCGGTGCGTTGCCGAATGGATCGAGCACCAGGAAAAACGTGACGGTGAACGCGAACAGATCCATTCGGTAAAATCCGGGCGTGGATCAGATTTCGATTTCGCCTTCGAACACAAAGTCCGCCGGGCCGGTGAGGGTGACGTTGGTGAAGCTGTCGTCGCCGGTTTTTTCGAAGCCGATTTCGAGAGTGTCTCCGCCTTCGACATCCACCTTGATCGGCGATGGTGCGCCAGTCAGAAGATGATGGACCAATGCGCAGGCGACCATGCCGGTGCCACAGGCGAGCGTTTCATCTTCCACTCCGCGCTCGTAGGTGCGGATGGCGATGTGATCGGGCGCGAGCACTTTGGCAAAGTTGGCGTTCGTGCCGGCTGGGGCGAAATGCGAGTGCTGGCGGATATCGCGGCCGTGGTTGAAAACATCCAATTCGTCGAGGCTTTCCACGAAACTCACGACGTGGGGGACGCCGGTATTGATGAAATGCATCTTGGCATCCAGATCGTCGATCGAGATCGGCAGGTTGAGTTGTAGATCCTTTGGCGTGGACATCGCGATGCGCACGTCGTCGCCAATCATGACCGCGTCGAGAGTTCCGGCGATGGTTTCGAAGCTCACCTTTTCCGGCATTTCCTCCGTCAAATGAGAGGTGAATCGGCCGAAGCAACGGGCGCCATTGCCGCACATTTCGGCTTCGCCACCGTCGGCATTGTAATAGCGGAATTTGTAGTCGGCGCCATTTTCCGCTGGCTCGACAGCGAGCAGGCCATCGGCACCGATGCCGCGATGGCGATCGCAAAGCGCGGCGATCGTGTCGGTGTCGAGGTTGTTGGACAGGTCGCGATTGTCGATGACGATGAAATCGTTACCGGCACCGTTCATTTTGTAGAAGTGAAGAAGCATGGTGGTGGAGAAAGTTTCAGGATTGGATGCGGAGCAGCTGCGGCAGATGATCGAAATGCGCGTCAGAAGTGCAAAGCCAAAGTCCGTGTTGCACGGCTAAAGCTGCGATCCAGAGGTCGTTTTGAGGGATGATGATGCCGCGAGATTTCAGATCCGTGAAAATGATGGAGTAATGGAACGTCGTTTGGAGGTCTGGAGCGAGAACCCGCACCGTCCCTTGTGAAAGGAAATCCTGTAAATCGTCCTCATTTTTTTGGAAATGGCGGCCATTGCGAAATCCACTCCTGAGTTCGCCAATCACCATCAGTGGAATGAAGATTTGAGCCGCGTATGGGATTACATCCAACCATTTGAGTCTACGGCCGAAGTCCGAATAGGCATTCGTATCGAGGAGCAGGTCAGATTTCATCGCCAGTCGTCCAGTTCTGCGTCGACCCGATCAAATTCTTTGATCGCGGCATCAAAATCTGGATCTGGCTCCATGCATCCGGCAAATTTCTCCAGTCCGTTGGTTTTGCGTTCAGGAGAGAGTTTGCAGGAGTCGGAAAGTTTATCGATCAACAAGGCGTTCAGCGATTTACCATATCGCGCCGCCTCTTCCCGAAGGGCATGATCCAACTGCTCCGAAATGCCTCGGATGGTGTATTGCTTGCCCTTCATGCCTGCACTCTAAAGGACGAGTGTAGGCATGTCAATTGAGCTGGATTCAAACGCCTTTGGTCGAGGCGATCAAGGGTGTGACAAAATCCCGCACCGCTTGAGCGGCGTGATCGGGATTCATCTCGACCTGTTTCACGATGGCGGATCCGACGATCACGCCGTCCGCTGCAGCTGCGACCATGGCCGCCTGCTCTGGATTGCTGATGCCGAAGCCGACGCAAACCGGCGTTTCCGTGTGGGATTTGATCGCGGCGACTTGAGCGGAAATATTGGCAGACGGTCCACCGTGGCCGCCGGTTACTCCAGTCCGGGAAAGTGCGTAAATGAATCCTTCTGATTGAGTTGCGAGTTTTTTTACGCGATCCGAAGGAGTGGTTGGCGCAATCAGGCGGATAACCTTGAGATCCGGATTTGTCGCCAATCCGGTATTCGCGGCGACTTCATCCGGCGGGAGATCAAGTAGCAAAATCCCGTCCGCTCCGGCGGCAACCGCGTCGCTTTGGAATTTCTCGAAACCGTAGGTGAAAATCGGATTCAGATAGGTGAAAAGCACGATCGGCGTCTCGTGAGTCTCGCGGAATTTGCGGATCAGTTCGAGCACCCGTGGCGTCGTCATGCCAGCCTTTAGGGCTCGATCCGCCGCCATTTGGTTGACGATGCCGTCGGCAAGTGGATCAGAAAATGGCAGTCCCAGCTCGATCAAATCGGCCCCGGCGTCTGCGAGGGCCTTGATGACTTCGAGTGAGGTATCAAAGTCCGGATCCCCAGCAGCCACGTAGGCGATGAAGGCCTTTTGGTTGGAGGACCGGAGATTGGCGAAAAGGGAATCGATGCGATTTGGCATGGGATATGGGGAAACCGGGAAACGTCACTCCGCCTTTTTGGCGAGCATTTCGCAACCCTTGATATCGAGTTTTCCAGATGCAAGCACCGGAATTTCAGCGACCGGGATGATTTGCTTCGGGCACCAGAGCGATGGCAGACCCAAGTCGAGCAGCTTGTAGCGTAGATCGATGCACTCCTGTTCGTGAGCCGGACCGGCAATGGTGGATAGCAACAGAATCGCTTCGCCTTTCTGCTCGTCCGGCACACCGACGATGGCGATTTTCCGCTCCGACTCGGAATCCAGTTCGAGAACCTTGTTGATCGCAGCCTCGACGGTTTCATGCGGGACCATTTCGCCTGCGATTTTGGAAAATCTGGAAATCCGCCCCTCAATGTAGAGGAATCCGTCTTCATCCACGCGGCCCACATCGCCGGTGCGGAACCATCCATCGACCAGCACCTCGGCGCTTTTGGTGGGATTGTCGAGATAGCCGTTGAAGACGTTGGGGCCCTTGAACCAGATGATCCCTTGTTTGTCCAATGGGACGGATTCGTTGGTCGCCGGATCGGTGAGCTTGATGGCCAAGCCTGGGATCAACTGGCCGACCGACCCGTTCCTGGACGATGGCAAGGGAGTGATTCCCGGAGCGACTTCCGGCTCTGGCAGGTTCACGTTGGTCACCGGGGAGGTTTCGGTCAGGCCATAGCCTTCTTGAGGACGCATGCCGAATTTCTGTTCGAACGCATCGGCCAGGCTTTGCGGAAGTTTTTCAGCACCAGTGATCACGTATTGCAGGGATGCAAGTTGCGCGGGATCGATGCGCTTCATGTAGCCACGCAGGAATGTCGGGGTAGCCAGCAGGATTTTGATCTGATGCAGGGCGATCAATTCGGCCAAGCGCTTGGTTTCCAGTGGACTTGGGTAGGTGACAAGGTCAATCCCTTCGATCACCGGGAACCACAGAGTGACGGTGCAGCCAAAGGAGTGAAACAGCGGCAGGGAGCCAAGAATGGCCGAGCCTTTTGGCAATCCAAGTCGGGTGGCAAATTGACAGACGTTGCCGAGGACGTTGCGATGGTTGAGAACCACTCCCTTCGGTTCGCCCGCAGATCCTGAGGTGAAAAGGAGCGTGGCTTCATCATCACCACGTCGCTTGTTGGTGTTCAGTAGCAAGGTCAGCGCCTTGGTTGGCATGATTTTGGTAATCAGTGCCCATTTGACGACCTGCTGTTTCAGTGAGGGTAGGATGCGCTCAATGAAGATGATGTCCCGATTCGGTGGCCATGGGAATGATGACACTTTTCGCACGAACGGATCCGCCGTGATGTAGCGGTCGACCCCGGACTGGCGCATCGAGGATTTAATCGAGTCGTGGCCGGCGGTGAAATTCAGGTTGATCGGTGTTTTTCCAGCCAGCAGCACCGCGAGGTTTGCGATCAGTCCAGCCTTGCCAGGTGGCAAAATGATGGCCACGCGAGGCTTGTTGGTCTCCTCTTTGATCACTTTGGAAAAGGCGATGGCAACGGCCAAGACCTTGTGGTAAGTGAGTTCTGAATCGTCGGAGCCATCGAGCACACGGCATTTCGCGTTTCGTTTCAGGCCTTGAACGAGGACGGTTGTGAGGGACGATTTGAAAATCGGCCGCGTCGCATAGGCCTCCTCAAATGCCTCAAACAAATTTTGCTGATAGTTGGCCAGACTGACTTCGGATTCGTTCAGCAACTTGCCGATGCAAAAGATGGCAGGAGGCAGAGAAGCGGGGCTCTCGGTGATGAGGTGGGATTCGCGAGGGCAATCGATTGCGATCGGCAGAACCGGCAAACCGAACGATGTCAGGGTTTTGAGGTGCGATGACTGGATGTGGCAGGCACTGCCAAGCCGGGGTTTCGCGCCGCCCGGGACATAAATGAGCACTCCGCCATTGGCGAGGAAGGCTTTTAGTTGTGTTCCCGCTGCTGCAGGCGCGGAATCGCCCGCGGAAAACATGGCTCCCGAGTTTGATTTCTCGAGAAATGCGCGCAGCGAAGGCTCATGCTGCGATGATTCTTCAATCAGCCAGGTAATTTTACGTCCGGCGAAAATACGCTCCAGGTGATGAAGATGGGGAAGATCGAGCCGACCCGGAATGACCAGAGCGCCTGATTTCGGGAGCCGCTCAAGGTGAAGGGTTTGTGTGGTGGATGATGACATTTTGGGAAAATCGATGCGGAAAATCAGCGCGTAGCAGTTTTTTCTACGCAATTCAGTGGGATTTTTCCCAACCTGACACGGTTTTTTCCGATAAAAAACACGAACTTACAAGCCGGCTTCCGCCAAGCGCTCCGCCATTTCGGTTTTTTGCAGCTCGTTGGTGAATTCCGAGAGGTCACCAGAAAGCACGCCTGTTAGATTATGCGAGGTGAATCCGATCCGGTGATCCGTGATCCGACTCTGTGGGAAATTGTAGGTGCGGATTTTCTCCGAACGATCGCCAGAGCCGATCAATGAACGTCGATGCTCCGAGTAAGCGAGCTGCTGTTCGCGCAGTTTTTGCTCGTAGAGCCGGGTTCGGAGAATTTGCAGCGCCTTTTCCTTATTTTGAGTTTGTGAGCGGCCATCTTCGCAACGGACGTAAAGCCCCGTGGGCAGGTGGAAAACCTGCACGGCGGATTCGGTCCGGTTCACGTGCTGTCCGCCAGCGCCACCCGCGCGGCAGACTTCAATTCGGAGATCATCCTGCTTCAGCTCAACATCGACTTCTTCAGCCTCCGGCAACACCGCGACGGTGACGGTCGACGTGTGAACCCGGCCCTGGGTCTCGGTCGAAGGAACGCGTTGGACTCGATGGACACCGGATTCGTATTTCAAATATCGGAATACCTCATCGCCGGTGATTTTCAGAATCACTTCCTTGAAGCCACCAACTTCCGAGGGAGAGCTTTCCAAATGCTCTGCCTTCCACCCGCGGGTTTCCGCGTGACGCTGGTACATCCGCATCAACTCGGCAGCGAACAGCGACGCCTCATCGCCGCCGGCACCTGCGCGGATTTCGACCAAGGCATCGCGGTCCTCGTTCGGATCTGCAGGGAGCAGCGCATATTGGAGCTGGGTCGAGAGTTCTTCGATCTGTTCTTCCTGACCAGGAATTTCCTCAGCCGCCATGGCTGCAAAGTCCGGATCGTCCGATTTGGCCAGTTCCTGATTATCTGCGAGCTGGCGTTTCAGGGTTTCAAGACTTTCCCACAAATCCAGAGAATGCTTGAGATTCCGGTGCTCGCGCAGGATTTCCGTGGCTCGTTTAGGATTCGAGAAAAGATCAGGATCACCGACAGCCTCTTCGAGCTCGGCGAAGCGGAGGCGGCGTTTGGAGATGAGCGACGAATAGTCCATGGAAATAAGCGGGCCCCAACCTGAGTCGCGGATGGAAGAAATGCAAGGGAAGGGTAGCGGGCGAGCCAGGTGTCGACCATTTTTCGTAAAAACCATCTAACGGGGCGATCCGTGAAATGCGGAATCGACGTTCTCGCGGCTCCAGGCAGGGGGATCAAACCAATGAATTCTATGGATCCTTGTTTTTTGAATTCAAATGATTGCGAAATTTTTATAATTGATCGATGCTGCTTATCCTATCATTTTAATATAAATTCGGATGACTAGAGCGATGGGTTGATCAAACTCATACCGAGTTGATTGAGTGAGATTTTTGCCTGTGGGATGCAAATTCTTGCATTTCAACAAATACTTGGATAATCGGCTGTCATGCGAATTCCGCTTGGGATTTTCTTAGGTGCTTTTCTCATCGGATTTTTAAGTTCGAGGATGTCAAAACCATCCGCCGCCGAAGTGAAATCAAAGCCAGTTCGGCAGCGGGAAAGGAGCGTGACGGTGACTTCCAGCTCATTGGATGATGCAGTGAATCGTTGGAAGAATTCGGACGGTGAGTATTCTATTTTGGATCCATTTGCGTCGGAGTGGTCTAATTGGACGGATGATCAATTACGCGCTGCATTGGATGAAGGTGTCAAAGATCCCCGCATCGCGTTGAGTTTGAGCAATGAAAACAAACTCTTGAATCTACTATTTGGTGAATGGTGTCGTCGGGACCTTGATGCATGCATCCGCTGGTTGGAAGAATTGCCATCCGAGACGATCCAGCGACAGTTGAGCAGTATATTGAGTTCCAACTGGCCGGATGATCGGGCGATGGAAGGTTTGGATTATGTCATGGCTCATCGAGAAATGTTTATCTCAACCCGATCGGTCGGCTACGGAGAAATCCTTGGCAAGGCGATCAAACTGGCTGCGAAAAATGGGGTCACGGAAGTTCTCTCAACACTCGAATCGATAAAGGCGGGTGGACTAGACTCATTTTATGCCAAGAACGTCGAATTTCCTGAAGGTTTTGATTTCTCAGCTTTATACGATCATGCCAAGGATGCCGAATTGTTAAAGAAGGGTGCCTGCTTCTTCGGTGGTTCGTGGATGGAGCAAGATTCGGAAGGGGCATTTGATGCTCTAATCTCGGATGAAGCAGTGAGCAATTTTGATCAATTATTTACCGATATTCCAAGCTCCTCCCGCGATTCAGAGCAGTTACAGCAAGGAATCAATCGGACAAAGTGGCTGGCTGAAAAGTTCAATGACATGCAGTATGAAGATGCCGCCGAATACGCAACGTCTCTCGCCGATTCACTGAAGCAGCAACCGGAGGCATGGCAGGAATTGGTCAATGATTTGCAAGAAAAAGAAATCAGAATCGATCTTATCAAAAAATCATTCGAAACAACTTGGAATCTGGTGCGACTTCGCAATCAACTGTTTACCTTGAAGGAACCCGAAGACGGTGTGGAAGTTTTGGAAAGAATCAATCAAGGTCCGGCTAGATACCTATTTCAGACCAGACAGAAACTTCAAGAAACATTGGATAAAATGAAAGTTGCTCCAGATCGGTCAGATGCAATTCTAAATCGAATTTTTCATCCCTAATGATGCAAGGATTCCGACATAAGATCGCTCTGGGTTTTCTGGCTCTCTTTGGCACAAGCATGGGTTGGTTTGTGGGTAAGCCAGCTCACGAATCAACGAATCGATCCAGTGGGGTTGCACTCAATGCCCTGAATAGTAAGTCGATTCTTCGTTCGAATACGGGTAAAGCTCAATTGCAATCCCATTCATTTAGGAACTTGGCCCAACGAATGGAATTGAATGAGGGTTTGCCACAGGAATTGATGAATTGGATTTCGCGGAGTCATACGGACCAGCTATACCGGGAGTTGCTTTCATCCGATTCACCGGTCCGAATTTCGACATCGGAACTCCTGCTCCGACGGGCCATCGCGAGGGAGATCTATCGCCGCGAGGGGATCAAATGTCTCGATCGAGTTGCTTTTGAAGGCAATGAACAGGCAATGGGTTTCCTTTTCTGCACAATTGCTAGTGCTGAACCGGAGTTGGCCAAATCTGAGTTGCAAGCGAGAGGACTCTCGATGGAGTTGAATCTGGTGCTGCAGATGACCATCGACGCCTTGAAAGCATCTGCCGTGCGGGGAGCATCGGAATTACTCAAATCAGAGAATCTCTGGGGCGAAGGGGTTGGTATGGGTTATACTGAATTTGCCGAAGATTTTAATTTCAGAGAGTATCTTTCACAGACGAGCTCCTCCGCCGGTAAAGTCGAGGCGTTCAAGTATTTGGCGGCAAAAGATCCCGATGAAGCTGCCGCTTGCATGCTGGAAGGGTTCCAATGGGAAATCGCCGGAAGCATGCTCGACGGACGATCGGCTGTGGCAGGAAGACAGGAAGCGATCAAATGGATGGCGGACGAGATTGGGAAGGTTCCGGATCGTTATCGAAAAATGGAACTCAATGATCTAGCGCGGCATTGTGATGCAAGAGATTCAGAAATGATGATGAATCAATTGGGTGCGAGGCAGGATCGCTTGGATTTTGCGGTTAGCTCAATCAGCCAATTTCGCGATGAGAAAATCGAATATTTTGCGACTCTGCCTGAAGAGTTCCGTATTAGTGTAATGAATCAATGGCTTGAAAGCATTCGTCTGACAAACTGGGGTAAGGATCCCGAAATGGCTTTGAAGATGATGGATCAAATGAAGATTCCTGCCGAGCAGTACGAGGCATTGCTGAAAGTTCAGTCAGGTGTGGCGAACTAATTGATGAGGTGATATTGATTTTTGAAACCACGATGCTTTGAATGCTCTCAAAGAGATTCCGAGCTTATATGAATGCCATTTAGGGAAGTTGCACCGAAATAATCCACCATCAACAAATCGAAAAAGGAGTTAAGCTCTTGTGTGGTGAAATCCGTGATAGGAAATGTTACATAATTACCAGGATCAAGATCTATGGTGTCGGGTACGGGAAACCGATCTAATATTTCACCAAGAATTTCGTCTTTGAGGGTCGTGTCGAAATGTTGGAAATTAATCATTTCCTGATAGATTTGAATCCAGGACCGATCGCCCGATTTTGAATCGATGTGAATCGTGGTGCAGATGTCCGAAGTCGATGGTGAAGTCGGATCACTTTCAAGAGTTGAAAGATGATTGCGTAATTCGATTGAAGGCGTAATTCTGAATTCCATTTTGAATGATGATTTCGGGTTGGTATCTGACTGTGTCAGTGCGCTGTTGTTTTTCTATCTCGACTATAACTTCGTGGAGAGCAGCCCATGATGCGTTTGAATGCATTTCCGAAGGCGCTTTCGGATTCGTATCCGAACATGGGAGCAATGACGGAGATTGGATCGTCGGTGTGGATTAATCGATGTCCAGCGCGGAGCATTCGCCAGCGCGTGAGATAATCCATGGGTGAACTCCCCACCGTTTCTTTGAAGCGGGCTGCGAACGATGATCTGGACATGGATGCGAGCTTGGCCAGGTCTTGCAAGGTCCATTGGCGAGCTGGCTCGGAATGCATGGCATCAATCGTTATCCGAATTTGTCGATCTGATAATGCCGCCAGCCACCCTGAACCCGATTGGATTCCATCGGATAAATGAAGTCTCAATGCCTGGACCAGCATCAGAGTCGCCAAATGTTGGATCACGAGAAAACCTCCAGGTTGCGGTTCCCGCAATTCCTGCATCATCCGATGGAGCGACCAACGCATGGCAGATTTATCGGATTCTGATCTGAGGTGAACGACAGTTGGCAGTTCTCCGAGTAAGATTTGGGCATACCGGTCATCGAGGTGAAAATAGCCGCCGACGATAAAAGAATGACCACCCCCATGCACCTTTACAACACCACCGTTCACTCTGCCAGCAGGCATAAGTTGATGAAAATCGACAGGTGCCAGCTCCAGTGATGAGGCTAGGTGAAAGGGGAGACCCCTAGGAAGAATAAAACAATCTCCGGCATTCATTAACAAGGGATCAGAGCCATCCTCGACGGTTAACCAGCATTGGCCGGACACCAGGGCGTAGCACTTGATACCTTGATGCTTTGGGAACCGTACGGAGACGTCACTCCCGACATCAATGCCGCCCGCCATGTAACTACGCGGCTCTAACAAAGATAGCACATCTGATAGGGTATCCATGATCTTGTTGGACGATCGCGACGAAAATCCGGATTTCATCGCATAGACCGTCTCGTGTCAGAGGACTAACATGCTCCCAGCGAACCGCAATAGCGGCCTGCGTTTTTAATCCCAAAGAATGATATGAAACTATTTGTAACTGGAGCCACCGGATTCATTGGCACCGCCGTTGTGGCGGAACTTATGGCTGCGGGTCATGAAGTGCTGGGCTTGGCTCGTTCCGAAGATGCAGTCCAAAAACTATCAGCAGCAGGGGCGATCCCGCATCGTGGTGATCTGGAGAATTTGGAAAGTTTGCAATCCGGAGCTGCGGAATCCGACGGAGTGATCCACACCGGATTCATCCACGATTTTTCTCGTTTCCAGGAAGTATGTGCGATCGATGCTCGTGCCATTGAGGTGCTTGGTTCAGCATTGGCTGGTTCGGATCGACCGCTGGTCATCTCCTCAGGCACTGGTATGGGAAATGCGGTGCCGGGTGAACCCGCAAAGGAAACCTATTTTGATTCGCATCATCCCAATCCCAGAGCCGCATCAGAAATTGCTGGGAATGCATTGTTAGAGCGTGGAGTGAATGTTTCGGTGGTGAGGCTTCCGCAAGTTCACGATCCGCTGAAACAGGGATTGATATCTTACCTCATCGAAGTCGCACGGGAAAAAGGAAAGGCCGGTTATCTCGGTGATGGTGAAATCCGTTGGCCTGCGGTTCATCGCTTGGATGCTGCACGTTTGTATCGACTGGTAGCGGAGAAAGCCGTTCCGGGTGCGCGTTATCATGCCGTTGCTGAAGAAGGGGTAGCTCATCGTGAGATCGCAGAGGTGATCGGTCGGGGTTTGGAAGTTCCCGTGGTTTCGATCCCTGCAGATGGAGCAAGTGATTACTTCGGCTGGTTGGCAATGTTTGCCAGAATGGATATGACAGCATCCAGCCAATTGACGCGTGAACTGCTCGATTGGGAGCCAGTTGGTCCGGGATTGATCTCAGATCTAGAACAAATGCGTTGTTTCGGATCTTAATCCGTCATCCTGTTAGAGTTGTAACTTGTCCTGAATGGTCATGTCGGTCGATGAGCGCATTCGGTGTTGCGGATATGCTTCTCGATTGTTAGATCTCGATCCCATCGATCATTCAGGACTTTGATGGTCGCTATTGAATTGGGATAACCTGAATGCATATGCCATCCATGAAAAATCCATTAGTCGGATGTGGGATTTTGATGGTTATCGGTCTTTTCCTAGCTGGTGGAATTTGTTATTTCGGCTATCATCAATTCCGTAGTTTGAAATCAGCACACCATCAATCTACCCTTCGACGAGAAAAGTCCAAAGTAATGGCGATTGCGCAGCGAAGAGAGTTTTTGGAGAGCAAATTGGACATTGCTAAAAAATCACAGATACCCGAAGAATTCTATACTTATCCCGGATTTCGTGATTGGTGGCGAATGCCTTTGGTTTTCCCCTACCAATTGTCTTGGGTCGACACGTTGGATTCTGGACAGTTGGGAAGATATGATCCGGGCGGATCGATCGAGGATCCAAATGGTTCCATATCGCAGGTGATATCTGATATCACTCGTTTTGCAATCGATTCATCTTTGATGGTGGCTGAGATCAGAGCGGAAAGCACTCTGAAATACATCTTGTTCGATTTCAAAACAGGATCCTTGCAGGCTTTTGATTCGGAACGTGAAGTCTGGACCGTTGCCAAATGGGCAGGATTCACGGGTCGGCAAACGTTACTGCCGAATCAATTTCTTTATGATCGCTATTACGACCTTGAGAATCGTTTTGATATGATCAGCGAGGATTGCGACTGATTACGAAGGCAGTGGCTTCAATCGTCAAAGATTACTGGTCGGCGCCTGGATGAGAAGGCAGTCTTCCAAAAATGGCTGCAGGGCCTGAAGCAACGGGGAGCCTTCAGTTTTGAACCGATCCTTGAACCGCTCTTCGATCCGCTCCAGCGAATATTCCATATCGGATGTGAGAAATTCATTCGGTTTTCCCCGGACCAAAGCCATCAGGATAATCCAGCGTCCGCGGAACGAGACCAGCGTCCTGCGGTCAGGGAGTTCGAGCATGGGGCGAAATCGCCCGTCCTGGTCGCGCAATTGACTGGCGAGTCGATGGACTGTCGGTGTGATGCGGGTGATGGTCGAATGCCGGGCTGGATCGCAGCTGGCGTAGGAAATGAGCGAAAGTGAAGCTGCATCTAGCGCAAATACCTCATCGACCTGGAAGCGGTGGGTTTTCTTGAAAAGGATTTCCTCGTAAGTCCGGCTCGTAAACAGAGCCTCCAATCTCCACTTGGTTCGATCCATCCAGCGAGGGGCGCGAAATGGACGCTGGGTCGATGAAAACTCAGCCAGTGACCGCCTCACGGTGGCGCGCAGCATCGGCTCCAATTCCAGATGCAATCTCGATTCACGGGATCGAATCGCTCCGTGAATGAGTGGCGCAAGTGCCTGCCGCAGATCGTCATCGGTGAAGTCTGGCTCTTGGGTCGTCTGCTTTTCGGGAGGGTGAGGATTGGAATGAAGGTTCGGGCTAACCGGAACCGGCTGAAAAATGGGTACTGTTTTCGCGATTTCAGCTTTAACCGGTAGCAACTCTTTCGGGAAAATGGATCGGGGAAGTGGTGCAGGGGGGATTTCGAGCGCTTGAGAATGGTCAGCCACTGGGTTTTCGCTGGTGGGAATGGAAGATTGAGGGAAAGTCGGGTAACTTCGGGGTTTTGCTTCCAGCCGCAGGTTTGATTGAGTTTTCATCAAGCTCGCAACCAGATCTGCAAGTGATGGGAACGCATCGAATGACGACGCTCCGCTGGATTCCGGCGCCAGATGCAACGGCGGAATGGGCAGTGGACGGAGCGAGGAAAGCGTCATTGGAGCGGGGTTTCGGTGGATTTTGTAAAAATCGGCGCCGATGCACATTCCGCCAATGCTTTTGCTGCAGCGGCGATCCGACCGAAGTGGGCTTCGATCTGGGCACGATCTGGGATGCTCTCCTGAAGTGCGTCGATTTTTTGCTGAGTGAGGTGCCTGGACTCCTCAAGATGGGTTTCGATCCGCTGCTGGATTTGCTGATCTCGCTGATCCATGTGCCTTTGGAAGGCATGCTGCCAGCCTGTCAGCCACTGCGTGATCTGATGCTCAAGTTTCTGAGTGTATTCCGGGGAGATTTCCGCAGAGCGAGTCTGATGGATTTCCTGAATTTGTGCGGCAATCCGCTGGATTTCAGTTTGTTGAATTAAATGACTCTGGCGAACCTCTTGCCGCGTTTCATCGATCAACTGACGCAAACTCTGCTCAACTAGGGAAGTTCGGCCATCAAGCCCGCTCAGGTGTCCAGCCATGGGCGTAGAAAACATGGGCGTTGCAGCCGACGATTCCAGCCG
Source organism: Luteolibacter pohnpeiensis (assembly GCF_016595435.1). Classification (GTDB taxonomy): domain Bacteria; phylum Verrucomicrobiota; class Verrucomicrobiia; order Verrucomicrobiales; family Akkermansiaceae; genus Luteolibacter; species Luteolibacter pohnpeiensis. Next base: position 23,796 of record NZ_JAENIJ010000016.1, read on the forward strand.
GGCGACGCGCTCTTCAAGTCGCTCCAGATGGCGGCCCACGATGATTTCGCGGATCCGCTCGACCGCTTGCGACGGGTTGAGGGGTGTTGGTTCGGGTGACATTTCAGCTCTCCGCGGGGGGAGTTCCGCGGGGGTGCGACGCGAAACACGGTTGAGATGAGGCAGTTCCTAACTACAACGTTGGTGGATGAGTGTAAACAAGTTCCATGATTTTTCGTGTTGATTGATTATTAAGGTTTTCTAAATATTGGGAGCGCGGCTTATTATCAATGAATTAGGAATTTTTCGATTCGGTGAAAGACAGCCGCGAAAGTATTCTGTAAAGAGAGGCGGATGCCCGAGGAAGACGACGAGAAAGGAGACAATCGCGATGAAATACTCGCTCAAGCCTACGCGAAAACCCGTAAGAGCCTGATAGCCAGGTTGGATAACTGGGAGGATCAGCGAACTTGGGACGAGTTTTACCAGACTTACTGGCGCCTCATTTACGCGGTAGCGGTGAAGGCGGGCCTCAGATCGGAGGAAGCGTTCGACTGTGTGCAGGAGACCATTCTCTCGATTGCGAAACAGAGCAAAAAGAAGCTGTATGATCCTGAACAGGGTTCGTTCAAGACATGGTTGATGAACATGACCCGCTGGCGGATTAATGATCAATTCCGCAAACGGAAAAAGGACACCGCCATGACAGGTGGAGAGTGGGAGGATGACCGGAAAACGGCGGTGATCGATCGTGTCGAAGATCCCAACGGCGACATGCTTTCCCGGCTTTGGGACGTGGAGTGGAAAAAAAATATCGCTGACGCGGCGCTATCCAGGGTGAAGGCCCAGGTTTCGCCGAAGCAGTATCAGATTTTCCACTACTATGTGATCAAGCAATGGGATGCGAAAAAAGTGCAGGATCATTTGAATGTCAGCATGGCGCAGGTGTATTTGGCGAAACACCGCGTAGGAAGTGTGTTGAAACGAGAACTCGCCAAACTTGAAGATGATGCCGAATAAGCACCGGCCCGATCCCAGTATTCCTGATCACGAGATCCTGCGCAAAATTGGCGGAGGAGCTTACGGTGAAGTTTGGCTTGGACGTGGGGTCACCGGTGCCCTGCGGGCCATCAAAGTCGTCTGGCGGGAGGATTTCGAAGACGAAAGAGGGTTTGAGCGGGAGTTCGAAGGAATTCTGAAATTCGAGCCGATTTCGCGAGATCATCCGGGGTTGGTGAACATTTTACACGTCGGCCGCAGTCCGGACGGGGTTTCGTTCTATTACTATGTGATGGAACTGGGCGATGATGTCCGCACCGGCCAGGACATCAACCCGATCGAATACGAGCCGCGCACCCTGCGTGCGGATGCCAAGCAGGCGGTTAGTCCGCAGTTGGAGACTAGCGTCTGCATCGATGTCGGACTGCGTTTGGCCCAGGCGCTGAATCACTTGCACGAGTTGGGACTGGCCCATCGTGATGTGAAGCCGTCGAACGTGATTTTCGTAAACGGCAAAGCAAAATTGGCGGATATCGGCCTGGTTGCGGCCAGAGATCAGCGCACTTTTGTGGGCACGGAAGGCTTTGTCCCACCGGAGGGGCCGGGTTCTGCACAGGCGGACATCTACAGCCTTGGCAAAGTCCTGTATGAAATCGCGACGGGAAAGGATCGACTCGATTTCCCGGAATTGCCGGAAAATTTGCCCTCCGGCCCGGAGCAAAAGCGCTGGCTCGAACTCAACCGCATCATTTGCGAAATTTGCGAACCGCGGCTTTCCAGACGGACGATTTCAACTGCCTCAGAAACCGTGGACGCCCTGCGCCGTCTGCAAAAAGGCAAGAAACGTAGACGACGTGGTGTCGGTCGTGCCGCCTGGGTGGTTTCCTTGATTTTGCTCTGTTTTTCGGTGTGGGCGGGCAGCAAGCTTTTCGTGACGGAGCATCCCTGGAAGGAGGAGGTGGTGCCGGTGGTCATGCGTAAAATCAAGGTGAATAGCTTTCCCCAGGGAGCCGAGGTTTTTGAAAATGGCGAGTTGCTGGGGACGACGCAGCTTGAATTGCGCGAGAAACCCGTAGGTGAAACCATTACACTGACCTTTAAGCTGAAAGGCTACCGGGATGCGGTATTAACCCAACGGGTGGAAAAATCGGATGTCGATGATGTCCCTCAGGTTTTCTTCAAGGAACTCGAGCGTTATGCACCTCCGGAAACCGGGGAAATGTGGACCGATCACCTGGGTTTGAATTATCCGCCTGTAGGAGATCGGCATGAAGGCGCTGGCTACGTCCAAGATGGGCCATGGCAGCAATATGTGGGTGTCACCGGAATTCCCGGAGATCCGCCACTTTCGATGGATTTTTCCGAAAACGGCAAGTCGGTCAGGATTGTATTGGTGAAGGAAAAGGAAGCATTCGCATTTTGCGATTGGTGGCGCAATGGCGCGATGGAGCAGGGGTATTTGACCAAGGATTTTGAGGTGATTCCGGTGTTTCCGGCGGCGGCTGAAGTGCCGGGACTGCCTGAGAATGCAGTCAAAGAAAAACTGACACCGTTCAAAATTGTGGTGCAGCCGATTCGATATGGCACCTTGAAGTTAGTCAGTGAGCCACCTGGGGCAGAGGTGTATGTGAATAAAATTCCGGTAGGAACCGCGACTTCTCCAGTCTTTGTGCCTCGGGTGAAACCCGGGCCAGTGGAGGTTTGGTTCATTCTGGAAGGCTACACTCCGGATGTGAAAAATATCGAGCTCAAGCGTAACGAGACTCTGGAGGTGACTGGTAAGCTGAAGCCGAATCAAGGAGTGGTGTTTGGCCGCGATTGGGAAAACGGCATTGGCATGAAGTTTGTGCCAGTGGGGCCGGATCTGATGGTATCTGCCTGGGAAACCCGAGTCCGGGATTTCCAACTTTACCTCAAAGAAACCGGGACCATGCCTCCGAAATCTCCGGATTTCCCGCAAGGCCCTGATCATCCTGTTGTGAACGTTTCACGCCCTGATGCCGTGAAATTTTGCGATTGGCTGACCCATCGTGAACAGCAGCACGAGCGGATTGCCACGTTTCATCAATATCGCTTACCGACCGACTTCGAATGGAGCAAGATGGCCGGCATCGAAGAAGAGCCCGGCGTTGAACCCGGTGCGCGCGATAACGTGAAAACTCGGACCTATCCATGGGGAGGTGGATGGCCGCTTACCAGCAAGGTTGGGAACTTTGCGGACATTTCAGCAGCCATGGCACCCGGCATGTCCAGTGATCGCACCATTCCCGGATATGATGACGGCTTCCCTTACACAGCGCCGGTCGGTTCTTTTCCGCCCAATCCCTACGGACTGTATGACATCAGCGGAAACGCGGAAGAGTGGGTCTCCGACGACTACTCCAAGGTGAAGGGCCCGATCACCCTGGGAGTTCTTCGCGGTGGTGGCTGGAACACCTATCAACGTGAAAACCTTCTCAGTGGCGCACGCAATGTGGTGCCTTATGATTTCCACGATAACATCTATGGATTCCGGGTCGTGCTTGCAAAGATACCTCAGAATCGCGACAACCCGCTTGGCTACCCGGATTATAGCGAGAAGGGCAGCCACTAACCAAATCGCGTAGATGGTAGAAATTAAATTGGAATATCAAGGGGACTTGCATTCGGAAGCAGTCCATGGCCCGTCTGGGAAACGTTTGGAAACGGACGCACCAGTCGATAACAATGGCCGCGGCGAATCGTTCTCTCCCACGGATCTTGTGGCTACCGGGCTTGGCGCTTGCATGTCCACCGTCATGGGAATCGTGGCGAAACGAAAGGAAATCGATCTAACAGGTCTGCAGGTGACCGTCCGCAAATTCATGTCGGCAGATCTTCCACGGCGCATCAGCCGCTTGGAACTGGATCTGGACATGCCATTGCCAGCCTCGCACCCGGAGCGCCGTTTGTTGGAAAGCACGGCAAATGGTTGCCCGGTTCATCACAGCCTTCACCCGGACATCGAGGTGGTGATGAAGTGGACTTGGCAGGAAGACTGATTCCTCGTTTTCCCAAGGCTGCATCTGAGTGGATGCGGCCTTTTTTAGGTCGGCAGCGGCTAACGATTTTGTGTTGCTAATCGTCGATTGGAATCACTAGTTTAACTGGATGATTTCACACTCGTGGAAAGTCGGATTGATTTCCGGGATCGGCGGCCTTTGCATCGGCTGGCTTGCTCATCTGGCAAGTTCGTCATCAACGGATTCTACGGATTCCGCGGCTGAAATGCGTTCTTCAGAACCGATTCGTCGGCAACGCGAGCGCGAGAATCAGGATGCGAAAACCGCAGCTCGTTGGATCGATCGGTTGGAGCATGACGAACTCGCAAATGTCACCGGGGAGATTCCGACGGAGGATTTTCATGCGGTCCTCGCCGGTATCATGAATAACGTCTGGGGCAAACTCTCGAATGAAGATTATTATCGCTTGCAGGCTTTGATTGATGAATGGGCTCAGCGCGATTCCGACGGCGCCCTCGCTTGGGTAAGGAGCTTGCGGCAGCCTCAGCAGCGGAGTGCCGGCTTATCCTGCATCGCTGCTGCACTTGCCGAAACCGATCCGCAAAGAGCCTTCGATATCTACACGGAACAGGATACGGTTTATTTCAGCCTTGGCCGGGAAAAACTTTTGAAGCTAATCACCGATCTTAGCCAAGAGGCAACTGCAGCGGGACCGAAGGCGTTGATTGAACTCTGGAAACGAATTCCAAAAAATGGGACCAATGGCACCATGGGATTTTCCCTAAACTATCCCGATGGTTTCGATTATGCTGAGATGATGGATCTGATGGCAAACGAAGGCATCGGGTTGTACCAGCAAAGTGGTGATTCCAATGACAAACCGATCGAACCTACGAGCCCGCTTGCCGAGTGGGCAGTCAAAGATCCGAATGCAGCATTCGACTATCTGGTCGAAAAGTTGGGCAGTGGCATGCGACTCGATGCTTATTGGTCTCTTACCGGTAAGATGAAAGAAAAATGGGGCAACGAGGCGACACAGGTATGGTTGGGTCAACAGTTTGCCAGTTTGGACACCACGCAGCGTAGCGACTTCTTGAAAGGAACCATGATGCTCAACTATCCCGGTCAGCTGAAAAGCATGATCGATCATATACCGGATCCGTCGACCGCACAGGAGGCGCGCTATGAAGCGATGCAAGCAGGTATCGAGAAGGGACTGACAAATTTCGATATTCTGACGGACTTGCCAACCGATCAAAAATTGGAAGTGATCGAGCGTCTGCGTGGTTATGAAGACACCAACTATTTGGAAAAAACGCTGATCAACTGGGACATTCCTCGCGATCGCATCGATGCCATTCTCCAGCACGCCACTGAGCCAAACCAAACCTCGGGCACCAATTAGTGCTTCGCTGGAGGCCCATAGGCTTCAATTTCCGAGAGGAAACCGAAGTGGATGTCATAGTTATCCTGTTGTTGCGATTGCTGGGCGATGAAGCTGGCGCGGATGAACTGGATGTCTTTGGGTTCAAAACGAATTTCGGCCCGCTCCGCTTTGTGGGGTGAAAAATCGTGCTGACCCACCTCGGTGAATTCCTTTCCGTCCTTGCTTACGGAAATCGCGACGGTTTTGGTCGAACCCACAGCGGGAGTGCCGAAAACCACCGTCTGAACAGCTTCAACGGAACCCATATCCAGAGTTACGGATTTCGGGAAATCCTTCGAGTTATCTGTCGCGTAAGCGGATGGCGAATGATCGCCCCAAACTCCGTCGGTTAATCCGCCGTCCCATCCCCACTGGTTGCGATTGCTGGATTGATGGGGTTTTCCCTTCAGAAGATTGGTTCCCAGGGTGGGGTCCACAGGCCAATGGGTGTTGAACGCACCGGCTGGCAGGCCTTCTTTATTCATCAAATTGGGTTCGGCTATTTGGGACCAGGCGAAGCGAACCCGATCCGGATGAGGGACGTCCGGGCTGCTGACGATGATTTTAGTGCCATCATCGGAAATGGTAGCTGTCGCCGGTTTGTAATCTGCCGTCACTCCGGCAATTTCGAACAGGGTGGGGGCTTTACCATCGCGCGTCGCAAGACCACCGCCGGTGTGTTCAAAGTGAATCTCAACGGTATTTCCCTTCACTTCATAACCGGAATAAAGCGGGCCGGAAACGACGGTGTCTTGGTCGCCGTAAGAATCTTTCATGGCCCACAGCAGAAGTCGGCGCGCGACTTCCATTTTGCGCTTCGGGTGGATGTCCTTCGGGTTGCCAATATCGTTGATGACCGCCATGCCCGTATGCGGGACTTCAAGGCAGGCTTGTTGTGCCGTCCAAAATTGCGGGATATCCTGATCCCGGTTGTCGCCATAGAAATACGGCGCGATCTGGACGTAGAGGAAAGGCGCATCCGGGGCCTGGAATTGTTTCCGCCAACCAGCAATCAAGGCTTTTTGCTTCAGCGTGTAGGCCATGCCTTCGCTCGAATTCGACTCGCCCTGATACCAAAGAAATCCGCGCAACGCATAGGGCACCAGCGGATGGATCATCGCCTGGTAAGTTCCGGTCTCCTCGCCCGAGCCTGCTTTTAAAAGTGCGGGCCCGGTTGGCATTTCCGGCACGGGGAAATGATGGGCAAGTGCCTTGTCCGCATCATCGGTCCAGCTGCGTAGATCACTGACGTATTTTTTGAAAGCGGCATCATAGGCCGGAAAGCCCGGCGTTTTGGCAAGGCGTTCCTGATGCTGTTCGGCAAGCTCAGGAACCTCGGCGAGACCTTCTTCCGCCCACCATGGCTCGATGCGGGAGCCACCCCACGAACTGTGGATCATGCCAACCGGGACATGGAGTTTTTCGGACAGCATCTTGCCGAAGAAATATCCGACAGCGGAGAAATTCATCGCTGCTTCCGGGCTGGCGTGGGTCCACTTCGCGTCCACGGTTTCCTGCCTGACGTTGCTCACTTTGCGTGGAACCTGAAACAGTCGCAGCAGCTCGACGGTGCCTTCCTTGGCAATCGCTTGCTCATTTGGCGGTGTGTTATTGACGCCAAATTCCATGTTCGATTGTCCGCTGCAGAGCCAGACTTCGCCCACCAGAATGTCGCCGATCTCGGTAGCCGGAGAACCAGCCTCGGTGACGCTCAGCGTTTGGCCGTGGGCATCCGCGTGAAGGGGATCGAGCGATACCTGCCAGCGTCCGGCGGCATCGGCAGTGGTGGTTTTGGTTTGGCCGGAAAATTCAACCGTCACCTCTTTTCCAGCTGTGGCGCGTCCCCAGACGGGCACCTTTTTTTCACGCTGAAGAACGGCGCCATCCTGAAAAAGCGGGGCAAGAACGATTTCTGCCGAAACAGGTTCGGCGAGCAACAACAAGCAAAGCAGGCGACCACAGGTTTTTCGCATCATCCGAATACGGGATGATAGACATTGATCTAGCAATCTTTTCAGATGGCTTTGTTGGAGATAAAGGTTGCGCATCGCAACATTTCCCGCCAGATTCATCTCGAAACCTCACCAACTTAGGTAACAAACTAAGGATTATGCTTCCCGAGCACGCCCCGCTTACTCCCGATCAACGCAAGTCGTTGGACGCAATACTTTCCGCCCTTGATCCGATTCAAAAATCCTGGCTGAGCGGCTACCTCGCTGCGTCTGGATCCCAGGCAGCTGCCAAACCTTCAGCCGGACCTGTGAAAGCGGGCAAGCTGATCGTTTTGTATGGCACGGAGTCAGGAAATTCCGAGGAATTGGCAGCCCGGGCGGTCAAGGAGGCGAAGAAACGTGGTTTCCAGGCGGTGATGAAAAACATGTCGGAGATTTCCCCGGCGGACCTTGTCAAAACCTCCCAGTTGCTGGTCGTCGTTTCGACCTGGGGCGATGGGGATCCACCCGAATCGGCCGCCGGATTTTATCAGGAATTCATGCAGGGCGAGTATTCGCTATCGAGCGTGCGCTTCTCGGTCTGTGCCCTTGGCGACACCTCCTACGAAAAGTTCTGCCAGATTGGTAAGGACGTCGATGCCCGGTTGGAGAAATGCGGTGCTGCCCGCGTAGCGCCTCGCCAGGATTGCGATGTCGATTACGAAGCGGATTTCTCGACATGGCTGGATGCCTCGCTGAAGGCATTGGCTCCTACTGAAGTTTCCATTGCGGCACCTGCTGATTTTTCTGAACCGGTTCCTGCGTCCACTGTCGAATATGGCAAAAAGAATCCGTTCCCGGCAGAGGTTTTGGACAATTTGTTGCTCAACGGGGAGGGGACTTCCAAGGAAACGATCCACATTGAGTTTTCACTCGAAGGTTCCGGCCTGCACTATGAACCGGGTGATGCACTCGGCGTCATACCAATTAATGCTCCGGATGTCGTTCAAGCCGTTCTGGATGCGGCCAAGTTGACCGGTGAAGAGGAAGTGGATGTTAAAAATGTCGGTAAGAAGCGCCTGGCGGATGCGTTGCGCGAAGATTACGACATCACCGGATTGTCCCGTGCGGTGCTGACCAAGCTGGCAGCGGCGAGTGAATCCGCCACTCTAACAGCTCTCTTGGCAGATGATGCGAAGGAGCAGTTGAAGGAATACAACTATGGTCGTGAAATTGTTGATGCCATCACGGATTTCGCACCAAACGGTCTTTCGGCTGAGAGTCTAACAGGCATCTTCCGCAAGCTGCCTGCGCGCCTTTATTCCATCGCATCCAGTCCGCTCGCTCACCCGGATGAGGTTCACCTTACGGTTGCAGCCGTCCGATATGATACGCATGGCCGGAGCCGGAAAGGCGTTTGCTCGACCTATCTTGCTGACCTTGCGAAAACCGGGGAATCCGTTTCGCTGTTCGTCCAACCGAACAAAAATTTCCGTCTGCCAGCTGATACTACCACTCCGGTCATCATGGTGGGACCGGGGACAGGCGTGGCGCCGTTCCGATCCTTCGTCGAGCATCGCGCCGCCATGGGAGCCGAAGGAAAAACCTGGCTGTTCTTCGGCGATCAACATTATTTGTATGATTTCCTCTATCAGTTAGAGTGGCAGGATTATTTGAAATCCGGTGCGCTGAGCCGACTCGATCTCGCGTTCTCACGCGATCAGCCGGAGAAAATCTACGTGCAGGATCGCATGATCGAGCAAGCTGCCGAGATTTACCAATGGCTCGAACAAGGTGCCCATTTCTATGTCTGCGGTGATGCCCAGCGCATGGCCCACGATGTTCACGAGGCCCTGATCTCCGTCGTGGAATTCCAAGGTGGAGTCAGCCGCGAAGAGGCGGAGGCCTATGTTGAAAATTTGAAAAAGACCAAGCGCTACCAGCGCGATGTTTATTAACTTTTGCCAGAATCCAAAGATATGTCTGAAAAGAAACTTGCCGCCAACGAAGGGATTAAAATCCGCAGTAATTACCTGCGCGGCACCATCACGGAAGGATTGGCTGATCTTTCGACCGGCTCCATGTCCGAGGACGATCAACAACTGCTGAAGTTCCACGGAACCTATCAGCAGGATGATCGTGACTTGCGGGCAGGTCGCCGCAAGCATCGCTTGGACAAGGCGTACTCCTTCATGATTCGGATCCGCGTTCCGGGCGGTGTCGCGACACCTCAGCAATGGCTGGAAACCGACCGGATTGCGACCCAATTTGCCAATGGCACCATCAAGCTAACCACTCGCCAGGCATTCCAATTCCACGGGATTATTAAATCCAATCTCAAGCGATCCATCGCCGAGATCAATCAGGCGGCGATGGATACCATCGCGGCCTGCGGCGACGTGAACCGGAACGTGATGTGCAATCCGAATCCCTATCTTTCGTCCGTGCATGCGCAGGCGCTCAAGATTGCACAGGATATTTCCACCCATCTTACGCCGCAAACCAAAGCCTATCACGAGATTTGGCTGGATGGAGAGAAGATCGAAAGCAGCGAGGAAGATCACGAGCCGATTTATGGCAAAACTTATCTTCCACGGAAGTTCAAGATCACCGTCGCGGTCCCTCCGAGCAATGATGTGGATATCTTTGCGAACTGCCTTTCATTCATCGCCATTGCGGAAGAAGGACAGGTCGTTGGATACAACGTCGCCGTTGGCGGCGGCATGGGATCAACTCACGGCGATGAAGCAACCTATCCGCGGCTGGCTGATGTGATCGGCTTCTGCACGCCGGAGCAGGTGGTGGATGTCGCTGAGAAAGTGGTGATGATTCAACGCGATTTCGGTGACCGCACCAATCGCAAGCATGCTCGATTCAAGTACACGGTCGATGATCATGGTGCGGATTGGATCCTTGCAAAACTGAATGAATACCTCGGTTACGAGTTGCAGCCGGTTCGTGAGTATGTATTCACCGATAATGGTGACCGATTCGGTTGGGTTGAGGATGAGCGCGGACAATTCCATTACACCATGTTCGTCGAAGGCGGCCGGGTTTTGGATACGGATGATTATCCGATGCGAACCGGTTTGCGTGAAATCGCGAAACATCATCAGGGTGATTTCCGACTAACAGCGAATCAGAATTTGATCATTGCCAATGTATCTCCGGAATCGCGCCCGGAGATTGAGAAATTGCTCGAGCAATATGGCATCAAGGGAAGTCACCTGCGCAGTGGACTTCGCTTGAGCTCCATTGCCTGTGTTGCTTTGCCAACGTGCGGATTGGCTTTGGCGGAATCTGAACGTTATTTGCCGAAGCTGATCACCAATCTCGAAGAGACAATTGAAGATGCCGGTCTGCGTCACGATTCCATTACCATTCGCATGACCGGTTGCCCGAATGGTTGTGGTCGACCTTTCATCTCTGAAATCGGTTTCGTTGGTAGAGGACCCGAACGATACAATGTTTATCTCGGTGGTGGCCACGCGGGTCAACGTCTCAACAAGCTCTATCGTCAAGATGTGGCAGCTGGTGAAATTCAGCAGTTGCTTTCTCCCATTTTGCATCGATATGCAAAAGAACGGAACGAAGGCGAGCATTTCGGAGATTTCGTCATCCGTTCCGGCTATGTTGCTGCCACCAAACAAGGCGGCGACTTCCACTCGAATATCAAATCCGATGCCTATGCGTCGGCATGATGAAATCCTTATCTAATCCATCCTTATGGAAGCTTTGAAATTTGAAATTCCTGCGTCTGAGTCAACGCTCGACGCGGAGGCTCTGTCTGCAGAGCTTGCACCATTGCGTGCCGGTGACCGCCTTCGTTTGCTCCACGAACGACTTGGCGATCGATTGGTGGCATCGACCAGTTTTGGCATTCAGGCTGCGGTCATGTTGCATTTGATCCATGAGAACGCGCCGGAGATTCCCGTGGTGTTTATCGATACCGGATTTTTGTTTCCTGAAACCTATCAATACATCGAGGAATTGATGTCGAAGTTGAAGATTGATCTCCGGGTCTATCAACCGACTTATTCTGCCGCGCGGATTCAGGCACTGTGGGGAAACCTGTGGGAAAAAAAACAAGACGGTGCAGATCGTTACGGACTCATCACGAAGGTGGAACCCATGAACCGCGCACTTCGTGAAATTGGTGCGGATGTATGGATTAGCGGACTGCGCCGATCGCAATCCAAGACCCGTGCGGATCGTCCATTTGCAGAGCAGCAGAAGCGAACTCTCAAGACCTATCCAATTCTTGATTGGGCGGATGCGCAGGTCGATTTATATTATCATCAGCATGAGCTGCCCCGTCATCCTTTAGCCTCGAAAGGCTATGTGACCATGGGCGATTGGCATAGCACACGTCCGGAAGGTACGGATGGAGCTGAGGCCACTCGCTTCGATGGAAATCGATATGAGTGCGGTTTGCACCTCGACTCAGGTTCATCCGATTTCCAAATCTAACTTTTCAATCTAACCCAGAAATACCATGCCTATATCCGACAATCTGGTTGCCACCGTTGGTAACACTCCACTCATCCGCATCAATCATCTAACCAAGGGCTTGGAAGCGGAAGTTCTTTTGAAGGCTGAGTTTTTCAATCCTCTCTTCAGCGTGAAGGACCGGATTGGCAAGGCGATGATCGAAGCTGCCGAACGCGATGGTTCGTTGAAGCCAGGCGGCCTGATCATTGAGCCGACATCGGGCAACACCGGTATTGCGCTTGCGTTCGTCGCCCGTGCGAAAGGCTACCCGATCATTCTGACCATGCCAGAAAGCATGTCGGTGGAGCGTCGCGTCTTGCTGCGCTTGTTAGGTGCGGAGATCGTGCTCACCCCACGGGCCAAAGGCATGGGTGGAGCGATTGCCAAGGCCAAGCAAATGCTTGAGGAAATCGAAGGATCATTCGGTCCTGGCCAATTTGATAATCCGGCCAACCCGCAGGCGCACCGTGAAACCACTGCCGAAGAAATCTGGAAAGATGTGGATGGCAGGATCGACGCGTTCGTCGCCGGCGTGGGCACTGGTGGAACCATCACCGGTGTTTCCGAGGTGCTGAAGTCGCGTTGTGACATGAAAACCTTCGCCGTCGAGCCAGCTGGTAGTCCGGTCATTTCCGGTGGATCTCCGGGTCCCCACATGATCCAGGGCATTGGCGCGGGATTCATTCCGAAAAACCTCAACGTGGATATCATCGATGAAGTGATTCAAGTGACTAACGAAGACGCTTTGGACACAGCGCAGGCATTGGCTCAACTGGATGGCATCCCTGCGGGTATTTCCACCGGCGCGAACGTCTGGGCGGCGTTGCAATTGGCAAAACGCCCGGAATTCAAAGGAAAACGCATCGTCACCGTAGGCTGCTCATCCACCGAGCGCTACCTCTCGACACCGCTCGCGGAAAAAGTCCGTGAAGAGGTGATCAACTTGCCTGTCGCGGAGATTTAATCCGCTGAAAGAAAAGCTCCGCCAATCGGGAGAGCGTGCTTGCAGCGCGCCCCGATGGCGGCTCATGCTTCCGACGTGGCTAACACGATGGAAAAATCCCGCCGGTGGAATGGTTATGTTTGTCCGGACTGCCGTTTTGTCTTTCGGGTCCCCAGGGATCACGATGGGGAAGGGATTGTTTGCCCGTCATGTCGCCGGATGCTGAAAATTCCCACGGATGGGGATGTTTTGCCGCCGTTGACACTCGCCGCCATCACCGAAAAAGCTACGGAGACTTCCGCTGCTCATCTGGAACGCCGCCGCAAGCGGGGAAGGGGCAAGAAAGACGTCGATGAAACCCCGGATTGGGAAAAGCAGCCGATGATGCGGTCTTCGAAGACCAGTGCGGATTCGCTGAAAAAGTATGCTTTGGCCGTTGGAGGCGTGTTCGCTGCGGCCGTTGTGATTATTTTTGGCATGGTGCTTTTCCGCGATAAACGACCGGTGGTTGTCGCTTCTCCGGTGGTTGCCGAGATTTCGAAACAGGCCGATTCACCGGAAGAGGGTGGCTTGGAAAAAGTGGTTTTGCCGAAGGTCATGCAACAAAGCCAGGTTTCGTTTCTCGAAGAGGCCGAACCGATCATTCGCAAGTTTCTATCGGCGAAGACCGTGGATGAAATGCTCCCATTTGTTAGAAATCCCGAGGTGACGGAACCTCGAATGCGGAAATTCTATCAAGGTGGGAAGATTGATGCTCCAGGAATGGCATTGATCAAGCCGATCGGTGACGTGAGCTACCGCGGGAAATTCGCATCCGTGATGGTGCGGACAAGAGACCAGGAATTGCGCCAACTTGCCTTCACCAGAACGGATCAAGGTGGATTGGAAATCGACTGGGAAAGTTATGTGGGTTGGTCGGCCATGACCTGGGATGAGTTTCTGAAAACGAAACCGACCGAGCCACAGATATTCCGGGTTCTGGTGAAGCAAGTCGAGTATTACAATTTCGATTTCAGTGATGACCTTAAGTGGCAGTCCTATTCCATTTCATCCTCGGATCGCGAGCATTTCGTCTATGGATACACCCGCAAGCAGACGCCTTTGAATAGCATGATGATGCCCGACAATAAAAAGTCCACGGTGGCAATGATGCTCGCATTGAGGTTTGATCCGACCAATTCCTCCGACAATCAGGTGATTGTTGATCGTTACATCACGGATGGATGGGTGGAAGGTATCGACGACGAGTGATGAATCCGACCACTTACGACAAGGCGCTGGAGCTGAATTTGGACCCAGCTGTTTACGGGACATTCGCTGAAATCGGCGCCGGACAGGAAACCGCCAACTGGTTTTTCAGGGCCTCGGGGACTGCAGGATTGGTTGCGAAAACGATTTCTGCCTATGACATGACGATGAGTGACGCGATCTACGGTCGTGCGGATCGCTATGTTTCGGCGGCGCGATTGGAGTCGATGCTCGATCACGAATTTTCCATCTTGCTGGAAAGGCTCGGTCCAAAACGCGGTGCCGATACCGCGTTTTTCTCGTTCTGTAATACGGTAAGGGCCCGAGGCTGGAACGACGAAGGTGAGTGCCATGGCTGGCTCGGGGTGCGGTTCCAGATGAAACCGGGAGATCCTCCCTCAGACATCATCCTGCACGTTCGCCTTTTGGATGCCCGGACGATCGATCAGATGGAGGCTCTTGGAGTGATCGGCGTGAACTTGATTCATGCTGCGATCCGAATGCGTGGTCACTTGCGTCAGTTTGTCGAATCGCTGGTGGATAATTTGTTAGAGGGACGGGTCGAAATCGATCTCCTGAAGTTTTCCGGCCATGGTTACAGCTTTTTCGACAATCGTCTGTGTGCCCTGCAGCTGGTGGAAAGTGGTTTGACCGATGCCACCATGTTTCTGCCAAACGGCGAGGTGATGCAGCCAACGGAAGTGCTTTACCGGCGGCCAGTGCTGCTCCTGCGTGGCAGTTTTGATCCGGTGATGAAAATTCACCTGGAGATGCTGAATCAAGCCCGTGCGGGTTTTTCCCAGCTGCTGGAGGATGAGGACAAAGGTCGCGAAGTCGAAATTTGCGAGATTTCCATGGCGAACCTGCTGCGCGGCAAAGCCGTGGATCAAATCGACTTTTTGGATCGGGCAGATGCGCTGCAATCCTTGGGAAAGACCGTCCTGCTCTCTCGTTGCGCGGAGTTTCACCGGATTGCGGCATTTCTCAATCGATGCACTGCCAAGCCCGTTGGCATTTTGTTGAGCATCGGGTTGCTGAACGAATTGTTCAAACCCAAGTGGTCAGCCAATCTTGAAGGAGGCGTGCTGGAATCATTTGGCAGATTGTTCAAGAACGGGGTGACGCTTCATGTTTTCCCGTGGCAAAATCGCCGGAATGGCGAATTGGTCACCGCTGAATCATTCCGCCCTCCACAGGACAGTGTGCACCTCTATCGTCACTTTTTGGACAATGGATTGATCGTCGGAATTCCATCCGAAAATCCCGATTTGCTGGCTTACACGGGACGTGATATTTGCCGGATGATCATTGCCGACGATGAAACCTGGAAACAGCAGGTGCCGGAAGTCGCTTGGGTCATGGCAGAGCGCCACGCTCGCTTGCGCATGGATTAAAGGTTGTCCATCTCGGACATCTCTTTGCGGGCCGGACGTGATTTCAACAAGTCATAGGAGGTGCCACAATACATGCAGCAGAACTTTTGATTCGCCAGAATGGAAAGTCCGGCTGTCACCCCCTGATTGAACGGCCAAATCCGCACGGCACGATCATGGACCAGTGCGCCGGTGTTGATGAGTGGCGTGCCTCTGCAAAGTGGGCAAAATGCGGCGCGGCGCTTGAAAAATGCGATCGCCCAGGTCACCGCGGTAAATCCAAGACAAACGGCCAATGTTTTCGCTACCAGCATCCCTGGTTCGATCAGATAAATGATGAGACAGGTGATGGATGCGATGATGCCTGCGTAGTGGATCGAGACCCAAAGCATCGCCCAAACGTAAGAACCCCGGTATGGCAGTGATCGGCAGTTAGGTGCCGATGAACTGGGGGATGACTTGAGTGACGAGTCGGATCGGAGATCTTCCATGGATTGATAGGATGGGAAAGTACGCCGACTTACGACGAGGGGCGATAAAGTGGGAATGTCGGTATTTACCGGCGATCCCGCAACCTAAATCGAAGGAAACAGCTGTTCAAAATATCCTGTTGAAATGCTACGCAATCGTTCAAGACTGGGTCTTTCAGGAATTGTGAAATTCGATGAAAATATTTCGTAACACATGGCTTAGGAGTCGCGAATTCCATTGCCAATCGGGTAATCCGGGGTTGAACTCGCCCGCACGTGATAACCCATTCTTCACCACTGGCCCTGCGACGCATTGCCTCGATTTTGTTGGCAGTTTTCCTGTTTCCGAACACTTTGCTCAACGCTGCAGAGCCTGAAAAGGCTCCGGCAACCGCAGAAAAATCGGAGACCCAACCCGAGAAAAAAGAGACTGCGAAGAAACCCGAAACTCCGGTTGCTCCAGAAGATGAGTCCGCGAAAAAGCCCGACGCGGCAGTGGATCAGGACGACGAGATGGCGGTGGAGGATGCCGAAGCAAAAACAACAGCTGTGGCTCGTCCGGTAAGCCCGGATTTGGTTCAGGTCTACGGTTGGAGAGAACACATCCAAATCGACGGAATCAGCGATACCTTGCAGGCAAAACTCGATACCGGTGCGCACACCAGTTCGATCCACGCAGAACAGAAGGAGTTGTTTGAACGCGATGGCAAGAAATGGGTTCGTTTCGTTGTCACCGACCCACGGGTGAAAGATTCACCACGCACCCAGGTCGAAGCTCCTCTGGTCCGAATTGCACGCATCAAGGAACCAGGCGGTGAATCCGTGCCGCGCGAAGTGGTGCGGCTCACCTTCAAAATCGGGGATCGAAAGCTGAGAGCTGATTTTACCCTCAACAATCGGAAGAACATGCTCAGCCCAGTTTTGATCGGTCGCATCACAATCAAGGAATTGGGATGGATTGATCCGAGCCGGACTTATCTGGCCGATAAAAAAGTGATGCGCTGAGAGCTCACGGAGAACCCGAATTTATGAGTTCCAGATGGAAATTGGTGACTGCGGTGCTGATGCTTGTCCTTCTCGGAGGAGGGCTGGCCTTTTACAAATCGACTAAACTCGGCGTTCCCTTTTGGGAGGGTCAGCGGGTTGATGAATGGTTGGTGGAAGCCAGAGTTTCATTTCTGGCGGTAGGCAAGCCCGTCAAAGCCCGGCTTTCGTTGCCAGCAAACGGATTGGATGAAAGTGCCGGTCAGGAAGCGGGATCGCTGGGTTATCATTATCATGTCGATCACGATCGCGGTGAATCCACGGCCATCTGGTCCTCTGAAATGCGTGAAAACGGCCAGGCGCTCTATTTCCGGGTAAGATTTCCCCTTGGTTCAGAGAGTGGCGGTGGGCCGATTCCGCCAACGGGTAGTATCCCGGTGGCAGAAGCTCCTGGTCTATCAGGCTCGGTTGGAGAGGCAGCTCGCAACATCGTTGCGCGATCGAAAGCGATTTCATCAGACGCGGATTCTCTCTTCGTCACGTTTTTCCGGCAAATCGAGAACGCCGCGCCTTCCCAGGAAATGGTGCTGATCAATCGGGCATACGAAAAAGAGTATCACGATGATGCTCCTATCAAAATCGGCATCGATTTGCTGGCGCTTGCCGGAGTTCCTGCACGCGTTGCCTACGGCGTAAAGCTGGACGATCGGGAACGTGAAACCGCCCAGGGTCCGCTGCCACTGGTCGAGTATTTCGACGGGGCAAACTGGAAAGTCCGCGATCCGTTGGCACCGACGGATGTATTGGACGGCAGTAAGGTCTTTGTATGGCACCGGGGTGGAGGTCCACTTCTGGACGTAACCGGTGGAGAAAACTCGCGAGTTTCCTTCACCGTGGTGAAGGATCGGATTCCCTTGGCACGCCTGACTGATCTGCAAAATTCGCCCATTCTGGTTTCAACGATTTTAGGCCTTCCGGCTTCTGAAAGAGCGGTGTTTCGCTATATCGTCCTGATTCCCTTGGGCGCTTTTGTGGTTGTCCTGATGCGAAATATCGTCGGCATCCCGACTCTGGGCACCTTCATGCCGGTTTTGCTGGCATTGGCATTGCTCGAAATGCCCGTCGGTCCTGGATTGGTGATGTTCGCCATTCTGGTGGCAGCTGGCCTCTGGTGCCGATTCCTGCTTTCAAGGCTCAATCTGTTAGTGGTGCCGCGGGTGGCAGCCTGCGTGGTCATTGTCACCCTGCTGATGATGTACATGACCGTGTTGAGCCATCGAATCGGTGTCGGGATCGCCGTGGAAATCATGTTGTTCCCGATGATCATCATCGCTTGGACCATTGAGCGCATGTCGTTGATTTGGGAAGAGGAAGGCAAGCGCAGCGCCATCACTCAGGTTGGCGGCTCCGTGCTGGTTGCCGTCCTCGCATACTCCTTCATGTGCGTGTCCCAAATCCGCTATTGGGCATTTTACTTTCCGGAAACATTGCTGATTTTGTTGGCCGGGATTCTCATCATCGGTCGCTATACCGGTTACCGGATTTCTGAGTTGTTTCGGTTTCGTAGTTTTACTGAGGACTGATTTCCATGAGTGATTCGGTGGATAGCGCAAAAGCCAAACCGGTTTACCAAAAATGGTGGCACCGCTGGATCCGCACTCCCAAGGAGTTGCGGGCGATGGGAGTGGTGGGCATCAACATGCGCAATGCGAGATTCCTCCTGCCCAACAATCCAAGGAGGCTCTACACCTTGGTGGACAACAAGCTGCGCACTAAAAAACTGGCGGAAGAGCAGGGGCTTTCCGTGCCGGAAACCTATGGGGTCATCCGCTCACCCTATGACACCAGAAACCTCGAGTCATTGCTCAGCAAACGATCGGCTTTCGTCATCAAGCCCGCGCGCGGATCCGGTGGCAAAGGGGTGCTGGTGATCGATGGCAAGGAAGACGGCTACTACATCAAGCCCAGCGGTAGTCGTTTCAGCGGAGACGAGGTGCGGCATCACGTTTCGAATATCCTGGCTGGCTTGTTCAGCCTTGGTGGCCAGCGTGACGTGGCCTTGATCGAATATCGGGTCCGGCCGGCGAGGATTCTCACGGATATCAGCTACCAGGGCGCACCGGACATCCGCTTGGTCATGCTGCATGGATATCCGGTCATGGCCATGTTGCGCGCCGCGACACGTGAGTCTGATGGCAGGGCAAACCTTCACCAAGGTGCCCTTGGCATCGGTATCGATATTCGCAGTGGTAGAACAGTTCGCGCGGTTCATCACGGAAAACCCGTCACCCACCATCCAGACACGGGGTTGGAACTCATCGGCATCCAGATGCCGGACTGGGACCGCATTTTGGAAATCGCCGTCACTTGTCAGGAGATGACAGGTCTCGGCTATCTCGGGGTCGATCTCATGGTGGATCAGGAAATCGGTCCGTTGATGATCGAGGTCAATGCCCGGCCAGGGCTGGCCATTCAAATGGCGAACGGCGTCGGTCTGTTGAGAAGACTGGAGCCGGTGGAGAAACGCCACACGCTTCATCCGGGTGAAGATCTGGAGCAAAAAATCGAATTCTCAAAGCGCACCTTTGGTCGCGATTGATTTTGCCACTGGTCCACTGGTGGATCAGACATTTTGAAATAAAAAACGCCTGCTGCGGAATCCCACAGCAGGCGCTTCTTTGAAATACACGAGTCGATCCTTTAGCGACCGCCGCTCGGGCTGTCTCCGGATGCATCACCCAGGTGAGACATTTCAGGGGGAAGGAACTTTTTGAAGCGGCTCTTATCGATCGCCTTCATGTAAGCTTCTTCAGCGGAAATCATGCCTTCACGGAGCTTCGACCAGATGGATTCGTCCATGAACTGCATGCCATCGGCTTTACCACCGGTGATCACGTCATACAGCTTCTGGGTTGCACCCTCACGAATGATCGCAGCCACCGCAGGGGTCGCGAACATGATTTCGTGAACCGCAGTCCGGCCTGGCTTGTCGACTCGCTTGCAAAGCAACTGGGCGACCACGCCGCGAAGTGATGCCGCAAGCATGGTGCGGACCTGCGATTGTTGGTCGGCAGGGAACACGTCGATAATCCGGTCAACGGTTTTGCGGGCGTTGTTGGTGTGAAGCGTGCCGAACACGAGAAGACCGGTTTCAGCGGCCGTCAGCGCGAGCGAAATGGTTTCAAGGTCCCGCATCTCACCGACCAGTACGATGTCCGAATCCTCACGAAGTGCGGCCCGCAGACCATCGGCGAACGATGGGGTCTGAATCGGCACCTCGCGCTGGGTGATGATCGAGTTTTTGTTGCGGTGAACGAACTCGATCGGTTCTTCGACCGTGATGATGTGGCGGTTGAAATTGGTGTTGATGTAGTCCAACAGCGCCGCAAGAGTTGTGGACTTGCCGGAACCGGTCGGTCCGGTGACCAGCACGAGTCCGGAGCGCATGTGACCGAATTCCTTGACCACTTCGGGCACGCCGAGGCTTTCGAGCGAGGCGATTTCGGTAGGAATCAAACGGAAAACGGCACCAAGTCCGAACTGCTGCTTCAGGTAGTTGCAGCGGAAACGGGATGTCTCGTCCATTTCATAAGCGAAGTCGAGGTCGCCCGTTTTCAGATAGCGTTCGAATGCGGCCGGGTCACAGATTTCGGCAAGCAGTTCCTGAAAGGATGGACCGCCAAGGACTTCCTCACCAGGAATTGCGGTGACCGAGCCGTGCACACGGATCTTGGGTGGCTGTCCTTCGGACAAGTGAAGATCCGAACCCTTGTTTTCAATCAGATAGCGGAACAGTGAATCGATTTTGGCCATGTTAAGGGAATTAAAATGATGTGAGTGGGTTTC
Organism: Luteolibacter pohnpeiensis; assembly: GCF_016595435.1. Lineage (GTDB taxonomy): Bacteria > Verrucomicrobiota > Verrucomicrobiia > Verrucomicrobiales > Akkermansiaceae > Luteolibacter > Luteolibacter pohnpeiensis. The sequence goes on from NZ_JAENIJ010000016.1 coordinate 44,467, forward strand.
AGTTGATTGCTACCTGGATCAGGACTGGAGGTAGGAGCGCATTTGATTCTTATCCTCAGCCCGATAGAGTGCGTCCTCTCGGGAAATGATGCCTTGGGAGCAGAGCCGGCGAAGCGATTCGTCCATGGTGATCATGCCGACGTTCTTACCGGTCTGCATGACGCCGGGGATCATGAAGGTTTTGCCTTCGCGAATACAGTTAGCGACCGCCGCGGTGTTGACCAAAAGCTCAAGCGCGAGAACCCGTCCGCTGCCGTCCATGCGGGGAACCAGTTGCTGGGAAAGAATGCCGCGGAGAGATTCCGAAACCATGATGCGGATTTGGTCCCGCTGGTCGGTTGGGAAAACGTCGAGCACCCGGTCGAGCGTCCGTGGGGCATTTCCGGTGTGCAGGGTGCCGAGCACCAAGTGGCCCGTTTCTGCAGCGGTAAGAGCGAGCTGGATGGTTTCCAAGTCACGCATTTCACCGACCATGATCACGTCCGGATCTTCCCGAAGGGCACCGCGCAGCGCTTTGGAGAACGACTCGGTGTGTGTGCGAACTTCCCGTTGGTTCACTTGGCAGCCTTTGGACTCGAACACATACTCGATCGGATCCTCCAGAGTGAGGATGTGATCCTCGCGGTCGCGGTTGATGAAATCGACCAGCGCGGCAAGGGTCGTGGATTTACCCGAACCGACGGCACCGGTCACCAGGATCAAACCGTTTTGATAGCGAGTCAGCGGCAGAATGCTGTCAAGTGGGAGACCGATGTCCTCGATCGAACGGATCGTGGTATCAATGATCCGGAACACCATGTCGTAGCCGAGGCGTTGCTTCACGACCGAAGCACGGAATCTGCCTTCCGAGTTCGCATAGGCGAAGTCGATATCTCCCTTGGTTTCGACGATGTTCCATTCTTCGTCGTTCAGGAAGGAGCGGGCAAGGCGTTCGGTTTGCTCTGGGGTAAGCGGAGGATGATCCGGCCAAATCGGGGCAAGCTGCCCAAACCTGCGCCATGCCGGAGGATAGGCAGTGGGAAGGTGCAGATCGGAGCAGTTGTACTCGCGGCCTAGCTGAAGATATTGGTCAACGTGATCAAGAACCTGGTGTTCGGACATGGATTGGAGGTTTTATTGGGTCGGGGTATTGGTACGAAGATTCTTCGAACGGGGATAGGGAGCGCTGTAAGTTTCGATCTTGGTGGCTAGAAATTGCTTAAAGTGGCCTGTCAGCCACATTTTGAGAAGGGGACGCCCAGCTGTGAATAGCAGGGTGATCAGAATGCCGAGAAGCCCCTTTTTGGCGGGTTCTTCGATCAGAGGCTCCTTGTGGTGTTTGCTGCGTTTCGCTTTACGGCGGAAAATCGCCGTGGTCAGGAATCCTGTGACCAATGAACCACCCAGCCAGGCGGTGGGATTTTTGGCGACTGCATTTCGCATCCGCGATGGCACATCCAGTCGCTCGCGCAGCGACTGCACCTCATCCCCAATCAACGAGCGAGCTTGCGCGCTGATTCGAATCAGTTGCTCGATGTCTTGTTGTTCTGACATTTTGCGATCCATTCACGGTCTTTTTTGAGCTCTGCCCGAGTGATCGGGAAGGCTTCTCCTCCAGCTTTTTTTGCACATGCCAGAAAGATGAATGCGATGATGAGATGAATTCCTCCCGCTGCAAGTGCAATCCAACACCAGTCAACATGGGTTTTGATGGCAATTGCCGAAACGGCGCCCGCCACAAACAAGATCCATGCCAAAAGAATCAGGATGGCTGCGGATGCTGCGAATATAACTCGTTTAATTCCAGATTCTGCCGCCTTTTTTCCCTCAATCTTCATAATGGTCAGCCTGGCGGCGACCAATGACAGGATGGCGGTTTTCCAATCCGTAGGAAAAGGGATGCCATCCGGAGAATTTTCCGGGGCATCAGGGCGGGGATCGGTTCCAGAGAGGTGTTTCATATCGATACGGAAAGCCCGCCACTTGCCCGAGAAAGTCAGATCAAGTGACGGGCCGAATGAACTATCAGCGGCGTGCTACCAAGCCGATCAAAAATCCAATCCCAATCGCACCAAGGACGCTTTTGGTCGGATTTTGCCGGATGTAGTCTTCAGCAGTAACGTGAAACTCTTTGGCTTTTTCGCGAGTTTCGTGCCACTGCTCGTTTGCAGAGTCCTTAAAGTGAGTTGCTTTGGTGGTGGCCGCCTGTTTGATCGTTTCGGCTTTCTCGGAGGCGGTGACTTTGAGACGATTAGCCTTCTCCACGGCGACGTCTTTCAGCTGGTGAGCGGATTCGACCGCGCGCTCTTTCAAAATGGCAGCTTGGGCGCTGGCGGTGTGGGCAATGTCGCGAACCGATTCAGTGGCAGCGGATCGTAAATCTTTAGCTGCTTGGGTGGCAGAAGGTTCAGCACCGAATCCAGATTCGGGATCGAGGCCGTTTGCATTGGAAATTGAATCAATCATCGGGGTATTTCGTTAAGTTTTCGGACGCTTACGAGAAGGCGGCGTCACTCGGCTGATAGGATGGCATCAGATATGCCTCCGCGCAAGGAGTGATGCGGTGGAGGCTGGTAAAGTTACTCCGCCACCGGGATAGCTCTCGGTGGGGCCATCAGCACTTTTTCCTGGTTTTCTGAAGGGGCGGTAAACAATACGCTTTTCCACTCCGGCTTGCTCATCGGTCCGGTCCCATGAAACTGGAACAGACCGTAAAACGGCCGCAAGGGAAGGGTGATGAGCCCCAAGAAACCACGGGCATTCATGCGCATCATCACGTCCAGGTTCCGATCGCTGAGATCCAGTTGACCTTCACCGGTGATGGTGAGTGATGAATTGGCCGTTTGGAAATCCTTCGTCTTCAGGACTCCGTCTTCGATTTGGTAGGTGAGAAACGCATCCCGTTCGCCATCGTAACCCTTTTTCTTGTCACCCAGCACACCGTCGATGGTTGAAGCCAATGGCCCGAATAGAGGAACCGAAAATAGCTCAGTATGCTCCAACGCCAGCAATCCGTTACCGTTCAGCGTATGGATATTCTGGTTATCCATGGAAAACTCAACTCGACCCGTGAGCGATCCATCGCCCTTTAATTTGAAGTCGTAGGTTTTTGCAATTTCTGCGAGCGAAAGATTCTTCCAGTGGAACTCGGCATCCAGGCGACCATTTTGCTGGCGCCTGATGCTGCCATCCCCAGTTCCGTTCATGGCGCCAAAATTCAGGTTGGAAACGGTGACTACATCATCCCCGATTTTCACCCGGCCACTGGCTGGTGATAAGGTGACATCCTTGCCCAATAGGCTGTATTGCGCCGGGTTCGATGTGCGAAAGTTCACGGTCAGTGTGTTCATGCTTTTATCCGCCAAGCCGATCACGCCTTTCGCTGACAATTCCGGTGGCCGGTGGAAGCGATAAACCTCCAACGTATCGGCGATTTTTGGGGCAAAAAGTCGAACCAACGGGGCGGCCCAAATCGTCCCAGAGATATTTTCAACGCCGATGCTTTTATCGGCGCCCACGTATCGAATTCTACCGATATCGACAGATCCACGGGTTGGGCCATCGAATGCTTTTCTCATCGGGTAGTCGGTGTAATCGAACACCGCGTGCCCATCGGTAAAGTCGAGTTCATGGTGGCTCAGCGCAAATTTGCAATTGGCTGATTCCATCGGCACGCCGTTGTAGAGAACTTTTGTGACGTTGCCGCGACCGCTAAATGCCCAGGCGGTTTTTTCCTTGAGATCAAATCCACCATCCAACTCAACGTTCACCGTGGATTCGTTGCGGGTGGTGAAATTATTTAAGACAATCTCCAGCGGTTTACCTTCGAAAAGTGGGAGATAGGTCTTGGGCAAAAGGCTGCTTTTTAAAGCCATTCGAACCTGTGGATACTGGACCAGGACCTTGCCGATCGCTTCCCCGTCCGGACGCACAAAATGCAAGTCGCGGAGGTATAGCTCATCCTTGCGCCAGGAGAATTCGCTTTCCACCAGGTCGAATGGAATGTCCTTCAGATTGATGTGGTCGCACCTCGCGTGACCCGTAAGTTGAACCTCCAACTTATTTTCATCATCCATGCTGAACTCTCCCTCGGCTTCGAGGATTTGATCTCCATCTACCCTGACGTTTGGAATGGAAGGCAGGCTGAACCAGGCTTTCAGAAGTGCGGGAACCTCAATGGCTGAACTCATATCGAAGCGGCCAGTTTTGTTCTCCAGATCATAATCCGCATGCCCCTTGGCTTCACCACGAGGGTCTTTGATGCGGAGTGAAGACAGGGTCAGGATATTTTGCGAAAGGGTGATCTCAGCATCGACTTGATCGAGTGTGTGGAAGTTTTTTTCGACATCTTCCGCATGCAATTGAGCGCGCGCCTTTAGTGATGACTGCTCGGAAAGATCGCCCTCAGCATAAATGGTTACCTCAGGCGGATCCGTTTCGCTGAATTTCCATTGTTCCAGGAATTCGATGATTTTGACCACCATTTCACGGCGCGCACCTTCTTCCGCTTCATAGTCGGGATCCATGGGGACGGGTTTACGGCCAAGCAGTCGACCTGAGAAACGGAGCCGAATGCCGTCGACTTCGCCCCTTGCTTCACGGATTTCCATGATCCTGCCACCGGGCATGGATATTTCGCCGCTGACATTGTTGATGTGCAGGGTTGCCGAAGTGGGGTCCTTGGGGTCGACCGGAAGATTGATATCCGCGTCCCTCATCTGGACTTTCGTCAGTTGGAATTTCCCCCTGGCGAGTTTGGTGCGATCCAAAGCCAAGGTGACCCGCTCAAAGCTGCTGAGTTCGTGCTTGTGGCTTTCTTCCGCAAAAATATGCACCTCGCTGGCCGTAATGCCGCGGAACGGGGTGTAGGTCAGTGAGCCGATTTGCACATAGATGCCTTTTTTGGCCAACTCCGCCTCCATGGTTGCCCGCCAGGAATCCGGCAGTCCGGTGTGATTTGCCCACCATAGAACGACCGCTCCGGAGACGACCAAACAAACCACCAGCAGGAACACAGCTGAACGGAGGTTGTGGACGAAGTGGCGGTGTTTCATTTCTGACGGGCGATTCGCAAGCTAGCGGTTGATTCAGATCAGGGCAACCGGCGTTTAGCGTTTATCGGCACAGACAGTAAAATCCGTCAGGAGGATACAGGACAATCCATCAAACCCGCTTCACGAAATGAAAAATACGGCAATCGCCCCGGAGTGGGTTTGCCGATGATGATGTGGTCGAAAAACCTCACTTGCATCAAATCCGCAGCCTTTACCAATCGCTCGGTAACCACCTGATCGGAATGGCTCGGGCTTGGATCTCCCGAAGGATGATTGTGGATGAGAATGAAGCCGTAGGCCTCGCGCGTGATCACGGGGCGGAGAATTTCCCGAGGATGGGCATTGGTTTGATTCACCGTGCCAACGGAAACGGTCGTGGTCCCGATGTGGCGCAATCGGGTATCCACAACGGCAACCATCACTTGCTCATGCGGAAGGTGAGCGAGCTGCGGGCCGAAAAAGCGATGAATCAGCGCGGGCTCATCCAGCACCACTTGATTGATCTGTTCCCGCGCAACCCGCGCACCCAACTCAAACGCCGCGGCGAGCTTGGAGGCTTTGGCCAAACCAAGACCCTTCTCCCGCGCCAACTCAGTGACTGGAAGTCCGCCAAGCGCGGCCATGGAGCCGTATTTCTGAATCAGATCCCGCCCGATCGCGATGGCGCTGCGTCCCTTGGTCCCGGTTGAAATGAACAACGCCATCAATTCGGCATTATCCAAAGCAGTCGGTCCGAGCTGAGCCAGCTTTTCACGCGGTCGCTCGGACGAGGGGAGATCCTGAATTCGATTGTTCATCTGAACGGTTTATGGAAAACCGCTCAGACGATTGACAGCAAAAAATCAAACGGGGAATGGATTTCTCTCCGAAAAGCCGAGTTGATGCCAATACGGATAGATCGGCGGCAATTTGCTGGCTTCATCCAGTTTCGCGACCTGCTCCGGAGTCAGGTTCCAGCCCACCGCTCCGAGGTTGGCCCGCAATTGTTCTTCGTTTCGTGCACCGATGACCAAAGTCGAAACCGACGGCCGTTGAAGCAGCCAATTCAGCGCGATCTGCGGCACGGTTTTGCCGGTTTCGGCGGCGATTTCATCGATCGCGTCGACGACTTTGTAGAGATACTCGTCGTCGACCTGCGGGCCGACATCCAGGTTGGTTTTATCACTGGAGCGGGTTCCTTCAGGTGCTGGCTGGCCACGGCGGATTTTGCCGGTGAGCTTTGCCCAACCAAGTGGACTCCAGACGACCGCGCCAACTTTCTGATCGAGGCCGAGCGGCATCAGTTCCCATTCGTAATCGCGTCCAACCAACGAGTAATAAGCCTGGTGGGCGACGAAGCGGGCAAGGTTGTGTTTTTCGGCAAACGAAAGCGCTTTTTGCAGGTGCCAGCCGGAAAAGTTGGATGCGCCGATGTAGCGGATTTTTCCGGCGCGGATCAGATCATCCAGGGTGTTCATCACTTCCTCAACCGGTGTCTGGGCATCGTAACCGTGAAGTTGATAGAGATCGATATAGTCGGTTCCCAAGCGCTTCAGGCTGGCATCCACCGCGCGAATCAGCGCATGGCGGGAGGAGCCGACGTCATTTGGACCATCGCCGTTGCGGAAGGTGCCTTTGGTGGAAATGAGGACCTTGTCACGCCGACCGGCAATGGCTTTGCCTAGGATTTCCTCGGATCGACCTTCGGAGTAAATGTCCGCGCTGTCGAACATGGTGAGTCCGGCTTCCAAAGCGATGTCCACGAGCCGGGTTGCTTCTGGAACGCCGGTATTGCCCCAGGCTTTGAAAAGCTGATGATCGCCGCCGCCGAACGTGCCGGTGCCGAGTGTAAGAATGGGGACTTTGAGGCCGGAGCCTCCGAGTTGTCTGTATTCCATGATGTGAATCTTGTTCGAATTTCACCGAACTGTCGAATCGAAACCTCTCCGGTCAAATGAATTTGTTTCCACCGCATCGCGAGTTAACTTCAGACATGAGCTGGGTGGTGTTTTTCGATGGCGACTGTGCCTTTTGCTCTGCCTCAGTCCGGCGACTGGCAGCGATTGATTCCGCAGGCAAATTCGCCTTTGCTCCGCTGCAAGGAGAACTGGCCAAGCGTCAGGGCTTTCGCAAATTTTCCGATCTCGAAGCGGGGTCCATGGTGCTGTTGCGCGAATCCGATGGCCGGGTCTTCATGCGCAGTGACAGTCTGATCGAAATTGCTCGCGTGCTCGGTGGTTTTTGGCGATACCTGACCCTTTTGCGCCTGATTCCGCGTCGTTGGCGGGATAGGATTTATCGCCTGATCGCGCGCAATCGGCACCGTTTGGCATCGGGCCGGACCTTTTGTTCGATGCCTGATCCGGCAATTCTTCAGCGGTTGCGTGAGTAATCGGATGGATATCAGGAAGAATCACGTCTTGAAATGCCGGAAATGGCGTGCATTCTCGCCGCCCGCCCATGGCCGCACTCGCATTTCAAGCTCTCCCAGGATTCCGTGATTTCACCCCTCGTGAATGCGCGGTGCGAAATTATTTGTTCGAGACTTGGCGTTCGGTCGCACGCCGCTGCGGCTACGTGGAATACGAAACACCGATCGTAGAGGACACCGGACTTTATCTGAAAAAATCAGGCGGTGAACTTTCGTCCCAGTTGTTCCGATTCGAAGATCAAGGCGGACGCGATGTCACCCTGCGCCCGGAAGTGACGGCTTCGCTCGCTCGCTTGGTTGCCGAGCATCAGCGGAATTTCCCCAAACCTCTCAAGTGGTTCGAGATCGGCCAATGCTTCCGCTATGAAAAGCCGCAAAAGGGCCGTGGACGCGAATTCCACCAGTTCAACGTCGATATTTTCGGCGAAGCGGGCCCTGCGGCCGACGCGGAATTGATCTCGCTGGCGATCGAAACGATGCTCGCTTTCGGCTTCGTCGCCGGTGATTTCGTGGTCCGTGTATCGGATCGAAATGCCTGGATCAGCTTCGCGGAAAAGCACGGCATCGCCGAAGATCGCATCCCGGAATTTCTCGGCATCATCGACAAGATCGAACGCGAAAAGCCAGAGGTTCTGGAGGCCAAATTGGCAGCTCTTTCTCTGACCGTCGCCGAGGTGAAAGGTTTCATCGCCGATCCGGCCAACGCGTCGCCAGCCTACACTGCAATCAAGGAGGACCTCACCGCCCGCGGGTTAGGGGAGTTCGTCGAACTCGACCTGTCCATCGTGCGCGGCCTCGCTTACTACACGGGGGTTGTGTTCGAGGTTTTCGACTCAAGCAAGTCGATGCGCGCCGTCGCCGGCGGAGGTCGTTACGACACTCTCATCTCGACCATTTCCGAAGGCACGGTCGATCTTCCTGCCACCGGTTTCGCGATGGGTGATTACGTCATTCGCAACCTAATCGAGGAAACCACTCACGCGGCCATGCAAATGGAAGTCTGGCTGCAACGGAACTTTGCCGGCTGCGATGTCTACGTGGTCGTCGCCGACGAAGAAAAGCGTGCAGAATCATTGAAACTCGTTACAGATCTGCGCCGTGCAGGAATTTCTACGGATTTTCCATTAACGGCTGCGAAAGTCGGCAAACAGTTCCAAAACGCCGAAAAAGCAGGTGCCCGATTCGCCCTCGTCGTCGGCGCCGAATACCCCGAGCTCAAAGTCAAAATCCTCACCAGCCGCACTGAAGCCAGCGGCACTGCCGAAAACGCCGTCGAGTGGATCACCGACCTCCTCCACCAACCCGACGGCCCGCTTTTGGCCTGATCGTATCGAACCGCAGATCCACGCAGATGAGCGCAGATTTTTTATTTAAAGAAGAAACCGATGGAATTATCGGTGCTGCGTTTCAGGTATTGAATGAGATTGGGTGCGGATTTCACGAAAAGCCCTATGAAAACGCTCTTGTCGTCGAGTTCCGCCATCGCGCTTTCCCTTTCGAACAACAGACACGATTTCCAATTGTTTATCGGAATGTAAGAGTGGCGGAGTATGTGCCGGACCTGATTGTATTCGGTAAAATCATCGTCGATACCAAAGTGATCGACCGAATTACTGACCGAGAGATCGGCCAGATGTTGAATTATCTAAAGATTACGAACCTGTCAGTCGGACTGCTCCTTAATTTCAAAAATCCGAGACTCGAATTTCGCCGGGTGGTGAAATCCACTCAATCCTTCATCAAGAAACCTCTTCAGTAACGTTTATCTGCGAACATCTGCGGTTCAAAAAATTTTTCAAAATGCGCACACATCATTGCAACGAACTCCGCGACTCCGACATTGGCCAAACCGTGACTTTGATCGGATGGGTGAATTCCGCCCGCGACCACGGTGGGGTGATCTTTATCGACTTGCGCGACCGCGAAGGCCTGACGCAATGTGTTTTTCGGCCTGAAGAAAGCCCGACGATTGCCCAGCTCTCTCACACGCTTCGCGAAGAAGACGTGGTGCAGGTGGTCGGTTTGGTTTCCAAGCGTCTGGCCGGCAGCGAAAATCCGAAAATGGCGACCGGAGCGATCGAGATTGTCGCGAAGGAGTTGAAAATCGTCAACAAGGCGGAGGTGCTGCCGTTCCAGCTCGATAAGGAGCTTTCGAACGAGGACCTGCGGATGAAATACCGCTACCTCGACCTGCGTCGCGCGCGCATGAGCAAGAATATCCGCCAGCGTGCGATTATCACCTCGGCCGCGCGTCGCTATTTGGATGAGTCCGGATTTTTTGAAGTCGAAACGCCGATTTTGTCGAACCCGACACCGGAAGGCGCACGCGATTTCCTGGTGCCTTCGCGCCTGAATCCGGGTCGTTTCTACGCATTGCCGCAAGCTCCGCAGCAATACAAGCAGCTGATGATGGTGGCCGGTTTGGAAAAATATTACCAGATCGCCCGATGCTTCCGGGACGAGGATTTGCGTGCCGACCGCCAGCCGGAATTCACTCAGATCGACATCGAAGCGAGCTTCGTCGGTCAGGAAGACATCATCAAGTTGGTCGAAGGTTTGCTGGCCTCGATGTTCAAGGCGGGCCTTGGCATTGATGTGCCAACGCCATTCCCGCGCATGACCTATCGCGAAGCGGAAGACATCTACGGTTCCGACAAGCCGGACACCCGCTATGACATGAAGATCACGGACTTGGCGGAGGTTTTCTCCAGCACCGAGTTCAAGATTTTCCGCAGCACCCTCGACAACGGCGGAGTTGTCCGGGCGATCAATGCCAAGGGCTATGCCGGGGTGACCACCGGTCAGATGAATCGCCTCAACGAAATCGCGATCCAAGCCGGCCTGCCGGTGAAGACGCTGGCGTTCGTGAAATATGAAAATGGCGAGTTCAAGAGTCCGCTGTGGAAATTCTTCACCGATGCCGAGAAGGACGCGCTTGTTTCGACCCTCACCATCGAAGAGGGAGACATCGTGTTCTTTGTCGCTGGCAAACGCGAAAGCGTCAGCACCATTCTGGGGCGCGTGCGGGTCGAAATCGCGGAAATGATGGATCTGGTCAAAGATTCAACCGCCTACAATTTCCTTTGGGTGGTTGATTTCCCACTGCTCGCGCAGGACGAAGAAACCGGCGACTGGGTCGCGGTGCACCATCCGTTCACTCGGCCAAATCCGGACGACTTGGAGAAGCTGAAATCCGGCGATTACGCTAACGTTCGCGCCGTAGCATACGACGTGGTGCTGAACGGTTACGAGCTGGGTGGTGGATCGATCCGGATTCACGAAAAAGACCTCCAGTCGACCATGTTCTCCGCGCTAGGCATCGACGCAGAAGAGCAGCAGATCAAATTCGGCCACTTGCTCGACGCGTTCCGCTTCGGTGCACCGCCACACGGTGGTTTGGCGCTTGGTCTCGATCGGATCGCCATGCTGATCGCCGGTGAGGACAGCATCCGCGAAGTAATCGCGTTCCCGAAAAACAACAAGGGAGCGGACCTGATGGCGCAAAGCCCGTGTCAGATCGATTTCAAATTGCTGCGCGAAGTCTACGTGCAGTCGACTTGGAAAGATCCGAAGCTGGCTGCGGAGAAATCCACTCAAGCTTGATAGGAAGATCCGGCACTTTCATGGCCCCTTGGCAACACGAGGGCCATTTTTTTGCTCCATGGATCGTAACGTCCAAGTAGCGATCAAGCATTCATCACAAGATTAACGAATTTTAAAATTTGTTGATAATAGGCACGAGGCCTGCGAGTAGACGGATTGGCCATACAAAACCGGCCCGTCTGCTCCTTCTCGGAAAAAATAGCTCCTTGCCGAGGTGACAGACGGGCTGTGATTTTGAAATGAGCCCCAATTTGCTCATGGGCTGCATTTTCTTGCATTCCAACATGCACTTGGTTAATAGGTTTTCATGCGGATTCCGCTTGGCTGTTTCCTGGCTGCAATCTTGATCGGTTTCCTCGGATCCCGGTTTTTCAAAGATACTTCTCCAGTCGACGATTCTGTTTCTCCTGAACGTCGCGAACGGAAGGCAAATCGTGACCGACGAACCTTGCAGCAGCAGATGGAAGATTCGGTCGCTCAGGCGCGCCTGGCGGGGAAATTTGATCCGTTCTCCGGTGAGTGGGCGGATTGGACCGAAGAGGAACTCAAGTCGGCATTGGAAGAGGGGCTGAAAGATCCTGCCGTGGTGTTAGACGGAAAGGAGCAAAGATTGGTTCGTATGCTATTCCGTGCCTGGTGCGATAAAAATTTGGAGAACGCGATTGCGTGGTGGGAGACAACGCCATCCGAGTTCATGCAAGTGAGACTATCTGGAGTAATTGGCGCTGCTTGGCCGGAAGATCGGGGAATGGAAGGGCTTGAATTTGCCTGTGCTCATTCGGAACAATTTTTTGGCTATGGAAGTGTGGCAAGTGGACAGATCATGCAGAAGGGGCTTCAACAAGCGGTTGCAGGTGGAGTCAACGAGGTGGCCTCAGCCTTAAAAATGCTGCGCGAAAGTGGGCTTGATTCCCGATATACGATGCCCGTGAAATTTCCCGATGGGTTTGATTTCGTAGCACTGGCCGATACCGATGAAGGAAGACGGGTGATTGAAAGTGAAAGTTGTTTCTTCGGTGGAGAATGGATGAAGCAGGATCGTGAAGCCGCATTTCAAAGTCTGGTATTGGATCGATCATCGTTTATGAAAGTCTTCCAGCTATTCAACGACCGACCACTGCAGAATTATGGAGATACCACGACGGAAGAAGTAGAGCGCGCTGGATGGGTTGCGCAAAAGTTGAGCAAAAACTCGATCCTTTCGACGCCAGGAGTGGCCTCGAATGGGGCCCTATCTATGAAAGGGCGACCATCGATGCTCGCTGCCTATACCGAAGGATTCGAAGACACAGTTGTTCGCACAATCGTTGCTGAGGACATTCTCAGAAATTCGTCATCCAGTGGAGAAATGGTGATCAGTTATTTGAACCAGCTGAAGGACCCTGAGTGGCGGATCAGCCTATTGGAAAACACCGACTCTATTGTTTTAACGATGTCGGAAAAGCAGCTGCGCGAAAATTTGTCAAACTGGGGAGCTTCGACTGAGAAAATCGAGACCATCATCAAGCGATACGCACTCACATTGAGACCATGACACCTTGGCGGAAATTTTGGATGCTGTCTGTGATCAGCTTGCTAGGTCTTGGCTTGGGATGGGCTCTCGGCTCAAACTCGGACCATGATGAACGAGGTGAGGGAAAAATCGTTACCTCCGCACGATCTCCAACGAGAACATCGACTCGAATACATTCGAATTCTGCATCTTCGCCGCATCGTTATGCGGAGCTGCTTCGCCGATACCGAGATCGTGGAAATGTCTCGCCTGAGTTGGCACGATATATCGCGAAGTGCAGCGGAGACCAGCTGGAAGCCTTGATCATTAACCCTGGTGTGGATGAAGGCTTATCGTTTGCAGGCTATCCCTTGGCTGCTCAGGTTCGCGAAACAGTCGCTGCTGAAATGTTTCGTCGCCGTGGACTGGCATGTCTCGACTGGATTACCGACAGCATTTCTGACGCTGTGGCAATCACTCTTGCACGAGAAGTCGCTAAAACGAATCCAGACTTTGCAATTCAGAAATTAAAAGGGATGGGACGCTATGTTGGTATTGTCCCTAACATGATTCAATCTGCAGTCATCAATCGCGCGGCGATGCGGAGCGCTCCCGAATTGATTGAGTTACTGAAAGATAATAAATTTTCTGTTCAGGCAGTTACAAATTTCGCACCCGACTTCAATTTTACTGAATACATCAACGATATGAACGGGGCGGGAAAGGTCACCAATTCAGCTTGGAAATTTTTGGCTGCGAAAGATCCGGATCAGACGCGATCCCTGTTGATCGAGGGATTAGGTGGCTCGTCTGGCAATGGCTTTTCGGCTGCGGTGGAAGGGATGGCTATTATCAATGGCGAAACCGAAGCGGCGAAATGGTATGTCTCAATGCTAGATGAAATCCCCGAGACGACGCGCAAGGAAAGCTTGCGAATGCTGGCACTAAGCGACGCGAGCCCTCGACTTGAAGCGGTATTTAACGGTTTGCAAAGCGAGCAAGATCGCGCCGAATTCGGAGCCAATCTGTTGAATAACTATAGAACGAAAACCGAATGGTTGTTAGATGAATCTGTGGAGGTTCGTGGCAAAATCATCGAGCACTGGATGAAGAACACCATGGCTCGCACCAAGGGACCACTCAATGCGAAGGAACTCATCAACACGATGGACAAGTTGAATTTTCCCGAGGAGTCGCGGGAAAAACTGCTTAGCCTTCTGCCACCGACGAGCAACTAACGGAAATCAGCCGATCAACTCAGCCAAGCCCGCTTCATCGAGAATCGGCACGCCAAGTTTTTCCGCCTTGTCGCGTTTCGAACCACCACCATCGCCAGCCAGCACGTAGTCGGTTTTGGCAGAGACGGAACCGGTGACTTTGCCGCCTTTGGATTCGATGAATGATTTCATTTCACCGCGCTCCATGCTGAGGGTGCCGGTGATGACGAATGTCTTGCCCGCAAGCGGAAGTGAGGAAAGGTCGGCTTCGTCGAGAACAGGCAGGTAGTTGTCGGATTTTGGATCAATGCCGAGCTTCTGCATTTTTTCTAACACATGGTGTCCTGCTTCCGAGTTGAAGAAAGTCACGATGGTTTCCGCAACAGCAGGACCGACATCGCCGGTGATGTTGTATTGCGCGAGAAAGGCGTTTTGCTTTTTCGCTGTAGCTCGTTTGTCGTTCAAAAGTTCGCGAAGGATCTCGGAGTTTGGGATGTCGCTCAGCTTTTGATGCAGTCGTGAAAGTTCCTTTGCCGCAGATTCGCCAAGGTGGCGAATGCCCATGGCAAACAGCCAGCGGTTGAGCGGTTTCTCACGGGCGTCATCCAGCGAGGCCAATACCTTCGCGGCGTTTTTCTCGCCGAAGCGTCGCGCTGCATCGTCGGTGCCAAGGTTGAGTTTCGCTAGCTTATCTTTATTTAGTATGAAAAGGTCCAGCGGGGTGTGGCAAATGTCACGTCGCACCAAGGCCTCGGCCACCGTTTCGCCCAGGCCATCGATGTCCAATGCTTTGCGCGCAGCGAAGTGGGCGATGCGTGTGACCGCCTGCGCCGGGCACTGAAAATTGGTGCAACGCCAGGCGACAAAGCCATCTTCCTGCTCAATCGGGCCCTCGCAGGACGGACATTTTCCGCTGACAGCTGCGAATAGGTTGTAGGGTTTCGAATCCGGCAGATGAGAAATGACCCGAACGATGGCCGGGATGATCTCGCCAGCTTTCTCGATCAAAACCGTGTCGCCAATTCGGACATCCTTGCGGTCGATCTCATCCTGGTTGTGCAAGGTCGCGCGCGAAACGGTGGAGCCGGAAATCAGCACCGGAGTCAATTCCGCGACCGGAGTAAGCACGCCAGTGCGCCCGACCTGGATGCTGATTCCCTCCAGCGTCGTTTCCTGTTGCTCGGGTAAAAACTTATAGGCAGCAGCCCAGCGTGGAGCACGCGAGGTTTGTCCGAGCTTCTCGCGCAATGAAAGATCGGCCACTTTCACTACTGCACCATCGGTGCCGTAATCGAAATCATGTCTCACGACTCCGATGCGAGCAACTGCCGCTAACAATTCGTCCTGGCTTGAAGCTGTTAGTATCGGCTGGTTGCCTGGGATGCCAAGCCTGGCTAGCAGCTTGTGAAAATCGAATTCGGTTTTTAGCGGTGGCCCTTCATATGCGCCCAATCCATGAGCGATTAGAGCAAGCGGACGTTTCGCTGCGATCTTGGGGTCGAGTTGTTTCAAGGTGCCAGCCGTCGCATTGCGCGGATTGGCAAACGCAGGAAGGCCTGCTTCATCACGTTCTGCGTTCATGGCGGCAAATGCCAAATTCGGCATGAATATCTCACCGCGCACTTCTAACACCCGGGGAGCACCAGCCCCTAAGAACAGCGGTACGTTGCGGATCGTACGGACGTTGTGGGTGATGTCATCACCAGTTTGAGCATCGCCCCGAGTTGCCGCATAATCGAGCGTTCCATCTCGATATAATAGGCTCACAGCCACTCCGTCGATTTTCGGTTCGATCGTGACTTGAACCTCTTCACTGCCGAGGTTTTTGCGTAGACGCTGATAGAATGAGATCAATTCCGCTTGGGGATTTTCCACGTCCTTTAGCTCAAAAACATTGTCAATACTCAGCATTGAGACTGTGTGCCGAATTTGTTGGAAGTTTCGAATAGGTTTTCCAATTCGAAGCTTAGATTCATCTGCAGTATACTCCTTTTTGAAACTGGTAATGAGAACTCCAGGTAATTCCAACTGGCTTTCGCCACTTCTTTGATCATCACGACCAACCGATTGCGTTGGTGATTTTGGGTCTTGAAGCTCCGGATATTTTGCCTCTAGGACTACCAACTCGCGGAACAACTTGTCATAATCGGCGTCGGAAATTTCCGGCTGGGCCTGGGTGTAGTAGAGCCGATTGTGGTGCTGGAGTTCCTCGCGCAGTTCATGGATCCGGCGTTTCTCATCGGCTGGCGGAGTATCGGGAAACAGATCCATATCGGGCATGGCAGGAATTTCCCGGGGAACGGCTGAAAATTCAAGATAATGGTGCATTGCAATTTTGCAGAAGATCCCTAATCTCGGACCGTTCAAATGACCGGGGGAGCTGTCAGTGAAAATGACGGATTGGTGATCGCGATGCTGATTGCCATGGCCTTGAGCTGTGGTGTGGTCTTGATGCTGATTTTTACGATTGTTTGGAATGTCCGGCGTCGGGATGACGAAGTGGATGAGTTGCTTGAAGAGATCCGCGCGACCGAAGAAGTTGAGCAACCGGTGGTTGCCAATCAGGAGCCGACCGAACGACGGGAACCCTGGGAACGTCCCGCGGATTGGTGGAAGTGACGCCTGAGCTTGGCGGACGCGGGGATTGATGTAGTATCGGCGTGACCCGGATATTTTACCACCGCGGTTCATGCTAAAAACGCCATGCACATACCCACCCTGATTGCCCGGAAACGTGAAGGAGAAGAGCTGACCTCGGATGAAATCCGTGAGCTGATTGCTGGCTACGCCAAAGATGAAGTGCCGGATTATCAAATGTCCGCCTTTGCGATGGCAGTTTTTTTCAAGGGGATGACCCCACGGGAAGTCGCCGCGTTAACTCGGGCGATGATGGATAGCGGTGATTGTTTCCAATACCCGGCGGATCGCCCAACGGTGGTCGACAAACACTCCACTGGCGGAATCGGCGACAAGGTTTCTTTGATACTCGCGCCATTGGTCGCCTGTGCCGGCTGCTGGGTCCCCATGGTTTCCGGTCGCGGCCTTGGCATCACAGGCGGAACTCTGGATAAATTGGAATCGATCCCAGGCTTCAATGTCCGGGTCGAAATGGACGAAGCGGTAAAACAATTGCAGCAGATGAATGTGGTCATGATGGGGCAAACCGAGCGGTTTTGCCCTGCCGACAAGCGCTTGTATTCGCTGCGAGATGTCACCGGCACCGTGCCATCGATTCCTTTGATCACGGCATCGATCATGTCGAAAAAACTCGCCGAATCGCTGGATCGCTTGGTTCTGGATGTGAAATACGGCACCGGCGCGTTCATGCAGACCCAAAGCGATGCGGAAGCGCTCGCCGCCAGCATGACGGCTGTAGGCCAACAAATGGGCGTCGAGGTTTTCACCATTCTCAACCCGATGAGTGAGCCTACCGGCCGGACGGTGGGCAATGCCTTGGAAGTCATCGAAGCCCTGGAATGCCTGGAGGGTGGGGGACCTGCGGATTTGCGTGATATCGTCTTGGAATTGTCGATGCCGATTAGCGGAAAATCCCGAGCCGAATTGGAAACGCTTCTCGACGGGGGAAAACCGCGTGAGCTTTTTGATCGAATTGTGATCGCTCAAGGCGGAGATCCCGCCGATTTGAAGAAACTCGGTGAAATTCACCGCGCTCCGCTGATCCGTGAGGTGCTCGCACCTACGGCTGGCATCGTCGAAGCGGTCGATGCGGGCCTGGTAGGCCAAGCTTCGCTGCAATTGGGAGCTGGGCGGGCCAAATCGAACGATGGGGTGGATTTCTCCGTCGGATTTGACCAATTGATCAAATCAGGCGAATCCGTGACGTCCGGTACTCCGCTTTGCCGCATTCATGCCCGGAATCAGGCCGATTTTGAAATGGCGGAAGCGATGATTTTGAAGGCAATCCGGGTCGCAAATTGAGGAAATTTCAAAGGAATGAAGATTCATTGAATTTCCCGGTTGCCAAAACGGAAAGGTGCTGTCTATTTTTCGCCCGCCGCAGGCGAAAGCCTCCCAAAAGCCTCATGGTGTAATGGTAACACTCCGGATTTTGATTCCGTCATTCTAGGTTCGAGTCCTAGTGAGGCTACTTTACCAAACGAGTTCAGGAACAACCCCGATCTCCATTGGAAGTAGCAAGTCACTGTTTAAGCAAACACACGGTGGCAATCATGAACGAAGCAGACTGTTTCGTTTCAGCTGTCAGCAGTTCTCCAATTGATCTGCATGATTTTTGATCCGTTCGCATTTGCGTGCATGAATGTTGAGGATTATTTAGGCTGACCGCACTCTCGTTAAGTAATGACTCTGAAAACATCCGATTGGCTTTCCTCACGACATCCGGTGCTTGAATGTCTTGGCACCTGCGTGGCTGGCCTTCTTTACGCGGTGGCGCTCAAATACTTTGTATTTCCATCGAAGATCATTCTAACAGGATTCGAGGGACTGGCTGCAGCTACAGCTTATTACTTTGAGAAAAATTCTCTGTTCCTGTGGCTTTACGGAATTTCACAGCTGATCCTGATTGTTTTCGCCTTCTTCAAAATCAGTCGCGGATTTGCGCTACGCACCATGCTGACCGTCTCGACGGTATTGTTAGGTTTGGCCTTTCTGCCATTTTTGGAATTCGCGGATCCGGGATCCAGCAATGAACGCATCCTTCTCGTATTGTTCGGGGGCATTCTCGCAGGGTTGGCAAAAGCCGTTTCTCTGCGCCTCCGGGGATCCACAGGAGATGAGGATATCTTGGCAGCGTGGTTCGCCATGAGATACTTGAAGCCGGTTGGCACGATTGCTGTCGGCGCGGCTGCCGTATCCACCATTTATGGCCTAATCCTGGAATTTTTGAAAAGCGGTAGCATTGAACCTGTGGTCAACACTCTGATGTATACCAGCATCTATATCTTCGCTTCAGCAGAGACACTGAATAACTTTTTCCGAAAATTCAAATTGGTGTTGCTGACGGTTTTCGGCAATGACCCAAAACGTTTGGGCAATGCCATTACAGCTGCCGCTCCGCATCGCACTTATACCATTCATCAAGCAACAGGAGGATTCAGTTCGGATTCGGTGCATTTGATCCGAACCGTGATCACTCACGAAGAGTTACCTGAAATTCTGGATGGCATCCAAAAAGCCTGCCCGGATGCATTTTGGTTCCATCATGACATTGAAGGGATTTCCAGGAGATATTATATCAAGCCGATTGGTTGAATCCGGGGGCAGGGGGTTACGGAGCCGTAAAATTATCTGCCCTTTGATTGTTGTCTGGAGTGATGTCTGCGGTCCGGGCGTTTACGGAGAGTGAGGAAACAACCTGGAACGAAGTGCCGGATGGAATGGAGGAAAGATTGATGGGAATGGAGGAGGTGTGGCTGTCTCCAACAACAAGTGTGGTGATGGTGGACTGACGATTTCCGCCAGGAAGACTCACATCTAACAAAGTGTTGATCAGTGCCTGGGTACCACGATTTTGAATCGTAACCTGAAGAACCTGGCCTTGCTGAGTGGTGACGATCCGTTGATCCGTGATCGCAACGTCCACAATGCCCGGAGTTGATCGATTGATGATGCGCCGGATATCCACAATGCCGTATCCATATTCGGAATCCGGTCCAGGAATCCCGGCATCATCGGCATAATTGGTAAGCAGTGACAACGCCTCAGTTGCTGAGACTTTTTTTCCGGATCCATCTGACATGATGGCGGCCAAAATACCGGTTACCACCGGGGCACTTGCGGAGGTTCCACTGAACTGCACATATTTGCCACCTGGCCAGGCTGTATTGATGAAATATCCGGGGGCCGTGATATAGAGGTAGCTACCGAAATTGGAGAAGTTGAGATGTTCACCTCTGCCATCGACTGCGCCGACGCTAACGACTCCTTGATAGGCTGCAGGATAAGCTGCATTGTCTTGCCCATCGTTACCGGCGGCAGCCACAATCAGGATGCCGCTATTTTGAACCATGGCCGTCGCTTCCTGAATCAAACTACTATCTTCGTAGGAGCCAAGTGACAGGTTGATCAGATCTGCTCCCGCATCGATCGCAGCTAACATTCCAGCGGCTAAGGAAAATGAGTCCGTGATGCCTTGTTCGCCACTTACGCGAATGGAAATCAAATCAACAGCTGGTGCGATCCCGGAAGCCTGTCGCTCTCTACCTGCAATAATCGAAGCTACGGCCGTGCCGTGTCCATTGGTGTCATCGGGGTTATCTGGTGGCTCGATGATGTTGGATATCGCTGCAAGCGGTGGCAAAGTGGAGTGGGGGACAATCCCGGTGTCTAACACCGCCACTTTGACGCCAGCTCCCCAGCTCGAATGGTCGCCGGTGATGCCCAGCCAAGACAAGAGTTCAGCACCAAATCCAACTGCCCCTGGCTCTAAATCACTGGATGGAAACGGTCGGTCTGGAACCCTCGAAAGCGCACTGCGCGTGGTGATGTTCTCGTTTTCTAACAGCTCCTGAAGATCCGCTAGATCCGTGTAGGAAATGCGGATCGCATGCAAGGGATCCAGTCTCTGTTCCAGAGTGACTTTGCTTTGTGAAAGTGCAGCCAGGAAGCCCCCATATGAATCCGCCGAGGGAAAATGCAGGATCGCCTCATTTGGATTGGCACTAGCGAGCATTTCGACGGTGGTGCCATCGTCAAATTGATCACGTTGGTTGGAACGAAATGAGTGAGGAGGGGTGTAGCGATTGGTTTGCCCGGATGGTTTGCGTGGATCTGAGGAATGATCGGATTTCGCCAGCTTGTCGGGAAACAATGCATTCTTCAGATCAACGACCAGCCACCAACCGAGGCAGGCGCATAAAATCACAAAGATGACAGAGATAAGAATGCTGGTTTTTCTGCGCATGGGGAACTTTTGGGCCAATGTGAATTTCCAGGCATTTGCTCCAGAGACTCATGCCATTAACCGCAATATGGCCTAAAAGTTGCCACAGTTCCAGTTCATTGAATTGAAATTCAGACCCAGTGAACAGGCTCTACACTGCAATGCGCATCCGCAGATGCTTGAAAGGTAGTCACAAGTCGGGAACCCAACACCTGTGACTGCCTTTCTGACAAAACCAGAATATTCGAATCATGATTTGTCCCATGATTCATGAAACCCGATTTCCGGATTCCATAAGCACAGCCATTACGATGGCTCGGCTTGGATGAAATGAACGATATCCTTGCGGGCTTTCGTCAGATCTGGCGGGTTCAAGTAGAACATGTGTCCGCCGTCGTAATGGGTAAACGTGATGTGCCCGCGCAGGCTTTTTGGAAGATCCATCATTTGGTGAATCGAGTATTCCATGCCCGATGGCGGCGTTGCCAAATCCGTGTATCCGCCCATCACCAGCACGCGCAGATAAGGGTTTTCTTTGAGTGCTCCGGACAGCTCGTCGCTCATGTTTACATAGCCGTTGCTGGCGTTCCATTTCCACGGTTGAACTTCACCGGTCAGGATTTCATAAGGCTGATCTTCCTTCCAACCCAAGTCGCTCCCAAGGTAATTCAGCATGGCGGTTGCAAAAGGGCCATAGGCCACTGAGTAAGAAGCATCACCACGAGGAAATTGCGAGGTTGCATCGCCGCTGTCCCAAGCCACCCGGCCATCGAATCGACCAATGGCTTTGCCTTCCTTGCGCAACAATTCAGTCCGGAAAAGAGATGAACTGACCCGCAAATCGTGATCGCGCCAGAATTGGGCATCAATCCCGGTGTATTTCTCGAGTTTTTCAGAAACGCTCTTCAATTCCTCATCAGAAATCGCAGTTCCTTTGATCAAGGCTGCTGCGTATTCACCAAAGGCAAAATCACGGCATTCCGCTACCAACGAGTCGCGATCTCCCTGGATTTTTTTGAAGTGATGAGCAACGCCGGTGAAAGATGGCAGGAAGACTTCGTAAGCCAAATTGTTGCCTTGGCTGGATTGCAAGGTGCGGAAATCCATCAAGGTGGACAGCATGATCACACCATTGAGGCTCATGCCGTAACGCGATTGAAGATGTTCCGAAAGTCCGGCAGCACGGATGCCGCCGTAGGATTCTCCAAGCAGATACTTGGGTGAATCCCAACGATCATGTTCGGTGACCCAGCGCCGGATGAAATCGCCAACCGAGCGAATGTCGCCATCCACACCGTGGAAATCAGATGCATTCACGTCCTTGCCAGCGCGGCTGTAACCAGTGGATACGGGATCGATGAAGACAATATCCGCCACATCCAGAAGTGAATTGGGATTTTCGATCATCCGCGCAGGCGGTGGCGGCGGCATCGTGCCATCGCCAGGAAATTCGACTTTGCGTGGACCAAATGCACCGATGTGCAGCCAAACGGCGGATGATCCAGGACCGCCATTGAATGCAAAAATCACAGGACGTTTGCTGGAGTCCTGAATATCCGTGCGCTCATAGCTCACGTGGAAAATGTAGGCGGAAGGATCGCCGTCTTTTTTCTGCAATTCCAGTTTACCGGTCGTCGCTTTGTAAGGAATTCGTTTGCCGTCAATTGTCACGGCATTTTCCGTAACCACAGGATCGCGCGATTCTTTCGATTCCGATTTTTTCGAATCATCTGACTTCGGCTTGTCTTTAGGCGGACTCGGCTGTGCGAAAACAGCCATGCTAGTCATGAGTAGCAGGGAAAGAACTGGCTTCATGGCGCGGCATGTTAGCCACCGAACCAGTCTTGTCGAGGGACGGTTTGGTTATGATAACTGAGAATTGTTACTTGTTACAATATATGTAATACGGAATCGAAGATCCAGACGGCTGGGTCCATGGACCAGAGCTTCCTGCCTACCCGACTGCTAGGACGGGTTTTTTCTATCGAACTCGATCGGCTGGATTACTTGCCTTGCAGCTTTGCGACGATGTCAGCTCCGACATCAAACGTGCCGGTGCCGAATGGTTTCACTTCTCCGTTCTCGGAAACTTGATATTCGAACGCTTTGATCGGCTGGACGCCTTGGACCTGTGAAAAAAGATAAACCCGGATGGTCATCGCTTCATGGCCTGTGCCACCGTCCAGTTTGGTAATCGCATATTGGATCTCGTTCAGACCGTCCAAGGCTCCGCCAATGACAATCTCTGCTTCTTTGGCATTGGCGAATCGATGCTGGCTGATTTTGTTCACCAAAAGCTTCACCTCACGTCCCGGGCAAAAAACGTAGACTTTCGCGATGTATTTGGCGGGCTGCGCAAATATCGGAGTTGGCGGAACCACGCCGGATGGTTGTGCTTCTGGCGTTTCCTCAAGATATTTCACATTCCCAGCTGCGAGCTCTTTCCTGACATCCGGCAAGGCTGTTAGATTGACGAAATCCGCCCGATCGTAAAGCCAACCTGTGGGCTCCTGGATGAATGAGAGCACCAAAAGATTGTCGGTCGGATCTCCGCCGACTCCAAAATCGATTTTGCCGAAATAGGATGCCTTTGCGGTGCGGCCATTCTGCTTTGCTTCCAGAAACTTGAGTCCGGCGATGGTTGGCGGCGGTGTGGGTAGCTCAAAAACTGCTGCCGGGAACGGGCGCTTTTCGGAGACGATCCGGTTCCTTACCTCGGCCCTTCGGTAGGTTGCGGTGAAGCGCGACCAATCCCGTGAGTCCTTCTTAATGATGGACTCACGCCAAGCACTGTAGGTCTTTTCCAACACCGGCCGGAGTTCATTCTGCGCCTGGCTCACGATGGCAAGCAACATGCTGGTTGCAAAAATCAGTCGAATCATACGCCAAAAGATTGGACAATTGGGCCCATCTCACAACAAACAAATCGCTGCCCGTTCGCAAGGTGGAGCGGGTCGTTTCTTTCCATGAGTAGTATTTTGCAAAAAGTGGCGCCAATCGGCGAGGCGCGTGAGCGTGAGATGCTGAAGGATTCCGCTTCCTACATTTATCATCAAACTCCTGATGGTGACGTTCTTGCCCATGTTTTCCTGCCTCAGCAGCCGTCCGAAAAACCGGCTCCTGTCGTGGTTTTTTTCCATGGCGGTTTCTGGGATAGTTCGATGCCCACTCAGTTTGTCCCCCACTGCCTTCATTTTGCCAGCCGCGGTGCGATCGCTGTTGCTGCAGAAACCCGGACTGCCTCGAAAAATGGCACGGGAGCGATGGAGGCCATCGAGGATGCACGTGAGTTGATCCGCTGGTTGCGCAACAATGCGGATACCTTGAATTTGGATCCGGACCGCATTGCTGTCGGCGGTTCTGCAGGTGGTGCCCTACTCGCTTTGCTTACGGCGATGCCGAAGCCTAAAAATTTGCCACCAGTCGATGGCGTTGATTGTCGGCCACAGGCACTGATTTTGTTCAGCGCTTTGGTCAATACTTCGCCTCGCGGCCAAGGATCCGATCGCTTTCCCAATGCCAAACTGGCGAAAGCGAACAGCCCGATGTCTCTGGTGAGAGGCAAACTGCCGCCGATGGTGTTCTTCCACGGCAAATCGGACCGCATCACTCCGTTTGAAGATGTTGAGAGGTTCTGCCGCAAATTGAGATGGCGGCGAAATAAGTGCAAACTCATTGATTTTGAGAAGTCTGACCACAGTTTTTTTAATTTTAACGTAAGCCATACTCACTTCGAGCTAACGGTGAGAGCGGCCGATGATTTCCTGGTCGATTGCGGTTTTCTGGAGCCGGATCAGGAGCATCACGACACCTTTGCGTGAGCTGACGCGGGCAGAAATCGCGTGCTGATTTTTGCGAGTTTGAGAGGGCGCAGCGTCTATTTTGGGCGCAGCGTTTCATTCACTCAGACTGTCCGGGCACAATTCCTGCTTGGCAGCGTAGTTGGCCTGCCGTTTATTGTCCTTCCCCGCAGGTCGGTTCACCCAAAACAGGTCCCGCGGATCACTGACGATCAAAATCTTCCTGATGAACCCATTCTACCATTCAAGCACCCCGCTGGTCCCCGGTTCCTTGCACCGGCTATCCGAAGAACATGACAACTGCGGTATGGGCGCAATCGCCCACTTGAAAGGTAAACGCAGTTACGAGATTCTCGATCACGCGCTGACGTCAGTTTGCTGCATGACTCACCGCGGTGCGGTCGATGCAGACATGAAAACGGGCGACGGATCCGGTGTTCTCACCCAGATCCCCTACCCACTTTTCAAAAAAGCTCTGGCGAAGCTCGGGCACGATTTGGAAAACGAGGCGGATCTCGCTGTCGGAGTTTTCTTTATCCCTCTCGATCATGAAGCGGCGGACCAAGAAATCAAAACCATCACCGCAGAGGTAATCGCAAAACGTGGCATCTCGCTGCTGGGATGGCGCGAGGTTCCCGTAGATGTGGATGCTCTCGGTAAAATCGCCATAGCCAGCCGCCCGCACATTCAGCATTTGCTGATGCTGAAGCCTGCCGGGATGGAAGCACTCGCCTACGAGCGCCAGCTCTACCTCTGCCGCCGGGAAATCGAGCAACGCACCAAGCACATTCACGGTTTTTACATGCCGTCGTTCTCAAGCCGATTGATTTCCTACAAAGCGCTGGCGATGCCTGCTGCGTTGCGGAATTTCTACCTGGATCTCCAAGACCCGGACTATCAGATCGCGATTTCCCTCTATCACCAACGTTTCTCCACCAACACCTTCCCGGCGTGGCCGCTCGGACAACCGTTCCGGATGATGTGCCACAATGGCGAAATCAACACGGTCGAGGGCAACCGGAACTGGATGACTTCCCGCGAGGAATTCTTCGCCTCACCGGTTTGGGGAGATGATATCGAATGGGTGAAAAATCTGATTCGCCACGGTGAATCGGACTCGGCATCGCTCGATCACGCGCTGGAGCTGCTGATTTTGTCCGGCCGCTCCCCGGAGCACGCGATGTGCATGCTGGTTCCTCCGGCTTATCGCAACGATGAGGATATTTCCAACGACCTGCGCGCCTTCTATCAATACAATCGCTCCTTCTCC
The DNA here is from genome assembly GCF_016595435.1 of Luteolibacter pohnpeiensis. GTDB lineage: Bacteria > Verrucomicrobiota > Verrucomicrobiia > Verrucomicrobiales > Akkermansiaceae > Luteolibacter > Luteolibacter pohnpeiensis. The sequence goes on from NZ_JAENIJ010000016.1 coordinate 70,154, forward strand.
GAGCCATGGGATGGCCCGGCTGGATTGGTGTTCACTGACGGCACAAAGATCTGCGCTTCGCTCGATCGAAATGGCCTGCGCCCTTCACGGTTCAAGGTCACCAGCGACGATATTCTCTACATCGGCTCCGAAGCCGGAGCGGTGATTTTTGAAGATTCCAAGGTCACCCGCAAAGGTCGTCTTGGCCCTGGTCAGATGCTCTCTGTCGATACTTCGACCGGAGAATTCCGCAACGACAAGCAGATCAAGGAAGCGCTTGCTCGCCAGAAGCCATATCGCCGTTGGATCGATGAAAACCGGCTTGAGCTCCGCAAGTTCGTCTCGCCCTCCGCTCACGCTCCGGATCTCGATTTTGCTCCGGTTGATCTTTCACGCCAACAAGTCGCGCACGGCATTTCGTTGGAAGAGCTCGACATGGTCTTTCCGCCAATGATCAAAGGCGCGCAGGAAGCGGTCTTTTCGATGGGAGATGACATCCCGCTGGCAATTCTTTCGAGCTATCCCCGTTTGCTTTACACCTACTTCAAGCAGCTCTTCGCGCAGGTGACCAATCCACCGATCGATCCGATCCGTGAATGGGCAGTGATGTCGCTCGGCGCGGGTCTTGGCCCGGAGCGGAACTTGCTCGACGAAACCGCGCGTCACTGTGCCACGGTGAGCTTGGAAAGCGCGATCCTGTTCGAGCACGAGCTGGAAAAGATCAAGCACCTTGGAGATCACGGCTACCACGCCCGGATTCTGGACTGCACCTGGTCCGCCGCCGATGGTGCTGCGGGTCTCAAGAAGCGTCTCGATGAGCTTTGTGCTGAAGCAGAAGCGGGCGTGCAGGAAAAGTGCAGCATCCTGATTTTGACTGATCGCGGGGCATCCGCTGAACGCGTGCCCATTCCGACGCTGCTCAGCATCGGCACCATTCACCACCACCTCAATCGCATTCGCAAGCGGATGCGCGCTTCCTTGGTTGTTGAAACCGGTGAAGCACGCGACGTTCACCAGATCGCGTGCTGCTTCGGGTTCGGCGCTACCGCCGTTTGCCCGTATCTCGGCTATGCGACGGTTCGCCAGCTTGTGGCCGCTGACAAAGGTAAGGGCAAGCTCGGTGAAATCACCGTCGAAAAGGCGATGACCAACTACCGCAAGGCGCTTGAGAAAGGACTGCTCAAGATCATGTCGAAGCGCGGCATCTCGGTGCTCAACTCCTATCAAGGGGCGCAGACCTTCGAAGCCATCGGTATCGGCAATGAAGTGGTCGATTTCTCGTTCACGGGCGTTTCGTCCAAAATCGGCGGAATTGGTTTCAGTGAAATCGCTGAAGAGTCGATCATCCGTCATCGTGCCGCATTCGAGTCTGAGATTCCAGAAGGTGAAACGCTCAATCTCGGCGACCCAGGCTACAATCGCTACCGCAAAGCCGGAGAGCGCCACGCATTCAGCACGGAAGTGATCAAAAACTTCCACACCTACGTCAAAACCGGCCGTGCCGAGGATTACGAGGAATATGTTCGTGTCTCATTGGAAACCAATCCGGTAGCCATCAAGGACTTGATCGAATTTGTGCCGGCGTCCAGCGGTCCGATTCCGATCGATGAAGTAGAAAGCATCGAGTCGATCCGCACCCGTTTCACCACCGCTGCGATGTCGCTCGGCGCGCTCTCACCCGAGGCTCACGAGACCCTGGCAATCGCAATGAACCGGATCGGTGCAAAGTCTGATTCTGGCGAAGGCGGCGAGGATCCAGTCCGATACAGCCCGTATCCGAACGGAGATTCCGCACGTTCTTACATCAAGCAGATCGCATCGGGACGATTCGGCGTTTCCGCTTACTATCTGGTCAATGCCGATGAGCTAGAAATCAAAATGGCGCAGGGTGCAAAGCCTGGCGAAGGCGGTCAGCTGCCCGGTCACAAGGTCAATGCCTTGATTGCCCGTCTGCGCAACACGCAGCCTGGAGTGCAGCTCATTTCCCCTCCTCCACACCATGACATTTACTCAATCGAGGATTTGGCCCAGCTGATCCACGATTTGAAAGAGGTCAATCCTCGGGCCCGCATCACGGTAAAACTCGTCGCCGAATCCGGTGTGGGAACTGTCGCCGCAGGGGTTGCCAAGGCATCAGCAGATAACATCCTGATTTCCGGTCACGATGGCGGAACCGGGGCTTCCCCGCTTTCTTCGACCAAGCACGCAGGTTCGCCATGGGAGCTCGGCCTGGCCGAAGCGCAGCAAACGCTGTTGATCAACAACCTCCGCAACCGCGTGACCGTCCGGACTGACGGCGGTATCCGGAACGGTCGGGACGTTGTAATCGCGGCGATCCTCGGCGCGGAGCAATTCAACTTCGGAACCACGGCCATGATCGCCATGGGTTGCGTTTACGTCCGCAAGTGCCACTTGAACACCTGTCCGGTCGGCATTGCTACCACCGATCCAAAGTTCCGTGCGAAATTCAAAGGCACCCCGGAAATGGTCATTAACTATTTCAATGGTGTCGCTGGAGAAGCACGTGAATGGATGGCCAAGCTCGGTGTCCGGACGATGGATGAACTGATCGGTTGCCCGCAATATTTGCGCCAGCGTGAGATTCCTGATCATCCGAAGGCCAACACTTTGGATCTGAGCTCACTTCTCAAGGACGTTGTACCGGATTTGGCAGCCCAAACGGGACAGGAAATCGCCGCGATCTCCCGCAAGCGGACTCAGGAACGCAACGATGGCTTGGCGAAATCGGCCTTGGATCTCGAAATTCTGGCCGATTTGGTGGAGAAACTCACTGGTAATCCGCTGGAGACCCTTCCCGAGTATGGCCAAGGATCGGTTACCACCGATCTGCTGGACGCGATTCGCCTGCTTCCGGATCGCCCACCGGTGGTGCTCAATTACAAAGTCGTCAACACCGACCGAAATATCGGCACCCGCCTTTCTGGACGCATCGCAGAGGTTCACGGTGACAACGGCCTGCCTGCAGAAACCATTCACATCATTTGCACGGGATCAGCCGGACAATCGTTTGGATGCTTCTTGGTTGGCGGCGTGAAGTTGGAACTCTTCGGTGAAGCAAACGACTACGTCGGCAAAGGCATGTCAGCTGGTGAGATCGTTCTTCGTGTCACGGCGGATGCCAACTTTGAAGCAGGTTCCAACGCCATCTGCGGTAACACCTGTCTCTACGGTGCTACCGGTGGCCGCCTGCTCGCCAATGGTCGTGCAGGTGAACGTTTTGCCGTCCGGAATTCTGGAGCGGTTGCGGTGGTGGAAGGAGTCGGCGATCACGGTTGCGAATACATGACCAACGGCACCGTCGCGATCCTTGGCAAGACCGGTAAAAACTTCGGCGCCGGCATGTCTGGCGGCACCGCTTACGTCTACGATGTCGATGGGAAGTTCTTCTCTCGCGTCAATACGGAGATGGTTGTGGCCTTGCCAATTCGCCGTCCACAGGACATCGCGGAAGTGAAAGGTCTCATCGAACTCCACGCTGAGCGCACCGGTAGCAACCAAGCCAAATCGTTGCTCGCCAATTGGGAGGAAACCACGCGCAAGCTGGTCCGTGTCATCGCACGCGAGCGCGCGGATCTCGAAGCGGCAGAGGAAAAACACGAATCTGCATCCACTCCCGTTTCCGCCAGCTAAACTCTGATTCTGTAAATTCCGCAGATCCGATGTGAGGCAGATCGCTAGATCGCCATACCTCCTCCGGACTGCGGAATTTTTTGGCAAAGAACCACTCGTTGAGGTCGCTTCCTTTTTAGGAGTCGTTGTGCCGCGATTCGGCAAAGTTTCCACTTTGCCCAGCGGCGCTACTCATCCAACTTATCGCTGCCCATGTCAGAAACGACGCCTGCCGTAGAAATCACCCACTTGGTGAAGGACTTCAAAACGTCCTTCCGCCGACAACTTTTGCGGGCGGTCGATGACGTCTCGATTCGAATCATGCCCGGGGAGGTCTATGGTCTGATTGGGCCGAATGGTTCCGGTAAATCCACCACGATGAAGGCCTTGCTGGGATTGGTCTCTCCAACATCTGGTAACTGCGCGATATTCGGCAAAGATTCCGCCAAAGTGGATTCGCGACAAGATGTGGGCTTCCTTCCGGAAAATCCCTATTTCTACAAGCACCTGAGTGGCGCCGAAACGATCCGGTTTTACGGAAAACTCTGCGGGCTGCGCGGCAAATTTCTGGAAGATCGTGTGAGCGAACTACTGGAACTGGTGGATCTGAACAGCGCGCGCGATCGCAGAATCGGCGGCTATTCCAAAGGCATGTTGCAGCGCATCGGTCTGGCTCAGGCCCTGGTGCAGGAACCACGTCTCGTTATTTTGGACGAACCCACTGCCGGAGTCGATCCCGTCGGTTCACGACAAATTCGCGATTTGATTTTCAAACTTCGGGAACGAGGAATCACCGTTTTCCTTTGTTCTCACCTCTTGGAGCAGGTGCAGGAAGTTTGCGATCAAGTGGGCATTATTTTCCGCGGAAAAATGGTGAAGGAAGGCAGGCTTGAGGATCTGATCGCGATTGAAGACCAGACCGAAATCGTGCTCCAGGACGCCGACCCTGAATTGGTCAAATCGATCACCGCGCAGGTCGATGCTTCTGCAACAACCCAGCTCGTCCGGGTTGGCAAGCCACGGACGACTTTGGAGCGCTTGTTCCTCCGCGAAACTCAAAAGGACAAACGATGAAGGGCTATCAATCATCCCACCTCTACCGCATCAGTGTGATTGCTCGTCACACCTTCACCCAGTTGGTGCGCATGAAAGTATTCTACTTTCTCGCAGTGTTTGCGGTGATCGCATTGGCGAGCAATTTCTTTGATCTGCCACAGCACGAAACTCCTGAATCCCTTGGGATCAATGTTCTGCGTTCGATCAAAAGCTGGTCGATTGGGACCATGACGCTCTTCTCCGTGGTGCTATCTGTGGTCGCGACCGCATTGCTCCTGCCGAAGGACGTTGAGGACCGAACGCTCTACACGGTTCTCGCCAAGCCGGTGCCGCGTTTCGATTATCTGGCCGGGAAACTGGGCGGGGTTTTGCTGCTGATTTTCAGTTCACTCGTATTGATGGACATTCTGATGACCGCCGTTCTGCATGTTCGGTCAGGGATCGTCATGAACCAGCAAATGGAATTGGCTACGGCGCAGGGCTGGCCACAGGATGCGATCAACGCAATGCTCAACGACACCGTCGCCCAAGGGGTGACCTGGTCCCTGCAAGGCGCGGTCATTGCGATCTTTATCCGGTCGGCGATAATCGCGTCGATTGCGTTGCTCGTCTCGACTTTCTCGACCAGCACCTTGTTTACGACGATCGTCAGTTTTCTCATCTATTTCATCGGCAACTTTCAGGCCGATGCATTGGACGCTTTTTTGAAGACCAGCGAAACGTTGCAAAAAGTGGTCACTGGCTTGGTTTCGTTGATCCTGCCGAACTTCCAATTGTTCAATGTGATCGATGCGGTCATTGAAGGGCAAATCATGCCGCTGATGGTGCTGGTAAAACTGGTGCTATTAGGCCTGTTTTACGCTGGCTTCTATACCCTGGCCTCCTGGTTCATCTTTTCGGATAAGGAATTTTGAGTGGCATGAAACGCAGCAGGAAAATTGCGATATTTTGTGCGGCTTTGCTCGTGATGGGGGCGATACGCATGCCCTTGGAAATTGCGCTCACCCGTGAGTTGCGCTCCGCTAATTTGTTACCCCCTGAACTCAACATCGGCACCCGGGAGCGCATCGGCCAAACCAGCTCAGCCGTCGCTTTAGGTGGTTTGCGCACCCTGGTTGCGACCTTTTTGAATCTGAAGGCCTACAACTACTTCATGGATATGCGCTGGGATGATTTGGGCGAAACCTTCAATACCATCGTCGACCTCGCACCCCGCACCGGATATTACTGGGACGTTGGCTCGTGGCATCTCGCCTACAACGCGGCATCCTACTACATTGAGAGCGATAACCTGCCTCCCGTCATGCGGAAGAATGAATGGCGGAATAACATTCTCAAAGGAAGGGCATTTCTGGAGCGTGGCATCCGCAATAACCCCAACGACTGGAAGTTGAAATCCAGACTGGGCCAGATGCTTGCGGACTCCAACAAGATCGGTGCATTCCCAGATGAAGCTGAAGCCTATGCGACATCAGCGGCCGCTTACAAAGCCGCGTCAGAAATTGAGCACTCCCCTCTGTTCATGCGTCGGGCGGAGCTTTACTCACTGGCACGGGTTCCAGGCCGCGAAGCTGAAGCTTTGAGCCTGGCCAAGGATCTTAATGAGCACACCAAGGTTCATCCGCCCACCTTGCGCTGTTTGCTCTTTGTTCTGCAAATGCATGAAAATCCCAAGCGGGATGCGCGCGAGCTCGCTGTGCAAATTTTCAAAGATCCAAAAACCGCCTATCAGATGCTTTCGGTTCACTGGCAGAGAACCGACGATCGTTTCCCTCAGGATGGCGTTGCCTCCGCTCTGGTCGCGCTGGAGGCTGAATTGCAGATTCCTGAAGAAAAAAGTGTTTTCAACATTCCGCAACCCAGACGGATGGGGCCGAAAGATTGGTTTCAAAAATAGTATCCGGGTTTCCACTCGACACCCCTGCTCCAGCAGACAAGATTTCCTTTCAGCCACTCGTCTATTTTCTCCATGCGGATTGCATTATTCGGTGATATTCACGCCAACCTCGAAGCCCTTCAGGCAGTCCTAGCGGATGCCGCGACTCAGGGAGTCCATGAGTATGTTTGTATGGGGGACGTCGTCGGATATAATGCCGATCCCGCAGCCTGCCTGGAAAAAGTCCGTGAAATGGGCTGTCCTACGATCAAAGGAAATCATGACGAAGATGCCTCTGGCGATCACACGCTGGATACGATGAATCCCGTTGCTGCTGCGGCCTTGGAATGGACACGCAGCCAACTCAATCCAGAGCAACGTCAGTGGCTGCGCCGTCTGAGAATGGTCCGCCAGGTGCACGACTTTACCGTTGTTCACAGCACACTCGACCAACCGGCCAATTGGAACTACGTGACCAATCGGTTCGATGCCATGTCGAATTTTTCCTATCAGTTCACCCGCCTCTGCTTTCACGGTCACACCCATGTTCCGCGGGTTTATGTAAAAACCGACAAGGTGACCGAAGTTCCCGCGGATTCGATCGCGATCGAAGATGACGTGAAATACTTCATCAATGTCGGTTCAGTCGGTCAGCCACGCGATGGCGACTGGCGCGCCAGCTATGCGATCTTTGACACGGAACAACAGATCGTCAGTTTCCGGCGCATCGAATATGACATTGCGGAGACCCAACGGAAAATTCTCGCGGCGGGCCTGCCGGAAATGTTGGCGGAACGCTTGTCCGAAGGGCGTTAACGCGCTTGGAAAGGCCTGAAAACGGCGCTTGCCTTTTTAGGGCCGATGATTATGAAATGCGATTGTTGGCCCGGCAAGTACGCGGGTTGGCCCACTTCATTTGATCCTTCACGCCATGGTGTCAGGGAGTGTTGATAAGCAATGGCGCGATTAGAATCGAAGAAAATGGACATATATGTGGGCAATCTGCCCTACTCCGCGACCGAAGAAGACGTTACTGGTCTCTTTGCCGAATTCGGCCCTGTTGAACGGGTCAAAATCATCACCGATCGGGAAACCGGCAGATCAAAAGGATTTGCGTTTGTTACCCTGGGTGACCAAAGCCAGTTGAATGCGTCGATCGAAGCGCTGAATGGATACGATTATCAGGGCCGCGCACTTCGCGTGAATGCTTCTGAGCCAAAAGAATCCAAGCCAGGCGGATATCGTGGTGGCGGCGGCGGTGGTTACGGCGGTGAGCGCCGTGGCGGCGGCGGTTACGGCGGCGAGCGTCGTGGCGGCGGCGGTGGTGGCTACGACCGTGGCGAGCGCCGTGGCGGCTATGACCGTGGTGATCGCGACCGTGATCGCGATCGTCGTGGCGGCGGCTACAAAGGCGGCGGCGGTTGGGATTAATTCCTATCTTCGCGAATGATTTAACAGACGTCTGCTTCGTTAAACCGGAGCAGACGTTTTTTGTTATCCATGAACGATCGAGATAAGCGGAATTTTAGTCCTGATAACAACGCACCACGCGTGGAGCGATGCCGGTAAAGATTTCCCAGACAATCATCCCCGCTTTTTTGGAAACTTCGGTAACCGATAAATTTGCGCCGAACATCTCCACCTCATCACCTTCTGCAATTTCATCCGCCCCGGTGACATCAATCATGGTTTGATCCATGGTGACGCGCCCAATGATCGGGAAACGCTGCCCTTTAATCCAAACTTCAGCGTCTTTACCGGATACCTGACGAGGGTAACCATCGCCATAGCCGATGCCAACCGTTGCGACTCGTGTCGGCCGGCTCGTCACAAATTCCCGGCCATAGGAAACCCCGTGTCCTGGAGGCAGTGTGCGGATCAGAGTGATTCGCGATTTCAGGGTTAATACGTTCGAGAGTTTTTCTTGGAAGGCTGGCAGTGGAGAAATGCCATAAAGCATGAGTCCAGGCCGCACGAGATTGCAAACCTCGCCTTCGTAGCCGAGCAAGCCGGCACTGTTTGCCAAATGCCGGATCTTGAATTGATCGATCCCTCCGAGCTTTTCAATAGACTCACGGAACACGGCGAATTGCCTTTTTGTGAATGCTTCATCCTCATCGGCAGACGGGAGGTGCGAACCGAGACCTTCGATTTCCAGATTCTCAAGACTTTGAAGTTTCGGCAAAAGTTCCGGCAGCTCATCGATCAGAAAGCCACCCCGCCCCATTCCTGTATCCAGCGCAAGGTGGACCCGGAATCGGACTCCACGTTGTTTCGCGATCCGATCGAAATCCTGAGCTTCGACCATGGACGAAAGGCAGGGAGTGAAATCCCGCGTCACGATTTCGTCCCGCTCGGCTGCCCAGGTTGCTCCCAAGAGATAGATCCGGGTCTTTACCCCTGCAGCTTGGATGCGCCGTCCCTCACCCACATTGGCGACGCCAAAAAATAAAATTCCTGCATGCTCCAGCCCTTTGGAAATTTGCTCCAATCCGTGTCCATAAGCGTCAGCCTTGACCACCGCCATCACGTCGACAGGACCTGATTGCCTGGCCACTTCAAGATTTCGGCGCATGGCTGCCAAATCAATCTCCGCCCATGCACGCGGCGGCGAAACTGGAAAATCGTTGCTCACGCGCCCAACCTAACTGTCCCTAATCCTTCAGCAAGAATGGATCAGGTTGAATTGAACTTATTGAGCTGAAGCACAAAAAAACGGGAGACCCGTTAGGATCTCCCGTTGGAGTTTCAGGCTGGATAGCCCAAATGGATTATTTGGTAGCTGGTGCTTTTAGCACAGGAGTGGCTGCACCCCAGATGCTGCCTTCCGAATTGTCGAGCAAGGTACGACCAGCACCGAGGCTGATTTTCTTGTCTTCACGGATTTGGTAAGAAACAACACTGTTGTCCATTTTTACAACAACGGCTTTGCCAAGGAATGCATCAGGATCGAACTCGCCGGTGGTTGAACCTAAAAGCAGCGGGGTAACTGCAACTGGGCGGCCTGGGTTACCAGCAGAGCTGAAACCGGACTCGTCGTTCATGATGTAGCCGTAGCCGACTTCACCTGGCTTGAGTGCTTGTCCCGCGCTGATGTCATCATCAGGTTTGCGAGGAGTGTATGGAGTTTTCGCATAGAACATGACTTCTGATTCGGTGACTTTTGCCGCAATCAGCTGACGGAAATAGTCGTTCGAAGTGTCACCACTGGTGTCCATGGTCGAACCGGTGCTGTCTGCAACAACCACTGCTGTTTCCTTATCAGGATAGGTGCCGTAGTCAGTTTCGAACTGGAACAAAGCGATGCCGATTTGTTTGCCGTTACTGATAGCTTCCGTTTGGTCAGCCTTCTTACGCTGTTTCATCACCATCGGTGCGGTCAGACCCGCAAGGGCGGCGATAATCACGATCACGACGAGAAGTTCCACCAAGGTGAAACCGCTTCTATACATGCGATTGGATTTCATAGGTTTGTGATATTTTGGGTTACTAGAATGGGACAATTGTCCCGTTTTATTTATAATCCTCATGAGAATTGCCTACACGAGGATGCATCAAGCTAAGGTTGCGATCGGCCGGTGCAAGAAAGAATTTGACGACCGGGGCTTTTTACGCGGCATCCGCTTGCCTCTTGGCTGCGGCATCCGATTTCGCCTGACTCAGCAATCGATATTCACGGTCAGTGATCGAGTATGGACCAGAGAATTCAACCGCATTCGAGTGCGGACTCTTGGCGCGACAGGCAAAGGCTTGCCGTTGTTTGAGGTAGTAGAAGATCAAATATTGCCGATCGCCGCTGCTCGTTTCCGCGAAGTAATCCGGCAGGCCGGTGTCCTCTACGAAAATTTTCAGATCCGGAAATTCCTGAGTTTTTAGCATCAGTCGCTGATAACCAAATGAATTTGGATCGTTCCGAACCAACATCATCTGATCATTCGCGGCTGATGCGGGAGTCCTGGATAGCCAGCGATGCGTCGGCGCGCAGGCGCCCACCAGCAGGCAGGAGAGGATCAGGGACAGAATGGAACGGCTCACCTTGAACATTACGAATCAGATTCAGAGACCATTACGCGCACGATCGCGTTTAATCAAATCATCGATTTTCCTAATATTTGGCCGGTTCCCTTCGGAATCGACAAAAAAGGCGGTTTCCAAGGGGACCAGGAACTCCACCGCTGAATTGACGCCGATCAGTCGCCCGGCCCCATCCACAATGGGTCCCCCGCTGTCGCCGGGTTCGAGCGGGATATCGATTTTGAATCGGGTGCTTCCAGTAAGCCACCCATCGGGTTGGATCGCCGTGCTCAACTTCCCGACTGCGGATCGCATGCCCGTGGAAATGCCTCCATGAATCAATGGGGTTCCTTCTGGAAGTAACTGGTTTGGCGAAGTCCAACGGTAGTAGTAGGGAGTATTTTCCGGCACGTGGAGCAAGGCCAAGTCCGATGATTTTGAGCGCCAAACCACACGTGCCTTGCTTTGCACCAAGCCGCCCCGGCGATGGAAAATCACGAAGACATTCCGACCGTTCATCTGGGCCAACACATGATCTGCTGTCAGAAAGTAACCATCTGGACTTAAAGGAGCTGCAGACCCGCCATCCTCATCAGCCGGCTCCACCTTGCCGATCGGTGTGCTGCCTGAAATATCGCTCAGTTCAGAGCGACTGGTGACCACCACCACCGACATCCGCTCCAATACCATCTGCCGCGCCATCGACCCGGGATATGGCGGATCCGCGACGGCTGGAGCCACGGGTGCACATGATTGGACGAGCACCGCCACCATCGAAATTACTAAACACCGAATCAGTCGTTCCATCCGCGACTAAAGAAGCACAGGCTGACAAGAACGTCACACGCGATTTCAAATTTCTCCAACCAACGTTTCGACAACGCGCCTGAAGGGAGATGGCATGGCCAATTGAAGAAGCTCATCCCCTGCTACCCAGGTATCTCCTTCAGCAGCAGTTCCACCGGTATAAACCCGGAGGGTGACCTTGTAACGGGTGATCGAATAGCGGGATTCGGAGACCATCGATAAACCTGAAACCTCCTCCGCAGTCCGTGTCGGCAATTTCCAAAGTCCTTGCCGTCGTTTCCCACGCTCGCAATGCATCAATACTCGGCCTGCCGAATCCATGAGCCATAGGGCATGTTCGTCGACTTCGGTAACCGTAACTCGAGGTTTTTTTGCAGGGAGCAGTTGTGGGTCGCGGGTTTTACAATAAGCCCCCACCGGACAGGCTAAGCAATCTGGAACCCCGGGCCGGCAAATGCGCTGACCCAATTCCATCAATCCCGCATGGTAACTCCGCGGCCGGTCCTCGTCGGCGAGCAAGCCTGCTGTGTCCCAGATGAATTTCAGCCCGGAGCTGTCGTCGATCACGCCCCTAAAGTCCAAAAGTCGGGAAATCACCCGAGCGACATTTCCATCGACCACCACAGCCGGTAAACCGAAGGCGAATGCCCGCAAGGCACCTGCGGTGTAGCGACCGACGCCTGGCAAATCCAGCAAGGCATCCAGCTCTTCTGGAAATTTCCCAGCATGCCGTGATATCACCTCGCGGGCGGTTTCACGGAGCATGCGAGCCCTGCGATAATAACCGAGCCCTTCCCATGCCTTTAGCAGCTTTTCATCATCGGCGGCTGCCAGACTTGTCACATCCGGGAATGCTTCAAGAAATCGCAGGAAAAAGCCGCGACCTAATACCGTCGCAATCTGGGTTTGCTGAAGCATGACTTCAGAAACCAGCACCGCATAGGGATCGTGGGTTCGCCGCCAGGGGTAATCGCGGCGATTTTTCTCGAACCAACCGACCAAGGCATTCTGGAAATCAGCGCGATGTTCCAGCGGATCGGATTGAAAAACAGGCTTCAGCACGGCCGGATCGTTCCCAGACCACTGACGAAACGCCAAGCAGATCCTCAGGGATTGGACGATTTCCCCGATCTGATCTGCGTGAATGTGGGCTCAAATCCCGAAGCGGAAGTGGTGATGGCTGCCACACCGACGAACGATTGCTCAGGCCAGGACTCAGGTAACTTTTTCGCAGGCAGATCTTTCCACATCGCTCCGTCGACGCTGATGGCGGCACGCACCTCATTCCCATGCCGCTCCAATTTCATGAACACCGGGCCTTCTACAGGCAGCGGATTCTCCCCACTTCCCATTTGTAGAAGTTTTCCGGCGGAGCGAATTTCAAAATTCGCGTAACCATTTGGCTTACCGCCACCGGAAGAAATGGCGGCACGAGCGAGAGTCACCACATGATCGGTGTCAGCCATCAGGATAAGAGCCGCGCCGGTGTAGGAAACCCGGCCTTGCTGGGTTGAGCCACCGTCGGGCTTCGAATTTCCCTCAACTCGCACCGTGAACGAAAAATCACCCTTAACAGGCTGCAAAACTCGAGGGGCATTTACGACACCAATTTCGGCTGCGAGATCGCGGGAAATTTGAGTTGGCGGAACAGAAATCGTGAGTTTTCCATCCTTCAGCTCGAACTGGCAGTCCAGCTCTGGATTTACCGAAGTCCCCCAGCCCTCGACTTTCGCAGTCGGTTCTACCAATGCAGGGAAAACCTGTCGTTTGCTGGTGCTTTCTTGGGCAACGAGCGTGATGCTGGAAAGAAAGCCCAGTGCGAGAATTGATCGTAAAGTCATGGCCTACAGAGATCCAGTGAACGAGAACTCCTAGGCATTACGGAATCCCCTGCCTTTCGGCAAGGAATTCCCAACTTCCCGATCCGCATGGCTGCGGCTCAGCGTTTCGCCGCGTCGGCCTCGATCCAGCCCCAAAGCGAGATCAAGCTGGAGGCGACAGCCGCTTTGGTTTCCACCAAATCCGAGCCTGGCGCCGCCTTGCCGAACAAGTAGAACTTGATTTTCGGCTCCGTGCCGGAAGGACGGACCGCGAATGAGCGACCATCTTCAAGATCCATGAACAGCATCTTTTCTTTCGGAATCAGATCGCCTTCTTGATCGTAAAGGTCCTGCTTTGCGAAATCGCGCACCCGGATCACGTTCGATCCATCGACAACCGTCGGTGGATTTTCCGCGTAGGAAGCCGCCAGCGCTTGGATTTTCGCAGCACCATCGGCACCTTCCATCACCAGCGATTTGCCGATTTCCAGATGATAGCCGAATTCCTCGTAAATCGCATCCATCAGCTCTGGCAGAGTCTTGCCAACTGACTTTGCGTAGGCGGCGACTTCAGCAAACATCAACGCCGATCCGTTGGCGTCTTTGTCGCGAATCGCATCCGAGCCGAGATAGCCGTAGCTTTCCTCACCTCCGAACACGAAGAAACGTGAATATTCCAATCGTAGCGCGCGGGTTTCCGCTTCGCTCAGGGAGCGGTAGTCGCCTTTCTTAACCGCGGGGATCGCATCCTCGTATTTACGCAGCTTTCCGGCGATGTATTTGAAGCCGGTCAACGTATCGACCACGCCAACTCCGAATCCATCGGCGATATTGCGTTGCAGATCGGTGGTCACGAAGGTCTTCACCACCACGGCGCGGCTGCGGTTGGCGTGAGTGAGCCAGCCGAGTTCGAACATGGTCTTGAGGCGGTACCAGGCCATCAATGAACCGATTTGGTTGCCGGTGAGGAGCACCATGCCGCCATCACGATCGCGCACCGCGACGCCCATCCGGTCCGCATCCGGGTCGGTTCCGATCACGATTTCAGCTCCGTTTTTCTCGGCGAGATCAATCGCCATTTTCAATGCCGAAGCATTTTCCGGGTTTGGCGATTCAACCGTCGGAAAGCGGCCATCGAGTTTGTCTTGCTCGGCCACGGTTTCGACTTCGAAGCCAAATCCGCGCAGCATTGGCACGATGATGTGACCACCTGTGCCGTGCAAGTTGGTGATCACCAATTTGGTGGCCGCGCCTTCCAGCAATGAAGGTTGAAGCAGCAAGGTTTTGAGGCGAGCCACATAGCGTTGGTCCATTTCCTCGCCGAGAATGGTCACGGTTCCCTGCTCATCAGCTGGCAAGGCGTCGTAAAGCTCGCTGGTCAGCGCATTAACTTCACTGATGATGCCGGTGGCGTGTGGCTCGACGATCTGAGCGCCGTCGTTGAAGTAGGCCTTGAAGCCGTTGTCGTGCGAAGGGTTATGGCTGGCTGTCAAAACCACGCCGGCATCGGCGCGAAGTTCGCGCACGGCAAAGGAAAGCTGGGGTGTGGAGCGCGCCCCTTCGAATAGATAGGCGTCGCAGCCGAGTTCAGCGGCCGTTTTTGCGCAGAACTCGGCGAAATCGCGTGAGAAATGGCGGGTATCGTGAGCAAACACCAAGAGCGGCTTCCGCTCAGCTCCAACGTGTTTTTTGGTGTAGGCGATCAGACCGCGAACCGCGCGGCTGACGTTGAAATAGTTCATCGTCGCGGTGCCGATGCACGGATATTGCGGCCGCCCGTTCGGGCCGCCATCGCCTTGCTCGGGAGATGTGATTTTCCGACCGATGGTGCGACCACGAAGACCGCCGGTGCCGAAAGCGAGAGTTTTGAAAAACCGGTCATTGAGTTCCTGCCACTCGCCTGCTTTGGCCAGCTCTTCCACGGTTTTTTCCGCTACATCTCCAGACGTTCCGGCAAGCAGCATAAGAATGTTGGCCTTGGCCGATTCCAAAAGTTTTCCATCTGCAACGGCTTCGGTGAGGAGGTCTAGGGTAGAGGTCATTTCGGGCTGCATGGTATGAACTTTTTATCTCATGGCAATTCCCTCGTGCGACGAGTGTTCCAAATTCCTGAGGAATCATCCTATCTCTGCCTTGGGAATCGCCCTAACCCGTTCAAATTGGTGACGAAACTGGCACCGGAGCAGTCCTGCGATTTTTTACGGGCTGCTCAAAATTCAGCCATGAACACCAACTCTCATCATGGCAGTAAAATCGGACGCCGGGACTGGCTCAAGGCCGCGAGCCTGGGTGGAGCCGCGCTGATCACCGGATCGGCCGTCGCGCCAGCGAGCGGACAGGAATCCGAGCCCCACAAACCGCAAGCCCGCCCGGTTCGCGGGATCATCTTCATGGTATCGGATGGAATGAGTCCCGGCGTCCTGACCATGGCGCAGAACTACTCGAAACTTACCCGCAATCGCGGCACCCGTTGGTGGAGTCTGCTAAACGACCGAAAGGCGGCGCGTGGGCTGATGGATACCGCATCGGCCAATTCATTGGTTACAGATTCCGCAGCCGCTTCCAGTTCTTGGGGTGGCGGGCAGCGGGTCAACAATGCGGTCATCAATGTTTCACCAGAAGGCCGGGAAATCACTCCGATTCACGCGATTCTCAAAAAGAAAGGAGTCTCCACGGGCTTGGTCAGCACCACCAGCATCACGGATGCTACACCGGCTGGATTCGGAGCATCGGTTCCCAATCGCTCCATGGAACCTGAAATCGCGGAGCAATACCTGAACCGGGTTGATGTCATTCTCGGTGGCGGCGCGGACTCGTTTTCTGCAGATAAACGCAAAGACGGACGGGATTTGGTCGGCGATTTCAAAGCCGCGGGATACGGTCATTGCACGGATCGCGCTGGGATGCTCGTTTCACGCGATGAGAAACTGCTCGGCCTGTTTGCCCCCGGCCACCTTCCCTTCACCGTCGACCGCGACCAAAGCGAGGATTTGACCCGCTCCGTGCCGACGCTCACCGAAATGGCAACTGCCGCTCTGAGCAGGTTTTTGGAAAAAGGAAAACCGTTCCTGCTTCAGGTCGAGGGTGCCCGGATTGATCACGGTGCGCACACCAATGACATTGCGGCTTTAATTCACGATCAACTCGCTTTCGACGATGCCTTGGCGGCGATGATTTCTCAAACCACAGGCCACAACGACATTCTCATCATTGTGACCAGCGACCACGGCAACTCGAATCCCGGATTGCGCGGGATGGGCGATACTTACAAGGAAAGCACCCCATGTTTCGCCCGCATCCAGCAGATGAAGGCGTCCAACGAACGCATATTTGCCGACTGGACCAACACCGCCGAAAAGTCACCGGATAACCTCCGGTCATTGATTCAAAAGCATCTCGGGTTCATGCTGAAAACCGAGGAAGCGGAATCGTTCATTGAGGCATTTGCCAAACATCCGGTCGTGGAGTGGAACGATCAACTGGCAAATTCCGAAGGGTTGCTGGGTCAGTTTGCTGGAAATCACACCGGCATCGGCTGGACCGGGATCAGCCACACCTCGGATCCTACCCTGGTTTCCGCGCTAGGACCGCAATCGGATCGATTCACCGGCATGGTCATCAATTCGGATGTTTTCGGCCATTTCATGGATTTGCTGGGCTGAAGCAATTCTCACTGGCGCTTGACTTGCGTGGCCGTGGATTCGAAGAACCCCGGCGATATGGATCGATCCGTCCGCAAGCTCGCGCCCATCGCCCTCGCCAAACGCAAGGCGCTTCTGAATCCCAATACGGACGCGGTTCGGCTGATCGATGGTATCGGCGATCAACTCCCGGGCACGATTTTGGAGGCATTCGCGGACCATTGGTTGCTATCCACCACCTCCGATTTCATCGACCCGGAGGTCAGGCAATGGCTGCGTGACCAGCCCCATTCCTGCTACTGGAAACGTCTTGATCAGCATCAAAAAGAGTCCCCGGTTCTGCTTTCCGGCAAGCCGGTGACCGAGCCATTTCTGGCGAAGGAAAATGGCATCAACTACGAGATTTCCTTTCAGTCCGGATATTCCCAAGGGATCTTCCTCGATCAACGCGACAACCGTGCCGAGGTCCGGAGGCGCATGGCTCCGGGGTTGAAGCTGCTCAATACATTTGCCTACACCGGGGCCTTTTCCGTGTCGGCCGCCATGGCTGGTGCTGAAACCACCACGCTGGATCTTTCCCAACCGTATCTCGATTGGGCAAAACGCAATCTGGCACACAATCAACTGGATCCGGCAGCCCACCACTTCTGCAAAGGCGATACCTTCCACTGGCTGCGCCGATTCGCCAAACAAGGACGGACTTTCGACGGCATCGTGCTCGATCCACCGACTTTCTCCCGCGATGAAAAAGGCAAGGTGTTCCGGGTTGAGTCAGATTTCACCGAACTTGCCTCGCTTGCGCTCGACGTGCTGGCTCCAGGTGGCTGGGTGCTGTGTTGCACGAATTTCAAGAAGCTCTCCCCTCACCACTTTGAGAAGCAGCTTTTTGCGGCCTCTTCACGTCGGCTTCGTGCTGTGCATAGCCCGATGCCGGACGATTTCTCCGGTGAATCCTATCTAAAATCCGTTTGGCTGACATTCGACGGAGCATAAAAAAAGCCCGTTCCCGCGATTGGGAACGAGCCTGCAATCGATCTGAGGCCTGAAATCAGAGATTTTTGAGGAAAGAACGCAGCATCCAGAGCGCCTTTTCGTGAACCTGAATGCGGGCGATCACCATGTCCTGAGTTTCAAGATCTCCAGCCTCTTCGGAGGCTTTGCGCAGTTCCATGGAAGTCGCGACCACGATTTCATTGCACTCGATCAAATGCGCAACCAGGTCTTTAGCTGGCATGTGCTCAATCGGGAGTTCTGAAATTGAGGAGAGCGAAGCCAGGGTTTTCAGGCCGCCAGGAGCAAGCTCGTCCAAGGCACGAAGTCGTTCTGCAATTTCGTCAACCGCTGGGAACAGCTCGTTATACTGGTTTTCGAAGGCGATGTGGAGTGAGAAAAACGCAGGCCCTTCCACGTTCCAGTGTGCGACCTGGGTCTGGCCAAGCAGCGCGTAGGTGTCGGCGAGCAAGGTGGTGAGGCCTTTTACGACAGCGGAATTTTTTGTGGCGTCTTTATTCAGTGTTTTCATGGTTCTAAGCGGATAAAATTTCAGGAAGGCGTTTGGACAACAAGCTTTCCGGCTCACTAATCATATTGAAACATGCGTCGCTTGTCCCGCCAAGCAAGGGGAAATCTGAGACAGCCTTCGCTTTACGTGACCAATCCTGCGCGTATCTTATCGCATGGCGAAAACCCTTTGCGATTGGTCCAAGTCCGACATCAAGGAACGGGCGGCGGAGCTGATGGAGCTCACGCGTGCGCCAAAATTTTTCTGCCGCAAATGCGCCCGGGTCTCAACGGAGTCGAAGTTTCTCTGCAAACCGATGCGTTTCGACCGGCAAATCGCCAAAAACCATGACTCAAAATAACTCTCGGATCCGGGTTATCTGGCTTTAAGCAAGTTGCGTCCGCTCCAGATGTAGTTCCATCCGGAAATCAGAGTGAGCGCTACCGCAATCCACAACGAAATCGGCAGCAACCAACCATCGGGGCTGGCCAGATTTTCAAACCAATTCCCGATCGGTCCAGGCGGTTTTCCGGTCGAAAACGTCAACCAGACAAGACCGGTGATGCAGAAGGTCAGCTGGAATGTAGTCTTCCACTTGCCCAAACGGTCCGCCGCGAGCACTTGTCCGGCTTCTACCGCGATTTGTCGCAGCCCGGTAACGAGGAATTCGCGGCCGATGATCAATGCGGTGACCCAAACCGGGCAAAGCCCACGTTCCGTCATGAAAACAAAGGCGGAACAGACGAGAATTTTATCCACCAAGGGGTCCATCAGCTTGCCGAGCGGGGTTACCAGCCCCAATTTCCGCGCCAGCCAGCCATCCAGCCAATCGCTTGCGGCTGCCACGCTGAAGAGCACGAGGCCGATTCCGTAGTTCGTATCCGAGTGACGCGAGACGACCGCGATGAAAATGGCGGTCATGATTAATCGGGAAAAAGTTATCGCGTTCGGAAGATTCACGCGATGAGTCTTATCGATGCATTTGAAGATGGCAACTAGGTTGCTGAATTCTGCTGAAACTCCCGGTGGCAATTCCGCCATCCAGAGGTATTGCTTCATGGGAAATTCTGATCCCAAGGATGAAACCAATGCATCTTTCCGTAAAAACAAGGGGTTGCACCCCGGCCCGGTCTTTACTATCGGAGTGCGCCTCTTTAATCCTCAATTTTCATGAATAAAAGCGATTTCGGACTCATCGGTCTGGCCGTCATGGGCCAGAATCTCGTTCTCAATGTGGAATCCCGCGGCTTCCAAGTCTCGGTTTACAACCGCACCGCCTCCGTCATGGAGGAATTTGTTTCCCAGCATCCTGACAAGAAATTGGTCGGTGAAGAAACACTCGAGGGCTTTGTCAACTCCCTCGCCTCACCACGCAAAATCATGATCATGGTCAAAGCGGGTGGCCCGGTGGATGCCGTGATCGAATCGCTGATTCCTTTGCTCGACCAAGGCGATATCATCATCGACGGCGGCAACTCGCTCTATACCGATACCGAACGCCGCGACAAATGGCTCGGCGATCTTGGTTTCCGCTTCATCGGTGCCGGCGTTTCCGGTGGTGAAGAAGGAGCCCGCAAAGGCCCATCCATCATGCCAGGCGGCCCTGCTTCCACTTGGGACGTGATGAAACCGATTTTCGAATCGATCGCGGCAAAGGTCGATGGCGAGCCATGCGTCACTCACATCGGCCCAGGCGGTGCCGGCCACTACGTGAAGATGATTCACAACGGCATCGAGTACGGCGACATGCAGTTGATTTGCGAGGCATACAACATTTTCAAAGCTGCAGGCTTCACCACCGATGAGCTGGCTCAAGTCTTCACCGACTGGAACAATGGCGATCTCGAATCTTACCTGATTCAGATCACCTCGAAAATCTTCGAACAAAAAGATCCTGAAACCGGTGATCCCTTGGTCGACAAGATCCTCGATACAGCCGGTCAAAAGGGCACGGGCAAATGGACCATCATGAACGCGGTGGAAAACGCCGTTGTCATTTCCACCATCAACGCTGCGGTGGAAGCCCGGATTCTTTCCTCCATGAAAGACAAGCGGGTCAATGCCAGCGACATTCTCGAAGGACCCAAAACCGAAATTTCCGCTGAAAAAGCTGAATTGGTCAAACAAGTCCACGACGCATTGTTTGCCTCGAAAATCATTTCCTATGCCCAAGGTCTCGACCTGATCGCCACCATGGGTGCCGAAAAAGGCTGGAATCTCGATCTCGGTAAGATCGCTGCGATCTGGCGTGGTGGCTGCATCATCCGCGCCCGTTTCCTCAACGACATCACGGATGCCTACCGCACCAACCCTGAGCTCAGCAACCTGATGCTTGCTCCGTTCTTCACCAAATTGCTGAACGGATTCCAGCAAAACTGGCGTGAAGTCATCTCGCTCGCAACGCTGGCCGGCATTCCGGTTCCTGCATTCAGCGCGTCTCTCGGCTACTACGATAGCTACCGTAGCGCGGTGCTTCCTGCCAACCTGCTTCAGGCCCAGCGCGACTTCTTCGGTGCTCACACCTATGAGCGCACCGACAAGCCTCGCGGCGAATTCTTCCACACCGACTGGCCGGAGGTCATCGGCTGATTGGATCATCAGATCTGTATTTCCAAAAGGTCGTCCGGAGTACCGGGCGGCCTTTTTTGTGGCTTTGGTCTGGGCTGTATTCATCCGCTTCGTCGCGGATCACAAAAGCGACTGACCATCAGCAGCTCAGAAGGTGGTTCCCGAATTATAGCGCAAAAAATAGAATTGGAAGTGGCCTAACAACTTCTGACTGGGTAATCTGGGTCGTAAACCATGACGAACCATCAAGGTACCATCGTTTCTGTTCGAGGAAGTGTGGTGGACATTCGGTTCACCGAGGATTTGCCTCCGATCCATTCGATCATCCGTGCGGGTGATACCGGGCAAATCATCCTGGAAGTGCTGTCACAACGGGATTCCCAACACGTGCGTTGCATCGCACTGACTCCTACGCAGGGACTGACTCGCGGCATGCTGGTCGAAAATACCGGCGCGCCGCTTCAGGCACCGGTGGGAAAGCAGATCCTTTCCCGGATGTTTGATGTTTTTGGCAACCCGATCGATCGATTGCCAGCTCCACCTGAGTTGGAGTGGCGGAGTGTGCATCACGCCCCCCCGCCCCTTGCTCGCCGCTCTACGAAGTCAGAAGTCTTTCGAACCGGCATCAAAATCATCGATGTGCTCATGCCGCTGGAACGTGGTGGCAAAGCTGGTCTTTTCGGCGGTGCGGGCGTTGGCAAGACCGTGCTTCTAACCGAAATGATCCACAACATGCTGGGGCATCAACACGGCGTGAGCATATTCTGCGGAATCGGCGAGCGCTGCCGCGAAGGTGAGGAACTTTACCGGGAAATGAAGGAAGCGGGTGTGCTTTCAGACATGGTGATGATTTTTGGTCAAATGAACGAGCCACCCGGCGCGCGTTTTCGCATCGCCCATGCCGCATTGACCATGGCTGAGTATTTTCGCGACGATGAACATCGCGATGTCCTGCTGCTCGTGGATAACATATTTCGTTTCATCCAGGCGGGTTCGGAGATTTCCGGGATGATGGGCCAGATGCCATCAAGGCTCGGCTATCAGCCAACCATGGGCACGGAACTTTCCTCGCTGGAGGAACGCATTGCCAATACCGACACGGGTGCCATCACTTCCATTCAGGCGGTTTATGTCCCTGCCGACGACTTCACCGATCCAGCGGCGGTTCACACGTTTTCTCACCTCTCTGCATCGATCGTACTTTCCCGTAAACGCGCTGCCGAAGGGCTCTACCCTGCGATCGATCCCCTGCAATCCAATTCCCAGCTGGCTGCACCAGGTGTGGTCGGCAATCGGCACTACACCATCGCTCAAGAGATCCGCCGAACGCTCGCCCAATATGCCGAGCTGAAGGACATCATCGCGATGTTGGGTCTGGAACAACTTTCGCCGGATGATCGCAACCTCGTGGGTCGTGCCAGACGGTTGGAAAGATTCCTCACCCAGCCATTTTTCACCACCGAACAATTCACCGGTCTTGCTGGTAAATTGGTGAGCCTGGATGACGCGTTGGATGGCTGTGAGCGCATCCTGCGGGATGAATTCAAAGATTATCCGGAGAGCTCACTCTACATGATCGGGTCGATTGATGAAGCCGAGCAAAAGCGAAATGCGACTCAATCAGCCGCGTGAAATCACAGCCATGAACCTGAAAATCCTGCTGCCTTTCCAAGTCTTCGATCAACAGATCGGAGTGCTGCGCATCGTTGCAGAAACGGCAAAAGGCTCGTTCGGATTATTACCCCAGCGCCTCGATTGTGTGGCCGCTCTGGTGCCTGGAATCTTGGTTTACGAAACACCGGAGCAAGGCGAAGTCTTCATCGCGGTGGATCAGGGACTGCTGGTCAAAACAGGCAAGGACGTTTGCGTATCGGTGCGTCGCGCGATCCGTGGCGCGGATCTATCGCAATTGCGCTCGTCCGTAGAAAAAGAGTTCCTGACCTTGAGCGAAAACGAGCAAGCCGTTCGCAACGTGATGACACGCATTGAATTCGGATTGATGCGAAACCTTGCCAATTTCCAGCATGAATGAGCAATCATCCAATCCTCGCTCCCGGACCCAATCCGATTTCGCAGGAGAAATCGGCAGCAAGGCAGTCCGTAAAATCAAAGCACGGAGAGAGGCTCAGAATCACGTCTGGTTTGGCCTCGGGATGATGGGCTTGATTGGCTGGTCCGTCGTGGTTCCTACACTTGCAGGAACCGGCCTGGGACTATGGCTCGACAAAAATTTTCCGAGCGAACATCATTGGACCTTGGCGTTGCTGGTAGCGGGGCTGTGCTTGGGTTGTCTTAACGCCTGGGCATGGGTATCGAAGGAAAGCAAAGCATTGCACGACCAACAGGAGGAAAAGGATGACTGATGCCTTTACATGGATCTTGGCTGGACTCGCCGGAGCCGCATTAGGTGCTCTGTTTTTCGGCGGCTTGTGGTGGACGGTGCGTTGTGGGATGCAATCCAATCGACCCGCACTCTGGTTTCTGGGAAGTGTCGTGATTCGCACCGGAATCACCGTGGCTGGATTTTATTGGGTCGGCGCAGACCGTTGGCAGCGTTATGCCGCCTGTTTGTTAGGTTTTTTAATCGCGCGCCGGGCTGTTACTTACTTTACCCGACAAACCACGGAGGATCGCCATGCATCTGAGTCCTGACGAAATCATCTACTGGCAGCACGGTGTCGTTAAGCTGAACGCCACCATCGTCTTCACCTGGGTGCTGATGATCCTTCTAACGGTAGGCTCTAAGCTGATTACGCGGAAATTAACGACCGATTACCAGCGCTCGCGTTGGCAGAATCTGTTAGAAATTCTGATCTCCGGCATGGTGGATCAGATCAAGGAAATCGGGCTGCGCCAACCTGAGAAATATATCGGATTTTTAGGGACGATTTTCCTGTTCGTCGGGACTGCCGCGCTGTGCACGATCATTCCGGGATATGAACCGCCGACCGGCTCGTTATCGACCACTCTGGCATTGGCACTCTGTGTATTTGTGGCAGTGCCGCTTTTTGGCATCGAGGATCAGGGGCTGCGTGGCTACTTGAAAACCTATACCGAACCAACGGTGATCATGTTGCCGTTCAATTTGATCAGTGAGGTATCGCGCACTCTCGCGCTGGCAGTCCGCCTTTTTGGAAACATGATGAGCGGCTCCATGATTATTGCCATTCTTCTCAGCATCACTCCGTATCTGTTCCCCGTGGTAATGACATTGCTCGGGCTTCTAACAGGTATGGTCCAGGCTTACATTTTTACGGTTTTAGCTGCTGTCTACATCATGGCGGCGACCCGGGCGGAGAAAGACCCGACTGCCATTTCGAACTGACCTAACAGAAATATGGACGATATCACACTCATCGCGATCACCTCGATCATTACCGCAGGAGTTACGACTAGCTTCGGCTGCATGGGCCCGGCTTTTGCGGAAGGTCGTGCCGTAGCCACTGCGCTCAGCTCTATTGCGCAGCAACCGGATGCATCTTCGACGATTACCCGAACTTTGTTCGTTGGTTTGGCCATGATCGAATCGACCGCAATTTATTGTTTTGTGGTCTCGATGATCCTGATTTTTGCCAATCCGTTCTGGAATCATTTCATCGATCAACTCGCAGGAAAATAACGCCATGCTCATCGATTGGTTCACGGTTTGCGCGCAAGCGCTCAACTTTCTGGTCCTCGTTTGGTTGTTGAGGAAGTTTCTCTATCAACCAGTCATGCAAGCCATCGATGGACGGGAAAAACGCATTGCGGCTGAACTTGCGGACGCGGATGCCAAACGCACCGCGGCACAAGCCGCGCGGGACGAGTTCGAGCGTAAAAACACAAGCTTCGATCAGGAACGCACATCACTCATGGCCAAAGCGGCGACAGATGCCGAGGAGCTGCGTAAAAAGCTCCAGCAGGATGTCGCGAACGAAGCCACTGAGCGTCGTGCCAAATGGCGGGAATCCTTGGTGACGGAGCAGCAAACTCTTAAAGAAACTCTCATTGAAAAAACTCGGGATGAAGTCTTCGCGATCAGCCGCAAAACTCTGGCCGATTTAGCTGATAGCACACTGGAAGCATCCATCGCCCATGTCTTGGTGAAGCGAATGAAAGATTTGGGGGCTGCGGAAAAATCCATTTTGAAAACTGCTCTGGAAACCGATGCGTCGCCGATCGTGCGCAGCGCTTTCGAACTGCCAAACACCGAACAAGCAGCGATCCAGAATGCGTTTCGCGAAACATTTTCCAACAATCTAACACTGCGCTTCGAGGTGGCTCCTGACTTGATCAGTGGGATTGAGATCACCACCGAAGGGCAAAAAATAGCGTGGAGCATTGATGGATATCTAACAACTCTGGAGCAAAGTGTGGACGCTTTGATGAAACCCGCTGCTGGAGCTGCCGCATGAATTCACCGGTGTCAGATCTTGCTACGGCTTTCGAAACCGCTGTTGCTGGAATCCGTGAGACTCGCGAACAATTTCGGCCAACTCTCGCCGTGCGCGAAATTGGGACGGTGACTCATGTCTCTACGGGAGTTGCCAAAGTTACCGGACTGCCGGGTGTCGGTTACGAGGAGTTGATTGAATTTGCCGGTGGAGTCTCCGGCATCGCCTTCAACCTCGATGAAGATGAAATCGGTGTTGTCTTGTTAGGCGATTATTCACTGCTGCAGGTAGGAGCAGAAGCGACGCGCACCGGCCGCGTGATGGACGTGCTGGTTGGTGACGGCTTAATCGGACGTGTGATCGACCCGTTAGGTCGGCCACTCGATCATCAAGGCGTAATGGTGGCCAGCAAACGCCTGCCGATTGAGCGTCCTTCCGCAGCGATCATGGATCGTGCGCCAGTTAGTGAACCGCTGCAGACGGGAATCAAAGTGATTGATGCGCTGATTCCGATCGGTCGCGGACAGCGCGAATTGATTCTTGGGGATCGCCAAACCGGCAAGACCACCATTGCGCTGGATACCATACTCAATCAGCGTGGCAAGGATGTGATCTGCATTTACTGCGCCATCGGCCAGCGCGCGTCAGCGGTCGCCAAAGCGGTTGCCACACTGCGGGAAAAAGGCGCTCTGGACTACACCGTAGTAATGGTCACGGAAGGCAATGATCCACCAGGGCTTTCTTACATCGCGCCTTATGCCGCCACCGCGATGGGTGAGCATTTCATGGAAAGTGGGCGCGATGTTTTGATTGTTTACGATGATTTGACCCAGCACGCCAGAGCCTATCGAGAGCTATCACTTCTTCTTCAGCGCCCGCCCGGACGTGAAGCGTTCCCGGGCGATATTTTCTATCTGCATTCACGCCTGCTGGAGCGATCAACCCATCTTTGCGCGGAACGCGGCGGCGGATCGCTCACCGCATTGCCCATCATTGAAACCGAGGCGCAGAATATTTCTTCTTACATTCCGACCAATCTGATCTCGATCACCGATGGGCAAATCTATTTGTCCCCTTCCCTGTTCGCGCTTGGTATTTTGCCTGCTGTCGATGTCGGAAAATCGGTCTCGCGTGTTGGCGGAAAAGCTCAACACAAACCCTATCGCGCCGTGGCTGCCGATCTTAAGCTGGGCTACGCGCAATTTGAAGAGCTGGAATCATTCGCCCGATTTGGAGCACGCCTCGACGATGACACACGCCGGGTGATTGAACATGGTCGCCGCATCCGTGCTTGCCTGAAGCAACCCGAGTTTTCACCGGTTTCAGTCCCAGCTCAAATCACCACGCTTCTGGCCCTGAGTGAAAATGCCTTCGATGCGATCCCTCTGGAAAATATGACCGCTGCGGAAAATGCCCTGCACCTGGCTGCGGACCAACTTCCGGCTGACCTACGTTCACGCATTGAAGGGAATCAGAAATTATCTAACGACGATCGCCAGGCGATTCTGAATCTGGCGACAAGAACATTGGCCGTTTTTCAAAACCCGGAGAAAACATCCTGATGAGCGAAACGACAGCCAGTCTCCAACGCAAAATCCAAAGCGCTGACGACCTGCGGTCCGTGGTGCGAACCATGAAGGCGCTGGCAGCTTCGAGCATTGGCCAATATGAAGCATCGGTTCGTTCACTGGCTGATTATCACCGTCATCTTGAACTTGGCTTGGGAGTGTGCCTGCGCCAACGCGGACTTGTTACTACCGCTCCCGCGAAACCCACTTCCAAGCCGCCGGTCATCGCGATTGTTTTCGGCTCCGATCAGGGACTTGTCGGTTCTTTCAATGATAACATCGCAGACTTTGCCGTTCGTGAGTTATCCACCCTAACCGAGCGGCCGCAGGTCCTGGCGATTGGCGAGCGTGTTCACACGCGATTGGCCGATGCCGGATTGTCGATGCTTGGACCATTTCCCGTTCCCAACTCCGTCAAAGCGATCGCTCCATTGATTGCGCAAATCCAGCTGGCATCGGAGCATCACACGCGAGCCGATACCTCGGTTTATCTATTCCACCACCGGCCCAAAAACCGTGCCACCTATGAACCGAACCGTCAGCGATTGCTACCCCTCGATTCTGACTGGCAGTCAAACTTGGCAAAGTCTCCCTGGCCGACCCCATACCTACCGGAAGTGCTGCCGGATGCTCTAACAACTCTTCCGGCGTTGGTGGGTGAATACCTGTTTATCTCGCTTTTCCGGGCCTGCGCGGAATCCTTGGCCAGTGAAAACGCCAGCCGTCTCAACGCCATGCAGCGGGCCGAAAAAAATATCGATGAATTGGTCGAAAAACTTCACGGCGACTACAACAGCTTGCGGCAAAGTTCGATTGATGAAGAGTTGTTCGACCTCGTTGCCGGTTACAACCATCTTTCTGAGCCAGATTGATTCTAGCAGAGCACCTCAGAGATTGCTGCGATTGCTTCTCATTCCCAATTCTAACTGGTTCATTTGAGGGTTCTTCGCAGGTATTGGGGGGCGAAACTGCTTAAATTTTCACCAGTTTGGATCAAACCCACGCTTTTGATTGCATCGGCTCTGAAACTGCTCCAAATGCTCGTCATTCACACGACCGGTTCTTTTTTCCCATTATGAAATTCGCCCTTCTCGCGCTTCCCCTCGGCCTCGTAGCTGCCCATGCTGCTGAAACCACCGTAAAATTGCAGCCATTTGAAGTGGATCGTTCATTTCCGGCGACTCTGTTGCCGTCCAAGCCAACCTTGATCTCGGTTGATCCGAAACAATTTGGTGATTTCACCATCGAAACCATCGTTCCTCACGGTGCCCAGGTTCAGAAGGGTGATGTTCTGGTGAAATTTGAATCGAAGGCATTCAAACGGAAACTGGAGGATCAAAAGCGGGCGGTTGAAGCGAATCGATTGAGCCTCGCCAGCAATGAACTTTCATATTCGAAACTCAAGGAGGAGACGGATATGAAAATGGATGCGGCCAAACGTGCTGCGCGCATCGCTGCGGAAGATCTCGCCTACTTCAAGGAAACCGGTCGCAAAGCGAAAGAGGACGATGCTCAGAATGATTTGGAAACCGCAGCACAACGCCTTGAAGGAGCCAAGGAAGAGCTTCGTCAGCTGAAAAAAATGTATGAGGCTGATGACGTCACGGAAGAGACGGAGGAAATCATTTTAAAGCGACAGGAGTTCACCGTGAAGTCTGCGGAATTGAGCAAACATCTTACGGATCTCGCCATCGCCCAACGCTTGGAAAAGACCATCCCGCGCGAGCTGGAGCAACTCACGGCTGCGGACCATTCCGCGGCATTAGCGTTGGAAAAGGCTCAGAATGAGCTGCCGCGCAGTCTGGAAAGCGCCAAAATCAGTCTCGATGCTGCCAAAGTGG
>NZ_JAENIJ010000170.1 GCF_016595435.1 Luteolibacter pohnpeiensis
CCGTAGTCCTTGCAAAGGAAGGTATCGCTCGAGAGCGAAGACTTGATACGGGCAAAGTTGCCAGACGGACCACGGCGGATATCGGTCGGAATGTCAACGAAGTTGGAAGTATCGTAGACGTAGTAGGCAGCGGAGTGCAACTGCGTTGGCACGATCGGCGCGATGCGGCGACCTACCATCGGCAGGCCCGCCATGAAGCGGACCGCGTGACCGGTGAGAAGTGGATTAAGAAGAGGTGCCTTCATGATAAGTTAGATGAGTGGGAAATGAGTTGTTAGGCAGGGATGTTGATGGGGTTATCGAGGACCTCGATCACGTCACCTGCAGCGCTCGCGCCCTGGGTGAGTTTGCGACCGAGAAGGAATCCGGTAGCGGCAGGAGCCACGTTGCCTCCAGCTGCCCAGGTGAGACGTTCGCCTTTGTTGATGATGGCACTGGCGACCATTTTCACCGTGCCACCTTTGCCTAACAGACGGACGGTGACGTGCGGATTGCCGGGTTGCTTTTCGGTCAGGACTCCAACCGCATTCGCGGCAGAGGTGGCGAGTTTGACGCTACCGGCGGCAGCTCCCAGCTCGACCAGCTTGTGTTCCTGGTTGAGCAAGGCGTCGACGGTTTCCTCGACGAAGGAATG
>NZ_JAENIJ010000171.1 GCF_016595435.1 Luteolibacter pohnpeiensis
GTCCCGCTCGCTGATGCCGAGTTTCGCGAAAGCAAGGGCCAGCTCGAAATCCTCAACGTCATCACTGGCGACTGATCTCTAACAACTCACCCCTTTATTTATCATCATGAAAGACCTCGTATTAGGAAGTCACCTTTGGTTTGCCCGTCTTGGCTCGACCATTGATGGCACTGTCGTCACCGAGAGCGCGGTGCCTATTTTCGCAACCACCAAGGCGGAATGGCTCAAGCTGCCGAGCTGTGAACAATGGGAACCGCGCCCGCCGAGCAACTTCGTTTCGCGTCGTGCTCCGGGGACTGGCACCGGCACCTATGGCGTGCGCACCCGCATTCCACTGGGCGGCGACGACTTCACCCACGCCTTCAACGTGCAGGAATTCGGCAAGCTCGACTTCGAGCTGTTGCTCAACGCGGCCAGCGTCGATCAAGCCACCGGCGCTTATGTCACCAATACCAAAGTCGAGCCAGTCGTCGGCTGGCTGCACCGCCAGGCATTGCACGGTGAAACCATCATCGATGAGGCGGACGAGCTCGTGCAATTGACCAGCGAGGCGTTCCAGTTTGGTGAAAACCTCAATCCGCACGCGCTGATTGCCACCGTGCTGAACAACACCCTCAACGCCGGTAAAATCAC
>NZ_JAENIJ010000172.1 GCF_016595435.1 Luteolibacter pohnpeiensis
CATTCCTTCGTCGAGGAAACCGTCGACGCCTTGCTCAACCAGGAACACAAGCTGGTCGAGCTGGGAGCTGCCGCCGGTAGCGTCAAACTCGCCACTTCCGCTGCCAACGCGGTCGGGGTCCTGACCGAAAAACAACCCGGCAATCCGCACGTCACCGTCCGTCTGTTAGGCAAAGGCGGCACGGTGAAGATGGTCGCCAGTGGCATCATCAACAAAGGCGAACGCCTCACCTGGGCAGCGGGAGGCAACGTGGCTTCTGCCGCTACCGGATTCCTTCTCGGTCGCAAACTCACCCAGGGCGCGAGCGCTGCAGGTGACGTGATCGAAGTCCTCGATAACCCCATCACCATCCCTGCCTAACAACTCATTTCCCACTCTCTAACTTATCATGAAGGCACCTCTTCTTAATCCACTTCTCACCGGCCACGCGGTCCGCTTCATGGCGGGCCTGCCGATGGTAGGTCGCCGCATCGCGCCGATCGTGCCAACGCAGCTGCACTCCGCTGCCTACTACGTCTACGATACTTCCAACTTCGTCGACATTCCGACCGATATCCGCCGTGGTCCGTCTGGCAACTTTGCCCGTATCAAGTCTTCGCTCTCGAGCGATACCTTCCTTTGCAAGGACTACGG
>NZ_JAENIJ010000173.1 GCF_016595435.1 Luteolibacter pohnpeiensis
TCCTCGCGAGCATCGAATCGGTCGCCAACTCGAGAACTCTCGCCTCAATATCGTCGTCAGAGATACCTTCTTCGCCGATGATCTCAATCGCTGCTTCAAGGATGGCGGGCTCGACCGGGGTCATTTCTTGAGAGAACGTCTAAGCCCATCCGGCCGCGCCCTCAAGCTCCGATTCAAACAGGGACGTTATCGCGGTCGGATGCGGCGGCTTGTTCGGTTTATTCTTTTTTCGGGGTGTTCCGCGCACCAAGGGATTCGAGGAACGAGGTGACTTCCAAGAGCAATTCCTTTGCCTTTGGCTTGGCGATGCAGAGCAAATAACGCATCTGGCACTGATCAGTCGGGGGCGCTTCAAGAATGTTCATTGAATGGCGCTCGCTGGAAATCAGATGGTCGCTACCAATCAAGCCATTCCCAATCTTCTTGGCCTTCGTCGTCACTTGAAGTGATCGTCCATCCAACAGCGCATTCAGGTCATCCGGGAAGCCTGATGGCAAGTAGAGCTCATAGGCGTCTGCCATGTTCTTAAATTTCTACCGAACGTATAAGGCCATCTGCGGCGGGATGGAAGCATCAAAGTCAACTATCAGGCTGGTCGCCGTCGGATGTGCCGCCTTGTTCTGGATTGGCC
>NZ_JAENIJ010000174.1 GCF_016595435.1 Luteolibacter pohnpeiensis
GTGGTGGGGCGACCCGAGGTGCCGCTGACGAAGTGGCACGGGGTGACTCCGGCCCAGGCGGCGAGCTGGCGGGCGTTGCTGAAGTGGGTGAGGTCGGGGATCTCGGCGAGCATGAGGTGACTGCTGATTTCACCGATGCCGGGGATGGAGCGGATGAGCTGGTCGCTCTTCCTGATGGTATCGCTGGATTTGATGATGGCGTTGATGCGGAGACGAATGGCGGCGAGTTCCTTTTGTTCGGATTTGATTCTGCGGCTTAGGGATTTAAGGACGATGGGATCGATGGCGGCTTCGCATTTGGTTTTGAGTTTGGCGATTTCGCGGGTGATGGATTCGGTGTAGCGGACGAGGTCGGTGAGTTGTTCGTTTTCAGTGGTTTTTGGAGTCCAGGGGGTGAGGTCGTTTTGTTCGGCAACGAGGAATCGTGCAATGAGTCGGGCGTCAGCGGTGTCGCTTTTGTTGCGTCTGAGTTTTTGGTTTCCGAAGGCTTTGATGCGCCTTGGATTGACGAGGAAAAGGGCGTGGATGCCGTGTTGATGGAGGGCTTTTGAGATGGCGATGCTGTAGTGGCCGGTCTGTTCGAGGCAGGCGGAAATGGCGGCGGGTTTTGCGAGTTTGGCGA
>NZ_JAENIJ010000175.1 GCF_016595435.1 Luteolibacter pohnpeiensis
CTGACCCGCCATGAGTCGAAATTTCACCGTAATTACAACCCTAACCCACAGTCGGGGGCGCGCCGCTGGTCAGCGGTAGGTGGCCTCTGACGTTCGGCAAAATCAAATGAGCTTCCGCTGCATTATATTCGTCCTCTTAGTAGGGCTCGCTGGATGCCAACAAGTTGGCCGCCCGCCAAAGCATGAGATGATAGAATTAGCGTTCTTTCGGTGCGATTTATGCAAATCCTTAGAAGGCGGAATTTACGGCAAGGGACCGTTGAAGTATTTACATAGCCCGCAGGCGGGGCAGTGCCGCCACAAATGGACGCGCATTGGTCGTGAGGAATTCACACAACTAGGAGCGGAATGGTATGCTGTCGATTGGAGCCATGAGATGCCGTTTTGGCGCGGCTACACAGAATAAAACCAAACAAAAATGAGCCGAACCAGTCGCTACAGAGAACCCCACAGGTGTCACGGATTGTGCTGCGCACACTCCGCGCCACCTGCTCCGGTCTCTGACCTAAAACGTTCGGCAGAAATAAGACAATGCACCCAATGGAACTATTCACAGACGACGGCACCTTCTCTGGAAGAGGCTATGTCACCGGAGAAGTGGGTGCGCGCCAA
>NZ_JAENIJ010000176.1 GCF_016595435.1 Luteolibacter pohnpeiensis
AAGGTGTCTTCGTGAATGGCGAAGGTGATGTCATTGCCGACGCTGCCGGGCCTGCGGGCGGTTAGAACGATGTCCTTGTTGGTTCCTCCCATGGCTGTTGTTAGACTCGCGCGTGTTTTCTCGCTGTCGTCTTCATTCAGCATGATGCCACCACTCGGCAGGCGTTCCGCAAAGTGGACCGTGGCGGCAGCGGCCTTGAGCACGGTTCGGCGCTTCAGGCTGATGTCATTGACGAAGTGGTCGGTGTCCAGATCGAGCGAAAGCACTTCAGCAGTGGCGCGTCGGGCGACGTTCAGGCTTGGCGGGTTGGTCGTGTAATCCCACCAAGCGAAGGCGTCCGGGCAGCGCTTGAGAAGTTCCACCAGCGCCTGCAGGAAGGTCACATTGGAAAGCGTCATGCGCTCCATGGTGAACAGCGCCGGGTCAATCACTCCGGCCTGCACGGGCAAGCCAACGGTTGCAGCCCGATCTAACAGGGCAACGATGTTTTCCCCGATCGGAACCTGCTCGAAGGTGAAGTTCGGCCGTTCGACCTCTTCCTCGGTGGCATCCGGAATGAGAGAGGAAAGCGTTTCCTGATCGAGCCACCAACCGGCCCCAAGTGCGGAGAA
>NZ_JAENIJ010000177.1 GCF_016595435.1 Luteolibacter pohnpeiensis
TTCTCCGCACTTGGGGCCGGTTGGTGGCTCGATCAGGAAACGCTTTCCTCTCTCATTCCGGATGCCACCGAGGAAGAGGTCGAACGGCCGAACTTTACCTTTGAGCAGGTTCCCATCGGGGAAAACATCGTTGCACTGTTAGATCGGGCAGCGACGGTCGGCTTGCCGGTGCAGGCCGGAGTGATTGACCCGGCTCTGTTCACCATGGAGCGCATGACACTTTCCAATGTGACCTTCCTGCAGGCGCTGGTGGAACTTCTCAAGCGCTGTCCGGACGCCTTCGCGTGGTGGAATTACACGACCAACCCACCAAGCCTGAACGTCGCCCGACGCGGCACCGCTGAAGTGCTTTCGCTCGATCTGGACGCCGACCACTTCGTCAATGACATCAGCCTGAAGCGCCGAACCGTGCTCAAGGCCGCTGCCGCCACGGTCCACTTTGCGGAACGCCTGCCAAGCGGAGGCATCATGCTGAACGAAGACGACAGCGAGAAAACACGCGCCAGTCTAACCACTGCCATGGGAGGAACCAACAAGGACATCGTTCTAACCGCCCGCAGGCCCGGCAGCGTCGGCAATGACATCACCTTCGCCATTCACGAAGACACCTT
>NZ_JAENIJ010000178.1 GCF_016595435.1 Luteolibacter pohnpeiensis
GCTTCGGTGCCACTCCACCAGAGGAACGGTTGCTCGAGCTTTCGCAGCAGCGATGCCAGCGCATGGCTCTTGCCGATCCCGGATTTCCCGATCAGGCCGATGCCGCCGTGATTGCCTTCAAGACTCCACTCGAAGATCTTCTGGAACAACAAGGTCACCTCGGCCCGTTTCGCGCCGTGATAGCCCTGCGGCAATCGATTGAAGAAGTATTTCCGCCAGGCTCGGTCGCGTTCTTGCTTTGTCCAGGAGTCCGCCTGTTGCGCATCGCATCGATCGCAAAGCGGGACGATCCCGCGCATCAAGGGTGATTCATCAAACTCGACGCGGGCCTTGCATTTCGGGCACGCACCGACAGCACGTCTTGTGGTCAGA
The DNA here is from genome assembly GCF_016595435.1 of Luteolibacter pohnpeiensis. GTDB lineage: Bacteria > Verrucomicrobiota > Verrucomicrobiia > Verrucomicrobiales > Akkermansiaceae > Luteolibacter > Luteolibacter pohnpeiensis. Next base: position 373 of record NZ_JAENIJ010000178.1, read on the forward strand.
TTCAGGTTCATTGGCTTCATTTTTCCCAGTCGAGCAGCTCCGTGCTCTGGGCTTTGGGTTTGGGGTTTCCTGAGCCGGCCATGCGGCTGGCGTAGGTCTTCAGATCGGCTTGCCAGTTGCTGCCGACATGGATGTTGCCCCCGCCTCCTGTGCCTTTGATCCAGTCGGTTGCTTCACGGGCATGCCACCATTCGTCGGCGAGCTCCGCCGTGACGCCGATGGTCGCCGCTGCTGATTT
>NZ_JAENIJ010000179.1 GCF_016595435.1 Luteolibacter pohnpeiensis
AGCGATACCTTCCTTTGCAAGGACTACGGGGTCGAAGAACCGATCGATAAGATGGAGCTGATGATGTATGCGAGCATCTTCGCGGCTGATAGCGCAGGCATGGAGCGCACCTCCCGAATTGTGGCGATCAACCATGAAATCCGGGTGCGCAATCTGGTTCGTGCTGCCTCGCAAACCTCAAGCCCCGTTACCAAGTGGAATGAGGCTGGCTCTACCATTGTCGCCGACATCGACGCGGGCAAGAACCTGATCCGCTCCCGCATCGGGGTGACGCCGAACCTGCTGACCCTTCCTTACAACGTGTTCCAGGCGATGCGGAATTCGGCGGAAATGAAGAACTACTTCGTCAACGTGCAAGGCGGTCTCATCACCAAAGCCAACCTTGAAGCGATCCTCGAGGTGGAAATCCAAATCTCCGGTGACCTGATCAACACGGCAGCGGAAGGCCAGGATGCGGAGATCGGCGACATCTGGGAGAACGAAGCATTCCTCTCCTACTCGGTGGCAAGCGCCGACATCAAGTCGCTCAACTTCGCCCGCACCTACAACTGGACCGCGCTCGAGGGTTCCGGCTCCGGTGGCATCAGCGTCCTGACTTACGACGA
>NZ_JAENIJ010000017.1 GCF_016595435.1 Luteolibacter pohnpeiensis
TTGATATCGGTGGTGAAGTGAAGGTTTTTCCCCCGGGCAGCGGTGACCACCTCGTCCAAGCCAGGCTCATAAACCGGCAGCACATCGGAATTCCAAGCGGCGATGCGTGCTTCATTGAAATCGCAGACCGTGACTTGGATGTCCGGGCATTTCGCGGCGATCATGGCCATAGTCGGACCGCCGACGTAGCCGGCGCCAAGGCAGCAGATGTTTTTTACGGTGATGCTCATTCGAAGTTGTTGTTTCAGTTTTGGAGGGATCAATTCTTCACATGATTTTCTACAAAGCGGGGTGCCGAATTTTTGATGGATCGACTTTTGAGAAAATTCATGAGTAAAAGGCAGTCTTTATCTTGGGGTATCTGATTCATGCTGCCGCCCGTGGTTAATCCTCGCTATTCGAGGAAACCTCATGACTGTCAGTGGATTATGTTTTTATGTCGCGCTAGGGAATTCGACTGGCGAGATGCAGTGCTTGTTGCAATCAGGGTGCCAAAGTTCAAGAAAAAATGAACAAGCAAGCGAAACAGATTTGTTGAAATGGGGGGATTGGAAGTTGGAGGTTGGACCTACAATTTGCCCATCGGACTTTAATGGGATAGCCCAGGGCATGGCCCTGAGTGAGAGGTGCCCACTCCACGTATCAGCCTCAATGGGCGTAAAGTAACGGTTTTTAGCAAGGAAACGAAAAAGCCCAAGCATGTCGCTTGGGCTTGAAATTCGATTGTTGTTAATGGGTATTGGGCAATATCGCGCCACAATTTCAATCTTCGTCCTCGTCTCCATAGGCACCGTAAGAACCATACGAGCCGTATCCGTAGCGGTACGCTTTTCCGTAGCGGTTCGTTTGATAATTGCCGTAGGAATAGTTGGCACCAATCAACCGTTTTTTCTCAAGGAAGCCGTTGAAAATGATCCCTGCGGGCAGGTTATCATCAGCTCGGAGAAGGGAAATAACACGTCGGATTGCGCCTTTGGGGCCATATTCTGCCCGGGTCACGATACAGAAATTATCAACCATTGGAGCCAGGATTCGCGTATCTGGAACCGCGAGAAGTGGCGCGGAGTCCAGGACGACAACGTCGTAATAACTGGTGGCTAATTTGAGAAACTCCTCAAGTTTAGTAGCGTTGAGTAGCTCTCCTGGATTCGGGGCTCGTTTTCCAGAAAGGATGATGTGGAGGTTCTTTTCTCCAGTATCCGTATAAATGGAATCCTCAAATTTGGCCTGGCCTGCGAGAATTTCTGTGGATCCAGAAGGGTGGGTGTCTCTCTGGATTCCGAAATTCTTGTGGACGGAAGGCTTTCTTAAATCGAGGTCCACCAGAAGGGTACGTTTGCCCTGCTGGGCTGCTGCAATCGCAAAATTGCAGGAAGTTGTTGTTTTGCCTTCTCCCGGGAGTGCACTGCTGAAGAGAGTCACTTTACGTTTCTTCTCATCCCCCAAAAGAGAAACTGAAGCTCGAAGAACTCGATACATTTCAGCGAAGGTCGTGTTTGAGGTGCCTTCACGGAACACCAAGTGAGGATCCCAGCGGCGGCGAGCCACAGGGATGGAATCGAGATTCACCTTGCGCTTACGAGTGGCTTGGGAAAGGGCTTTGGTGGGAATGTCTGGGATCGCCGCGAGAACTGGCAGTCCGGTGACTTGTTCGGCTTGGCCGACGGTGTGGAGCTTGTTGTCCAACCGGGTGAGAATCATGGCGATGATCAAGCCAAAGAAGCCACCACCGATAAAGGCAGCACCAAGAATCAGAGGTTTTTTGGGAGAGACAGGGCGTTTTGGCAACTCAGCCAGGGAGCTGATTTCCATTTCGGATTCTGTCCCTTGTTGGTTGATGTCCTGCTCCTGTTTTCTGGTTAGGATGCTGTTGAAAACATTCGTCTGACTTTCAATTTCACTTTCCAGAACGCTTTGGCGGGCAACCAGCAAGCGTCGGGCAACTTGTAGGCGCGAGGCATCATCACTGCCGTTTGCTGTGAGTTCTGAGTTATGATCTTCCCAGTATTGACGGTCCACGGGGGAACTTCTCACGGAATCAAACTCGGACAGGAATCGTTGCTGGAAGGTATTAAGATCCGACTGTGCAGTGACCATTTTTGGATGCTTGGCCTTATACTTGCGGGATAAGTCCAAGACTGCTTTTTCACGCAGTTCCAGCTCTTCCAGGGTATCAAGTACCCGTTTGTAGTTGGCTAGAGCATTTTGTGCCGTTTGCAGATGGGTTCGGGCTTCGTCCGATTCTTTATCCAGAATGCCCATGGAATTCATGCGGCCTTCACTGCGGACTCCTGTCAATTCTGTCTGATACTCGGTTGCGATTGCATCCGCTAATGCCTGGGCGACTTCCGGTGATGGATGCTCAACGGTAATGTCTACCAAGCGGGTGTTCCGTCTAACATCGACACTAGTCCAATTTCTGATCAAATTTGGTAGAGCGTCGGCAGGGGCTTTTTGAGCTTCAAGCTGCTTTTCTTTTGGGTCTGGGAACCAACCTTGGGCCCAATGAGGTAGCCAGTTGACTGGTTCCGGAATGATTCCAGGAAGATTCAGGATATCCGGACGGGCTGCGATTTTTTTGAGGAGATCTTGGCGAAGAACTCGTTGTGCCACCGTATTCATGGCGTCGTCAGTTCTCAGGTCGATTTCGTCAACTTGATCACTTTTGGCCATCACGGAACCCATTTGCTGTTTCACCAGCAAGGTGGACTTCGCTGAGTAAATTTCAGGAGCTTTTGAAAGGTAGTAAAAACCGGCAAGAATGCCTAAAATCACAAACAGCGCGACCCAATACCAGCGCCCGATGAGGTCTTGAACCAATTGGCGGATTTTTTCCTGCCGGATTTCCGTTTCGAAACCGGAACTCGGTTCGTCATCGAAATCATCATAATCGGGTTCCTGGTGACGGATACGAGTCGGTTTGGGCATGGGGTTGGCTAGTAAGGAAAAAGGGAAAGATGATCAGAGATCAGGGAAAGCTTAGGTGGTAAAGTCGAAGGATAAATGCCGGGTGTAGTCTTGAAGTCGAACCTGGATGAGGGATTACGCTGGGTAGCTTGGGCGACTTAGAGCAAATTCAGAAAATTCGTTGAGGAACTGTGATGATATCGTCTGGCTGCAAATAATAAGGTTTGGTGCCTTCTTTTTCAGTGTAGTCTCTAAAATCGACTTCCTGAATACGGTTGCCTCGACTGATGCGAATTTTGGAGTCTTTAGCGAGGTCGGTCAGGCCTCCTGCCATAGCGATGGCTGAAACCAAATCAAGTTTCCCATCGACTGGGAATTCAACCGCCCCAGGTTTTTTGACCTGGCCTAGGACCCTGACATATTGATTCACGAAACGACTTTCATTCACAATGACACGGTCCCCGGAATAGAGCTTGGTTCTACCGGCAGAGCCTTGAATCTGACTAAGGGAATAGGTGGAGGTACTACCAGAAGCTCGGATCAATTGGATGTTATCTTGGTCAGCTGTAGCCAAAAGGCCCTGAGCGGTGGCCACTGCAGATCCCAAATCTAGATTGCCAGACAGTGGAATTGGGATCTGACCAGGCTGCTTCACAGCGCCTAAGACTGAGATATAGTCAGTCGCATACTTGTCGACTGTCAGGGTGATGCGGGGCTCCACGAGAAAATCCTTGGCATACAGATCCTTAATTTTCTTGGTGGCTGCTTCCATGCTGAGTCCCCCGATTTTGACGGATTCAATAAGCGGGAAAGCTGCTTCCCCGGTCTTGAGTACGGTGACCTGCACTGAGAGATCCGGTTCTTCGTAGACTAAAAGATTGATCGTGTCATTCGGCCGGATGATATAGGACGAATCATCATCTTGAGCTTTGGAGGTATTTGGTAGTAACCAACTTATTATGAGCAAGCTGAGAAGAGTGAAGGATTTCATAAGGTGGTCGTTCGATAAATGATTAAAAATTGCCGAGCCTGCTGTTTTTGCCTGAATTGAGGTAAACAAGGAGATGTTTTCGGCCAAGCCTTAAAATTCGGCGCAACCCATGTTGCGGAATGGCTTTATCCAGAATAGCGGATTCCAAATGATGGAAGCTGTCCATTTCAATGTGGTGATGTGCAAGGCACCTGTAACAGGGCTGCATCATGCTACCTCTTGAGCGAATGTTGTGCCAAAATGAGCATTAGAATCGGTAACTGAGTCCAATTCCGGTCTGCACGCCATCCCAGGAATTTCCGTCTCCTTTCGCGCCCAAATCTCGATACCGAATGGATCCTGTCAGGTCCATAGAATCTCCGAAAAATGGGTAGGTGAACGATGTATCGATTGTGAAATAATCGTAATCTCTGCCGATACTGCTGGTCACAGTTTCGCCATTCTCAGTGGCTCGGGTTTCATATCCAACGCTCAAGTTCCACTTGCCGCGCAAAATTTTACGCGAATAGGCAACTTGGAAGCTATTGATTTCACTGAACGAGCCAGTTGAGGATGGGTTTGCTTGAGTGTCTCGATAGTAAGAGAGACTCATTGCCCAAAGGGGTGAGGCTTGGTATTTGAGACCGATCGAGGAGGAGAATGCCGGATCTCCAGAGCCGGAATCCTCATAAGAGACGAAATCCACTCCTACCCGAGACCTAAGGGTTACTTTGGAACTAAGTTGATAGTTCAAGTTGAGTGTCGGACCTATCGAAGTGCGATCTTCCTGATTTTCACTAGACCGCAGAGTGTAACGAATGCCGGGGCCAAAATCGGTGAGAGGGCTATAGTGCCAAAGAGCAGCTAGGCCAAAATCAAAACTTGAAATATCGTTATAATTGGACTGTTTGGCGACGGCTGAACTGTATGCTGCGTCACCGACAAGGGAAGTTTTTGGGCTGATGTTATAGCGCCCGATAAATGTCGTGTTGTAGAGTGTTTGCTCCACAAAATCTCCATATAAGCGATTGTTTCCTCTGCTGGTGGAGACGCTGGTTTTCAGTGTAGCGATCAACTTCCCGCCCCGATATCCTCCAAATGCGGCGAGTTTATGGTTCAATCCGCTGTATTTGGAATGATCACCATATTCGTCATAGGAGCCGCCATAGTTGGCTCCTGCAATCCACTGAGTACCTTGTCGGATGTAGGAAATTGCAGCTCCGGGAGAGACGATGAAATCATCTTCCTTGGGTGAATCGGACTTTCCCGATCCCTGGGTGACGTTGGAATCGTAGGTAGTGGCAAAAGTGCCAATGATGGATAGGCCATCAGTGGTTTTCTCACGGGGAGCACCGTAAATTCCCGAAGCTTGGGAGAAACCGCTAGGTGCTGAAGGAAGATCGACTAGGGCATTTTGAGCGGACAGATGACTGCTCAAAGCGATGGCGCTGATTCCGAGGCACTTCAGAAGTGTTCGGGCTTGGTGGGGCCGATTGAAGGAAAGTTCGGCGGACGACGTAGGTCGGAACTTCATGTAAGGAAAAATGGAAAAATGCGCGTCAAAGTAAAGCGCGCAGTCACCGGTATGCTTGAATCGGGAAAACCGGAACCGATAAGGATCCATCAAATCCTAAAAAAACCCCGTGCCTACCAAAGAGAGATGGCGGGCACGGGGGAGAATGGTGCGCGTTAGATAAGGAAATACCTTAGTTTGAGCGGCGGCGACGAAGAAGTCCCAAGCCAGCGATACCGCCGAGCAATGCTACGGAAGGCTCAGGAATGACTGCAGTTGCAATGTTGTCGAATATCGCAACGTTGGTGCTGTTTCCTGCATCCGTTTCGAAATCGGTCTGTGTGTTGGAGATTACGATATCACCAAGTTCAGCGGATGAGTCGAATGAGGTAGTGCTGGTGGCAATGAGTGAGGACGATTCGCCGTAGCCACCGTAAAACAGTGAAGTGGTGGAATCGTTAAAGTTGAAGTAGAAGCTGTATTCAGCGTTAGCAGTTAATGAGAATGTCGTTGAACCAGAAGAGCCACCAATCGTGTAGCTAATCGTCCAAAGAGTGCTGTCGCCAGAGTCAGGGGTAAAAATGATTGAGGCTACTGTCGTTGAGGACAAATCGGTAATCGCGATTGAGAATGAATCACGAACGGCAGCATCGTTGGCGATTGCGAAATCTAGTGAGACTTGGGAATTCACCAAGCTCGTAGAAGCCGGGAGGGCGCCAGAAACTGAAGTGGTTGCGTTGAATGGGCTGTTGTTATATGCGGTGCCAAAAACGCCGACTTTATTAGCGGTGCCGAAATAATCGAGAGTTTCAACCTCGCCAAGTGGTGCTGTGCCATCAACTAGAACCGGGTTGGATTCGCTTTGAGTCCAGCCTGAGACTTCACCATCAAAATAATCGTAATCGGATTCGGATTGGAAGTCGTAAACTACGGCTGCGCTGAGGGTGCTTGCTGGCAAGAGGGCCAGGGAGAAAAGGGACAATTTGAGTGATTTCATAAAATCTATGAGTGTAAGGATAGTGAGCGATGATTCGGGAAAATCTTAGCTCGATGAACTTGGAATCACACCCAAGCTCCCGCGAGCAATGCGTGAGAGCTTGGGTGGGGTCCGAAATCTTAGATTTCGATTAGGATTGACTTACTGCTGCACCAGGGCCAGTGGATGGCGGCGGGCCGCTGCTTGGCACTGTTGGTGGAGTGTAATCATTGTCAATTGTGGTGTTGCTGCTGTTGCTGCCACCTGTAACTTCGCCACCCGAATCTTTCTGGGTAACGACGGTTGTGGTTTGGATTTCCGCAGTAAAACCGCCATCGCCGTCTGGGGTAGCGACTTCGACGACCGTAACCGCGACTTCCTCTTTCGTGCCGTCAGTTTGAGTTACGATAGTTTGAGTTACCTTGGTGGTGGTAACAACACCATCAACAGTGGTTTGTGTGATTTTGCTGCCTTGGACGGTCTGAGCACCGGTTTCGGAGTCAATCGTTGCGGCAGAGAACGAAATTTTACCGGTGGGAGGGGTGCCGGCGAGGACTGGGGATGCTGCGAGTGCACCGAATAGCAGGATCTGTGCGAACTTAGTTTTCATGGCGATGGTAGGGTGAAGCATCCGACATCGACAGTCAATTCTATTTTAGGTGATTCACGTATCATATTCGTCACCACTGCCTGTAGGCCGGAATGAATGCGATTCAAGCAACTGCTATGCCAATTGGGTAACCACTTCAACCCAAGTAAGTAGGTGTATAAAATGGCTAATAGCAGTTTCTGGAATAATTAAAATTGAAACAGAAGTATAAACACGTGCGTTGATTCGTAATTTGCCACGGCGCAATTCGATTTGTTGTTCTTATTCTACTGATGGGCGCGAATGACTTCGTCCGCCATTTTACGCAACTGGGGATAGCGGTAACTCATTCTTCTGATCTCGAAAATGGTGCTCCTTTTGAAGTTGAAGGAACTTTCAAGGTTGTTATCCAACCACGAAGAACGCTGTAAGGCCTCGCTCCATGCTTCAGCGGAAAGACTAGGATGATTTGCTAAAGCCGTTTCTGCTTGTCGCATGGGAACCTGAACGGAGGTGGGGGATAATGTTCCTTCGATTTCGAATAGTTTTTTCACTTCGCTCTCATTACCGGCAAACAAGGATGCATAATTGCCGTCAAGTCGGCGCAACCATGGGTCAAGAGGGAGCCTGTCGATGGTAGATTTGAGCTGATTTCTAGCTGTCGTCAGCTTTTTAAATGTTTCGGTGAAGTCTTCATCTGCTGGCGGATTAGTCACTTCTACAAAAGATTTCCGAGCATTCCCGTATTCGTCTGTTCCCATTTGGAGAGCGATAGGATTGCCTGTAGGCCATTTGCCAAGTAGAAGGCATATCCCGAAAAAAATAGGGAAAAGCCCAAACAATTGGATGCTAAGTCGGACGGATCGATTATTCCGGTGATTTTCCGATTTTCGACTTGGGATGAGCGAAACGGTAAACAATAGGAACGAGGCCAGTGCCAGGGGAAGCCGATGTCCTGGAACATCAGCGATTCCATGAAGGGGGACCAAGATGGCAGCGATGAGGCATGCGGCTCGGATCGCCCGGTCACGTCCTTTGAAAATGGATAATACCCCGTATCCGAGAGCTAGCAGGGTCATTGCCAGAAGAATCAGCGCTGCTCCGATTCCGCATTCACTGATGATCCACAACCAGTCACTTTCTGGGTGGTAGGCAATCGCGTCATTTACGATCGCAGTCCGCGTCCGATACTGCGGGAATACGTAGACGAATTGTCCTGCGCCGACTCCGGTGAGTGGTGCGTCTTTGATCATATCCAGGGCGTCCAAGGCCATGGGAACGCGAAAATCAACGCTGCTCAGTGTCGGCGAATTTTCCGATTCGCTGGGTTCGGCTGCGGATGGATCTTCGTTTTCGGCGACGGCTGCGATTTTTTCCGATGTGTCACTCAGGCGTTTTTTGACCTGGCTTTCATTCAAAAGATAGCCGCCGATGATGAGGAGTGCGAGAAGGACAATCGCCTTGCTGCCGTGTTTTCCGAGATAACGGCGGCCGATCATTGGGAGCCAGAGGACGCTGCCGATGGCGATCAGCAGGACTCCCCCGCGGCTTACCGACCACTGAAACGCAGCCCAGAGGCAAATGCAGGTGCCTAAAATCGAAAGCCCAAGACGCCAGAAATGCCGATCTTTCAGGGATTGTAGAATCACGCCAAGTCCGCAGACCGATCCCATGGCGAGGTAGGTGCCCGTATGATTCCGGTTAGGGAAAAATCCGAACTGCGAGCTGTAAATCGCGAGTTCCTTGCGAAAAATCTCAGCAATCACCGCATACAGGGCAACTCCGAGGACGAAGGCCAGTGCGGTGTTCCGCAATTGCATAGAGGAAGCCCGATGGCCGGCCAGCCAGAGGCCCGAGAGCAAAATCACTGCGAAAAATCCAATGGTTTCAAGGGCGGGTCGCCATTGGATCACCACATGGCTGCCGGTTTTGACGCCGAGTGATTCCAAATGCGTTCGCCATTCGGGGATCGGGAACCAGGCCGCAGGCAGGAACGAAGCAAAGCAAAGAACCAGAAAGCTGGTACCGAGAATCCACCACAGTTTTGGCAGTGCGATTTTTGGCGGAGCGATCAGCATCAGCCCACCTAACAGGCAGGAAAGCAGGCCGGTGTGATCCACCCACGGTGCTCCTGAAATGAAGGCGCCCAGGAAAACGACGAACCAGACGGCAAGGAAAATGAAGCGATGGCTGCTTTCCCGGACCGCTGGTTCGTAGATTTTGCGGTGGAGCGATTCTGATCTCATGGGGAGTGATGCCAGCAGATCAACTCCTTCTAATCAAGGTATTCGCATGCGGCGCGGACTCCGGCTGCGAGCGAGGCGATCCGTGGTTCGAGCGGGCTTGAGCTGGGGCTTTCAAAAGTGAAAGAAAGCGGGCAGCCTTTTTTGGCCAGATAAATTGCTTCCGGCCAGCTTTCCGGGAGGTCGGGTTCCGCCGAATGATAAATCCAGCCGGGTTCATGGCAGGTATGGCCATCGATTTCCGGTCCAGGTTCGGGATGAAACCACGGTGAAACCGCATCCAGAATGCGATGTGCGGTTTCGGTGGGCGATCCGCTTAGGTTAATCTCGTAGAGGTAAAAGCCGGAGCTTTCCCAATCTTCATGGAGGGATACGAACAAGGCTGGAGTTGGCTGGCGATCCAGCCACGCGGCGTGGCAGCGGGCTTCTTCACTCTTGAATGCCAAATAATCCCGGTTCAGATCGTGGCCGTCCGCGTTTTCCCGGACGTGGCATGCCAACCCGTTGGGATTCAGTGCTGGGCAAATGAGCCAGTGATGATCCGTGGCAAAAAAACCTTCCTTGAGCAGGCGCAGCATGGCCATTGGCCCGGCAGGCTCGTCACCGTGGATGCCTGCTGAAAGGTAAACCACGGGTCCATGGCCCGGGCGTTCCCAGGCGTGGATCGGGCCACTTTCGGTTTCGTGCAATAGAGTCGGCGAAAATCCCGCAGCTGTCGCTTCGCGATGAAATTCCGGCAAAAACGCCGGCCAGTCAAAAACATCGCTCATGATGAATCGGGGGAATGCGTGGCAGAGAAGGAGGGATCGAGGCTGGAATCATTTACCTGCGAAAATTTCGGCAAAGAAATCTTTCATCGCCTGCCAAGACCTGCGGTCAGAGGCTTCATGGTAAGCAGCGCCTTTGGAAGGATCATTGCCAGCCATCTTTTGGGTGAAACTATGCACCGTCCCGCTGTAAGAAATGAACTGCCAATCGGCTCCAGCCTCGCTGAATTCTTTCTGGAATGCTTTCACCTGTTCTTCCGGCGCGTAGGGATCGTCCGCGCCTTGCAGGACCAGGACTTTGGTGTGAACTCCGTCTTTTTTCGCGCGATAGTCGGGATCTGAACTCAGATCGCCATGAAAGGAAACGACACCTGCGATGTCCGCGCCGGAGCGAGCGAGTTCCAAAACGCCGCCGCCACCAAAGCAGTAGCCGATGGCTGCGATGCGTGATGGGTCGGTGAGATTGTCCGATTTCAATTGTTGGAGTCCGGCATCCAGGCGCTCGCGGTAGAGTTTGCGATCGGCTTTGTATTTTCCGGAAACTTTCGCGGCTTCCGGGACTTGAGGGCGAATGCCCTTGCCGTAGATATCCGCAGCGAAAACGTTGTAGCCCATTTCCGCAAGCTGCCGGGCCCGGCCTTTTTCGTAGTCGGTGAGTCCGGTCCACTGGTGGATGATCAAAATTCCAGGCCGTTTGCCCGTCGTCGCGTCATCGTAGACATGGAAGCCTTCCAGAGTTTGGCCACCTTGTTCATAATCCACGGTTTTCTCGATCAATTTTGCTTGGGCAGCAAATGGCAGCGAAAGCAACGATACGAGCGCCAACAACGGTGTTTTCATGCGGTCCACTCTGACCGCGCTGAGATGTGGTGTCAAATGGTGGGATTTGGAAGTGCCGAGTGATCAGTTAGCAGTGATCAGTGCAGACTGCGCAGGCAATAGCCTGCGGTGATTTACTCCTGAAAACTGAACACTGAAAACTAGCAAACTCTTCCCACTGATCACTGCTAACTGATCACTCGGCACTTTCTGGCACTTTCTCACACTTTTCTTCTGCTCCTGCTGGAAAAAATGAAAATGTGGCTACAGTCCTCCATGGCCCGGCCGAAATTTTCCAACCCTTGGCATCACGAAGATCATGGCATCCTCGATATCCTGAAGTGGAAATTCAAAATCGGCCCACAGGAGCAACCACTCATTCCCGAGGCGCCGGATGAACCGGCTGCAGTCGTTCCATTGAAACCGGAGAAGATAAGGGAAGCTCCAGCAAAAGGTTGGCGCGTTGCGTGGCTCGGACATGCTTCGTTTTTAGTTCAGGGATGTGGGTTATCGATTCTGATCGATCCGGTCTTCTCAGAATTTTGCGCGCCGTTTGAGATGAAATCGTTCCGACGCCGAGCACCGTTACCGATTTCCCCCTCGGATTTACCGCGAATCGATGTCGTGCTTTTAACTCATGGCCATTACGATCATCTGGATCTCGCCGCGCTGAAAGCGTTGCCGGGCGAGCCGAGATGGGTGATTGCTGAGGGCCACGCAGATTGGCTGGAGAAGCGGCTTTCGAAGAAATGCCAGGAAGTCGCCTGGCATGAAAAAGTGGAATTGGCGGCAGATGTCACGGTCATGGCGACGCCAGCGCAGCATTTCACCGCGAGAACTCCGTTTGATCGAAATCGCGGCCATTGGTGTGGATGGTTGATCGAAGGCGGTGGCTGCAAAGTTTGGCACGCAGGCGATAGTGCCTACTGCGCGGCATTCCCGGAAATCGGCGAATTTTACGGGCCGATTGATTTCGGCATGATTCCAATCGGGGCCTACCAACCGCGGAAAATCATGAAGCCGATGCACATGAATCCCGAGGAGGCGGTGCAGGTTTTTTCGGATACGCGCTGCCGTCGCGCAGTGGGCATGCATTGGGGAACTTTCACCCTGACCGATGAGCCGATGCAGGAGCCGGCTCTCAGATTGCGCCGGGAAATGGGGCGGCGCGGACTCGACTTGGATGCTTTCACCGCAGAGCCGATCGGGTCGCAATGGAATGTCACCGCGCAAGTGTGAATTTTGCTGAGTGGAATGATCGCTTCTCATCATCTTCTCATGAAAACAGGGTAGGCTGAGACACAACCTGCCTGATATGAAAGCGTTTACCTTCATTGCCGCGCTGGCACTTTTCCCGGTCGTTGCGCAGGCTGATCGACTGGAAGTGGATCAGACGAAAAGCAGAATCCAAGTGGATGCAAAGGCGACCGGCCATGCCTTCACCGGAACGCTGCAGAAATACACCAGCGTTGTCACCGGGGACACTGCAACGAATTTGCCCACCGGATTCACCCTGAACTGGGCTTTTAGTGATCTAAAAACCGGTGAGGCAAAGCGCGATAAGGAAATGATCACCTGGCTCGGCGGCGGCAATCCAAAGGGCAGCTTCGTTTTCACCAAAACCTGGAATGACAAAAAGTCCGGCAAGGATTACGCGATGGGCGAGCTGACCATCAATGGAGTCGCTAAAACCATTTCGTTTCCGTTCACCGTGAAGCGCGATGGCGATTGGGTGACGATTGATGGTGAAGCGGCGATGAATTATAAAAACCACGGACTGCCGTTAATCCGGGCGATGGCCATCATGACGGTCGAGCCACAGCTCAAAGTTCGATTTCATCTGGTAGGAGAGTTGAAATGAGTGCTGATTTCCCCCCGCGAGACCTTTCATGGAAGCATCGTGTCCATTGCGCCCATGCGCTGATGGCCAGCAGTTTCACTCACGGCATCGGCCGGTTGAATGGAGTTGAGCCACGGCTGGCGGCAGCGCTTTGCAATGTGCTTTCCCGTCCGGGTTCGCTGGTGCGCGCGGTTTCCTCCTATCTGGTCGGACTTTCCATGGGGATGACCGAGGAAGGTGCGCGCTCGCTCGGTTGCGGCATTGAATATCTTCATACGGCATCACTGATTTTTGATGACTTCCCGGCCATGGATGATGCCAAGTTGCGACGGGATGCGCCATGCCTGCACGTCAGCCATGGAGAAGCGGTCGCCACCTTGGCAGCCCTGGCACTGATCAATCGTGGCTACACTCTGATCTGGCAGACCATTCATCAGGCCGCGCCGTCGAGGCGGGCCGAAGCCGGGAATTGGGTGGATTCCAAACTGGGAGTGCATGGCTTATTGGGCGGTCAGGCGTGGGATTTGCATGGCTGGGACGATCACCAAACCGCTGCGGAAGTCAGCGAGATTGCCGCCCGAAAGACCGCCGATTTGTTGCGGTTGACCTTGGTGTTGCCTGCGATTGTCGGGCATGGCACCCGCCGTGAAATCCGCTTGTTAGACCGCTTGGCGTTGTTGCGTGGCTTGGCCTATCAAGCTGCGGATGATGTGAAAGACCTTTACGCGGATGAATTTTGCTCGGGTAAAACCGGAGGGCGCGATCAAGAGCTTGGACGCCCCAATTTGGTGGTGGCTGAAGGATTAACAGCTGCCACCGCTCGATGTGCGCGACTCGTTTCGATGGGGGACCGGGTTCAGCACGCGCTTCCTGGCGCTGCGCACCGCTGGAACATGCTGGATCTCATCCGGGTGCCCGCGCCTCGGCAAGTCATGGGATCGCTTGAGCGGTTGCCGGCAGTGGTCTAATTCTATAATGATCTTCGAATGAGCCTTTGGCGAATGATATGGACGAACTTGCGCAGGCATCGCGTGCGCACGGGCATCGGTGCGGCAGGTATTGCGCTTGGAGTTGCTACGATGCTCAGCGTAGTTGGGCTGCTTGGAGGCGCGGTGAAAATGTTCGAGCGCATTCTGCGGACTGATGCGGAGATGGTCGTTTTCGAAAAGAATGCCTCCGACCTCTTTTTCAGCAATGTCCCGGTCAGCTTGGCAGACGAGCTGGAGAAAACGCCGTTTGTGAAAGAGGCCCGCCCGGTATTGTTCGCGATTGTCAGCGCACCGGATCGGCCGATCGTCACCTGCTTTGGGATCGAGTCCGGTGACGGCAGATTGCGCAAAGGCCAATGGCTGCGCGGCAATCCAAAGAATTTCAAAGACGATGCCCGGGCAGTGGTGCTCGGTGAGCGCGCGGCGGATTTTGTCGACATCGGCCCGGATGGCGAAGTGGAGCTTGGCCATGAAAGATATCCGGTGGCTGGAGTGGTGCGCCTTGAAAATGGATTCGAAAATGGCGGTGTCTTCATGCCGCTCGCGGCTTGCCAGGAGGCATTCCACAAATCAGGTGCGTGCTCCGTGGTGACAGTCGCTCTGGCAAAAGGGCACGATTCCAAAGAAGTGAAATCCTGGATGGCGAGCAGGCATCCGCAACTAACCGCGCTGGAAAACGAAGAATTCAGCCGCAGTTATTCTCAATTCCAAATTTTGAAAACCACCGCCTGGGTTGTGGGTGGATGTGCGTTTTTGTTAGGAGGATTGAGTGTCACCAACACGATGATCCTTTCTGTTTTTGGAAGAATCAAAGAGCTGGCGATCGCTCGCGTATGTGGATTTTCGCGGGCTCAAATTGCCGGTATGATTTTCGGTGAATCCCTATTGGTATCCGCAATCGGCACCATGGTCGGGTGGGGGCTGAGCGGGTTAGGACTGCAGTTGTTGAAGGCCATCCCGCAGATGCAGGGATACATTGAGCCGAGAATCGGTTGGATGGAAATCGCCGGGGCGATGGCGCTGGCAGCGATCACGGCGCTCGCAGGAGCCATGTATCCGGCGTGGTATGCGGCGAAGTTGAACCCGGCACAGGCACTAAGATTTGAATAAAGGAGGATGCGATGAAGAGTCACGTTTCGATCAAAGATGTATGGAAAAGTTTCGATGCCGGCCGGATCCAGGTCCTGAAAGGAGTCGGGCTTGAGGTGCCAGCAGGGGATGTGGTCGCGCTTTGTGGCACGTCCGGTTGCGGCAAATCCACCTTGCTCAACGTGATCTCCGGGTTGGAGGAAGTGGATCGCGGTGAGGTGTTTCTTTCAGGCAGGGATGTGGTGAATGAATCGACACGAGTGGACCTCCTCCGGCATCACATCGGTTATGTCTTTCAGTTCCATCATTTGATGCCGGATTTGACATTGGCTGAAAATTGCATGGTTCCGGTCATCGCAGCAGGCGGGAGTCGAGCCGCGGCGCTGGAACGATTGAACGAGCTCGCCGAGGCGACCGGGGTTGCGCATCGGTTGAAGCAGCGCGTGCGGGAATTATCCGGTGGCGAGCGTCAACGCGGCGCTTTGGTGAGATCACTGATGAATGATCCGGAATTGCTGTTGTGTGACGAGCCGACGGGCGCGTTGGATGAGTCGAACCGGGAGCGGGTTTTTGAAATCCTCGTCGATCTCGTGCGCAGGCGCGGACGCACCTTGATCATGGCCACTCACGATCTTGAGTTGGCAAAGCGTTGCGACCGCACCATCAAGATGCGCGATGGGCGGATGGAAGGTGAAATTTTGTGAGCACACAGGAACATGGCGGAGTTGTATGCGCGGCACGGCATGCCTTGGCGTGGCTGGTGGTTGGCAACAGCGTCGGGCTTTTATTATCGACTTTACTACTAGAACCATCGTGGCAGCCCGGTGAATTTACCTATGGGCACTGGGTTCCGGTTCACCTGAATAGCCAGCTCTATGGTTGGACGGCCTTGCCGCTGGTCGCTTGGTTGCTTTCGATGTATGAGGTGGATTTATCGCGATTCCGCCGATGGGGTGCTGCAGTCATCGCTGCCTGGTCTGCTGCCTTGGCAGCTTCCTGTCTGTTCTGGCTGCGGGGAGATACCTCCGGAAAAATCTTCCTCGATTGGCGGAATGGATCGCTTTGGGCATTTCTAACAGCACTCATCGTTCTGTGGATATTGCTTTGCGCTTCATTTCGTGATCGAGCTCAGAGCTGGAGGAAAATCCGCCGCCGCTTGTCGTTGATCGGCTTGATCGTTTTGGCTGCGGTTCCCGGGGTCATGGTGGTGGCGGCTTCGCCGAAGACCTACCCGCCGATCGATCCTACCACCGGCGGGCCGACAGGATCGAGTTTGTTGGGTTCAACCCTTTCGGTCATTGGATTGATGCTGTTGCTGCCGAGAGTCACCGGGCTGGCGGGACGAGGCAAAGCCGGTCTGGCTACCTGGATTTTCTTCGTGGTTTCCTGGTTGGTATTCGCAGTGACCGAGTCGATCGGAGGCGGTCATTTCGATTTCTGGCAAATCGGCGCCATGCTGATGTTGCTCCCATGGGCGTGGTTGATTCCACGGGATTGGAAAGGATATGCCTGGCCTCAAAAGGTGAGAATCTGGCGCAACGGCATGCTGTTCTGGTGGGGGATGCTGGTTCTGACAGGCGTATCGATGTATGCGCCGGGCGTTCTGGATTGCTTGAAATTTACCCAAGGCCTGGTCGGTCATTCGCATCTGGCGATGGCGGGATTTACGACCTCTTTTTGTGCCGTGCTGATCACCCTGCTAACCAATCGGGCGGTCGGCGGAACCCGGTCAATCTATGCGTGGCATTTGGCGGTAGCGATCATGATCCTTGCTCTGGTGGCGATGGGCTGGCGTGAAGGTCAAAGCCCGGAATGGATGATCGTGCATGCCACCTGGAGGCAGCTCGGTTTTGTCGTGCGTGCATCGTGTGGTTTGGTGATGCTGGCTGCATCTGTTGATTGGTTGATCCGCTTTACAAAATCATGAACCGTCTACGTTTTCTTCGACTTTGGAGCCTTGCGGTGGGAGCGATGGATGCATCCACCGGATTGCTATTGGTAACAGCTCCAGTTGTGACTTTGAAATGGATGGGGATACCGCCATTGGATCAAGCCGCATGGGTGTTCCTGAGCTGGATCGGGGTTTTTGTGGCAGCTGTAGGGCTGAGTTATGGTTGGGTTTTCCGGGGGGAGCGTGAAGGTGAAACGGTCTGGTTTTTCACCGGGCTGGTTCGCTTGTTAGTGGCGGTTTTTCTTGTGGTGAAAATCCTTGGTGGCGCACTGCCCATGGCGTGGATCACCGTGGCCATCACGGATGCGGTGGTTGGCGCTGGCCAATGGTTTTTCGTGCGCGCTGGTTGGTGGAGAGGGGGAGACGGATGAGAGGACTTGCGTGGCGGGCATCCTGTTTGGTGGCTGCGGTCTATGGGTATTTCCTCATCTTCGCCCAATTTGCCTGGGTCGAATTGATTCGCAGCGCAGGCGGACAGGAAAAGCCGATGCTCGGAGCGATGGCTGTCGCTGGAATGGCTGCTGGATTCTGGATCGCGTGGAAGGGCGTGACCGCTGGAAAAATCCGCATTGGTTTGGCCTTGGCGGCACTTGCATCTGCTCTGGCACCACTGGCTGATGGCATGATGTCCATGCTGACGGTTTCCATTCTAACAGGAATTGGTGTCGGTATGTCGACCGTCGGCCTGGCAACCTTGCTGCCATCATGGTGCGGCTTGTTCTGGGTCGGATTGGGAACCGGGGTGGGTTACGCCTGCTGCAATTTGCCGATCGTTTTTCAGCAATCCTCGGCACACCAGGCATGGATCGGGTCGGTGTTCGCTGTGGTTGGTCTGCTGGTGTTTCCAGGGAATCAAAATACTCACCATGAGGAACCGCCACGGCGCGAAATTCCCTTTGTGAGTGTGCTGGTTTTGTTCACCGCGCTGGTTTGGTTAGACAGCGCTGCGTTTTTCATCATCCAACACGCAGTCGATCTGAAATCCGGCACTTGGGGCAGTGGATTGCTGTGGCGGAATGCTGCTTTGCATTTGGCGGCAGCCATCGCGAGTGGAGTTTGGTTGAAAAGTTGCCGACGAACATTCGTGCCCGCATCGGCTTGGGGGCTACTCGCAGTGGCCGCTTTAGCAGTGAACCACGAAACATCCCGTTCTGTTGCAGGGTGGCTTTATCCGGTTGGTGTCTCACTCTACTCGGTTGCATTGGTTGCATGGCCCGGCTGGTTTTCGGGAGCGCGTGCGCAACATTCTATCGGCTGGCGCGCTGCTTGGCTGTTCGCCATCGCCGGTTGGTTTGGATCCGCCAATGGGATCGGCATGGCCGAAACATTACAGAGAGTTCCGGTAACTTTTATTCTGATTTCTGGCGTGTGCGTGCTTGGGGTTTTGGTGAGTTCCAATCGACTCTCGTGGAGAGTTTTGACCGCTGCTGCGATCGTGTGGGTTGTCGCATTTCTGGGTGAGAAAAAAGCGGATGTTCCGGAGACGGATTCAGTGGCACTGGGAAAGCAAGTGTATCTCGCCGAAGGTTGCATCCATTGCCACTCGCAGTATGTCCGGCCCGGTTCGCTGGACGAGTTGAATTGGGGCCCGGTGCGCACGGATAGCTTGAAAGGCAAGCCGGTGGTCATCGGCAATCGCCGCCAGGGACCCGATCTAACCGATGTTGGCGCCCGTCGATCCGCGACTTGGTTGAAATTGCATTTTATCAATCCACAAGCGTTCTCTCCGGGTAGTCCGATGCCATCGTATGCTTATCTTTTCAAAGATCGTCGTGGAGATGACTTGGTGCATTATCTCCAGGCAAACGGTTTGGATGGAATGACTGATGTCTTTCAAAAAGCAATGACCTGGCAGCCGGAATCAAGCCAGTCTGCAGGTCGTGGAGCGGAGCTATTTCAAAATCATTGCGCTGTCTGTCATGGAGCGAGTGGC
Organism: Luteolibacter pohnpeiensis; assembly: GCF_016595435.1. Lineage (GTDB taxonomy): Bacteria > Verrucomicrobiota > Verrucomicrobiia > Verrucomicrobiales > Akkermansiaceae > Luteolibacter > Luteolibacter pohnpeiensis. Next base: position 18,587 of record NZ_JAENIJ010000017.1, read on the forward strand.
AAGGGTGATGGGGAAATGTCAGGTTTACTGACAAAAGCTCCGGCAAATCTCGTCGATGGCCCATTTGTCTGGTCGTCAGCGGGAACCGGGAGGATCCGGCAAATCATCAAGTTTGGCATACCAGGGACGGATATGCCTGGGCACGAAACGCTCAAGGATGAGCAAATTGTTGCTCTTGAAGAATTCGTATCATGCCTCAGGAAATTAGCTTCCGAAACGGGACGAGAATAGCATGGGCATTCCGGAGATCTGCTTCGAATGCATCGCTGGAGAGATAATCATATTCAACCGTTCTCGCATTCGGAATCGGGTCATCGGGATCGTTGCATCGATGTCCTGGATGGCACATGATGAGTGTGGAATCCGGCACATTCCGAATCCAGTTTTTCATGTGAACCTCAAAATCCGACGGGCGATCTAACAGGTAGATGCCAGCAAACCAGGGATTTCCCGGATAAGTGTGTGAGAGTGCCGGCTCGCCAATCTGCGACAAGAATTGAAGGATCGCTCGTTTCACCAGCAACTTTGGATGCCAGGAGAACGTGGCGGATGGTTTGGCAATTCTTCGAACTGGAAATGCCTCGGGCGCGCCGAGTCGACCCAGAGTGTCGGCGATGATTTCGCTGACTCCCGGGAGAATGTGAACATGTTGGTGTCCGTCCAAATAGTCCGGGCTTTTGCCGAGGACTTGTTCAAAGTTCCGCCACTGTGAGATCAGCGCCTCCCGAATTTCAGAGGCGTTGAGTTTGCCTCGTAAAGAATCGCCGATCCACTTTTCGAGTGGCTTGCCGGTTTGATGGGTGAGGTTGAAGTGGAGACCTGTGTCGAAGTTTCCTGAACACGATTGCAGCAACTTTCCTTCGTAGGGCCAGTGTTCGGTCGTGGTGAAACAACTCACGGCGGAAATACGCCCACTTTTCGCCAATTCCCGAATGCCATGTGAGATCCCGGGGTTTTGAGCGTAATCGTCGGCGCAGAGCGTGAGGCGTTTCATGGCGCCTTCCGATGAAATACCCAAAACCGGCAAAGTAGGAAAGTCGATGCTGCCACGGTTCCCAACACCAGGAGCAGGGCGAGTCGCGGAGGCAGATTGGTGAAGTGGAGAAGTAGCGCGTAGAGCATTTCGTTTCCTGCAAATCCGGCCAGGGCGGTGGCCGCGAAACGCGGAAGGCTCGAGCGGTCCCACTCTCCCTGACTTGCAAAGCTCCACTTGAGATGACCCGCGTAGCTGACGGGAAATGCTGTTAGAAATGCCCCAACATTGGCGATCAAAGGCGGCACCCCCAAGGCCATCCACAATGAGGCCGCGATGAAGTGCACGGTCATCGCAAGTATGCCGACAACGATGAAGCGGATGGCTTGGGTGCTGATTTCTTTTTGTGAGCTAATCAACTCAGGCAGTAGTCTCATGATAGCGTGTAGGTCCCGAGTCGTTTGCGACGATGTAAATAGGGCGTCCTTTCACTTCCTCGAAAATCCTGCCGACATACTCCCCTAGAATTCCGATGAATAGCAACTGGATCCCGCCTAAAAACAGAATGGCTGTGGTGAGAGTCGCCCAACCCGGAACGGCATTGCCGAAAATCAGGGTTTTTCCGGCGACCCAGGTCGCATACAACATCGAACAAACCGAAATCGCGGCTCCGGCCATGGTGGCGAAACGAAGCGGAACCTGTGAGAAAGAGGTGAGCCCGGTAATCGCCAGGCCGATGAGGCGTGGAAAGTTGTAGCGTGATTTGCCCGCTCCACGCACCAGCGGCTGGAATGGAACGGCGATGCTTTTAAAGCCTACCCAATGGTAAAGGCCTTTCATGAATCGGTTATTCTCTGGCAGGGCTCGCAGAGCATCGGCAACCTTGCGATCGATCAGGCGGAAATCTGTGGCATCGGGTGGAATCGGGACGCTGGATAGCCTTCCCAGAATTTGATAAAACATCCGGGCGGCCTGCCGTTTGGCATTCGTTTCATCGCTGCGATTACTACGAACGCCGTAGACCATGTCATTGCCTTCTTTCCAAAGTCGGATGAACTCAGGAATCAGATCGAGAGGGTGCTGAAGGTCTGCGTCAATGATGATCACCGCATCGCCCCGGGCGACATTGATCCCTGCGGACATCGCTCGCTCTTTGCCGAAATTTCGGGAAAGGCGCAGCAGTCGCAGGGGTAAATGATCCAGCAATTGGGTGACGACCGCGACGGTTTCATCCCGGCTGCCATCGTCGATGATGATGATTTCACAGCGATAGCCAAGCTGCTTGCTGGTCTCGGTGAGACCTTTGCACAACGTCGGCAGGTTGCCTGCTTCGTTGTAAGCCGGGACGACGAAACTGAGCTCGGTATGGGCCACTTCCACTCGGTGAAGAAGGTCGGATGCAGGTTGGTGAAATCGGACAGGCCCTGATTTGCGGGTGCGCTTGAGAGCGGGGCCTCTCAGGGTGACGATGTTAGTGGGTTGAGGCATTTGCAGGCAGGTGTTCGGGTTTTTCAGCCAATAAAGTTTCGTTGCCGATGGTGGTGACTTCGTCGAAGCGCTGACCGACCAGCTTGCGTATTTTTTCGCGATCCTTGCTGCGGATCACCACCAAGTCCTGAGTCTGGTTTGCGGTGAGCGGTGGCAGATCGGCATCCGAGATGAATTCGATTTGTTTGCCGTGATAGAACACAGCGGAATAAGCGGTCGGCCTACGGTAATAGAGAGTGTAATTCTGATACTCCGGGTGGCTTTGGATGAAGCCGATCATTCGCTTTTCCGAATCCTTCGGTGCGAGATTCGGGAACTTCTGATAGATGACCCAAATGCCAGCCATCAAAATGATGGCGAAGGCGGTGCCGGAACGAAGCAACACTTTGATCCGGTCCGGGCGGAAGCTCAGTCTCCATGCTTCCAGGATGAGAATCGCCGCAGCGGGCATCCCGGTGATGGGGTAGGTGGAAATGATATTTCTTGAGAAGGTGAAAAAGACCCACGGCGCCAAGGACCAGCACAGCAGGTAAGGCAACCAGCGGTCGCGATCTGTGGAGAACGCTTCACGAACTTTGCTCTTGCTCCGGAAACATCCTGGGATCGAAACAAACAATGAGATCGACCATGGCATCAGCGCCATCATTGCAAAAAACCAGATCATGCCTCGCGCTGCCGGATGGGCGTGGCCATACATGTCGCCTTTCCAGCCCTTGATCAGAAAGCGTCCGAAATGTTCACCGAGGATGAAATAGTTGAGAAATCCCGGAGTCTTGATTTCCGCTGCTGCATACCAGGGGGCGGCAATGGCGAGAGCGAGCAAGCCGCCCGTGATCCAGGGAACTCGCTTCCACACCGCCGGGATCTGACGCGTCCACAGGGTCCAGATGCCAATCGGGAGCATGGTCAGAACCGTGGACACCGGACCTTTTGCGAGCAGTCCCAACCCGATGCCGACAAAGAATAAATACCCCCAAAGTCGAGTCCTTGATGGACCATGCATGGCATTCCAGAAGGCAATCATGCAAAACGTCGTCGATGCCATCATGGCCAGATCGGTCATGACCGTGCCGGAGGTGACGATGAAGAGAACCGAAGTGAAGAGGATGAAAGAAGATGCCAAGGCGAAGTCCGCGCCTCGGATTTTTTTCACCCATTGATACAGCAGCGCGACGACTGCGACTGCTGTGAGGAAGATGAGAATGCGTGCGCCGAATTCGTTGGCGCCAAAGATTTCGATGCCGCCAGCAGCGAGCCACATCGAGAGCGGAGGTTTCGCCCAAAATGGATTTCCAGGGGTGATTTGCGGAGTGATCCAATCGTGGGAAACGGTCATCCACCGTGCCATTTCCGCGTAGCGGGACTCGCTATTGTCGGTGAAGGGGATCTGAAAGAGCATCGCAATCCGCATCAGGAAAACGATGACGAATGCGGCGAGAATACCTCGCTTCGTTCGGGTAGTGAATGAGTAGGACTGCTGCATCGTGGACCACCCTGCCGAAGGGTATGTTCACGAAACTAGCCACTTTTGATGAGAATCTCATGAGATGGCCGCGCTTTTCCGAAAAGCGCTCAGGCCGGTAGCTCGAATTGAAAAGTCACGGCATTGGGGTCCTCAAACAAAACCTTCAAGTTGCCACCGAGCATGGTGGCAATTTCACGCGCGAGTGAAAGGCCGATCCCGGCACCCGGGCTGTCGGCATTGGCTTGTGGCCCGCGTTGAAACGGCTCGAACAGACGATTCGAATTTTCCGCCGAGAGCGAGCCCCGGTCGTTGGAGATGGATAGCGCGAATCGTTCCTGGGTGCTCAGGAGTTTGACGGTGATTTTTCCACCCTTCGGACTGTGGCGAAATGCGTTTTCGATGAGATTGGTCGCGAGAATATTGAACAAACCAAGATCGGTAAAAATCGGCACGAGCTCATCGGATTCCCTGATGATTTCTGCTAGATGCGAGCTCTGATCGGTTTCCTGCTCCATCTCGATGATGCGGCTGATCAGGTCCTCCGGTGGAAATTTCTGTTTGCTGATGCGCTCAAGGCCACCTCTCAGCCGGGCCATGCGCATTAGGCTGTTGATCACCACTCGCATGCTGGAGGTGATCTCCATTGCCGCTTCCATGCGTTTGCGCAAATCGAGTGTTTCGCGAGGTCGATGCAGCGCCGCTTCGAGAGTGGAGTGAATGCCGGCGATGGGTGTCCGGAGTTCATGCGCCGCGTGCAGTGCGAAGTCCCTCTCATGCTCGCGCGCGGCTTCGATTTTGGTGAGAGTGGTATTGAACGCTTCGGCCAGTGGCACCAGTTCGCTCGGAAGGTCGACGGGGATTTCGAGCGGTGGATTCTTTTCCTGTGTGGTCCGCTTCAACAAGGCGGATGACAAATGGCCGATGGGAGCCAGGGTGCGTTTGGAAATGAAGATGATTGCCAGCCACAGGGTGGTGACTGTTGCGAGTGTGGCGAGCAGAAGGTGCTTGCGGATGGAGAACAGCTGCTTTTCCAACGATGAGGTCTCACGGGCGGTGACCAGAATTTGAGGCAGCTCTTCGACTTTGCGGTCGATGCCAAGCCGTGCCATTTCGGCTTTTCCTTCTTCGTCCAGGAATGGCAGATGCATGAGACCGACCGCACGTCCCGCGCGACCGTCGGCGAATTTAATATCGCGAATCACCGGTTGATTCAGCGCTCCGTGAAACTTTGGCAGGTTTTCCGATTTTAAATCGGGTGAACGCAGGGTTGTGTTCGAATTGATGTCCCAGAACTGGAAGACACCGCTGATGCCGGGACCGTCGCCGGATTCCATCGCTTCATGCCATTCATAAACCACTTTTCCGCCTTCCAACTCGGAGTATTTGGATAGAATCGAAGCGCTTTGGAAAAGCTGGAGATCCAGTTCATGCCGCAACGATCTGGCTATCGCTTGATAGACGCTGAAATTCGCGATCGCCAGGACGAGCGCGGTGAGCAGGCAACTTCCGAGTATCAGGCGTTTGCGGATCGATGGATGCTTCATGAATTCGGTGGGCCTAATGCATAGCCATAACCGCGACGAGTATGGATCAGATCAGGCTTGTCGCCATCATTGAGTTTTTTCCGCAGGTATCCAATATAAACATCGACGGCATTGCTGGATCCGCCGGTGTGATCTTCATAAACATGCTCCCAAATATCGGTGCGGGACACCGGTTCGCCCGCGCGTTGGGCAAGGTATTCCAAGAGGTGATATTCGCGGCGTGTTAGATCGATTTCTGTTTTGCCCCGTGTGACTTTCTTGTGGACGCAATCGATCTTGAGATCCGCGATTTTCAGAATGGATGACTCGTTGCCATACGAGCGGCGGCTGAGCGCGCGGATGCGGGCCACCAGCTCCGCAAGATCGAAGGGTTTGACCAAATAATCATCGGCCCCCGCATCCAGTCCTTCGATCCGTTGCGATACGGAATCCCGCGAGCTGACCACGAGAACGGCGGTCTTGTCCTGCAGTTCACGCAGCTTTCTCAGAATCGTCAGGCCATCGATTTCCGGCAGCATGATATCGAGAATGATCACATCATACGGATGATTCCGTGCATACCACAGCCCTTCGTCACCCGTTGCGCTGCTGTCCACGGCGTAGCCTTCTTCGCGTAAGTATTCCTCCACATTGTGGCGGAGTGGCGTGTAATCTTCGATTAATAGGCAGCGCATGATTTGGTGATTTCAGATTAACGAAGCATGCCAATCATGAGAGAATCATGAGGGAAGAGCACGATAAATAACCGCTCTGACAGAATTCAATCTGTCAGAGCGGCGACACATACAACTCCTTCTGTTGAGGGGTTTCCGATTCGTTTGTTGGGGCGTCACAGGATGGCTGGCCCCGTTCCCCTGGCGCCATCACCATCCAGTTCCACTTCCATCATCCTGTCTGTTGGAAACTTGAGTGATATCTACTCTGAGTTTGATGATAGTTTGATGATAAATCAATGGTCGCGATCACATCATCGATGCGCACCTGGTGGTTTCGATTCGGCAAAGCATATCAAAGATGCTGATCCCCGGCTGAAGGGGGGATCGACGTGTTTTGTTAGAATGGTCGTGCCATCAGGCCGCTCCGAGGAAACAAATCCATATTTTTCGTAGAAGCGAATGGCCCGCAGATTGCCGGGAGTCACTTCCGCTTGGACTACCGAAAATTCATTGGCTCCCGCCCATCGGAAAATTTCTTCTAGCAACGTCGATGCCCAGTGATTGCCGCGCAGAGCCGGAGATACCCACATTTGCAGTAGATCGCCGGTTTCCGGATGGATCTCACTCCGATATAAAGCCGCAAGTCCTAGCGCGCCTTGAGTGGAGTCGACGAGTATGAATGTCGCCCTGTCCGGGCCTGTTGCGCTTGAGTGGGTCTGAGATTCCCAACTTTCATCAGTCCGCAGCAGTGCATCCGCGTAAGTGGAGGCAAAAGCTTCGGGCGATTCCTGAAGCGATTCGAGCCGAAGGGCACGATAGAGCGGCCGATCATCGGTTGTTAGACGGCGGATATTCATCGCATCGGATGGTTGGAAGGAGAGGCAAGCGCCACGAATCATGAGATTAAGCTTTCAAAACACGGTTCGTGGACGTTGTTTTGAATCGATCATTCCATCAATCCCCAAAACCGATGCGATTTCTGCCGCTCATTGCAGCCCTGCCATTTCTTGCCTGCAACCGTGCTCCGCAAGCCCGTCATCGGGTGGAAAAGTATACCCGGCTCTCGGTGCCTGAACTTTCGAAGTCGGTCTGGACGTATCAACCGATCCGCGAATGGAAGAGTTCCTCACCGTCAAAAGGGGCTTCGGGTTATCTTGTGGGCGAGTTGAATGCCGGGGATCGGGTGGTGTTGGAAAGCGGCACCTCGATTGGGTTCAACGGCAAGCACTTGACCATCGATGGGCGACCCGTCCCAACGGAAGTTCGCAATGTTTACATCGATGGTGCCGGCCATCAGGTGAATCACACGTTTATCCGAACCTTTGATTGAGTCGTGACGGAATGGAGATCTCAGTTCGCAAGTCCCTCGTAGTGACTCCTGAGAATTTGAATGGCCTTTTCTCTCCATTGGAGAGAATCCTGCCCGGCATTTCTGAGGAACCAACTCATCCGTGATGGATCGAAATTTGCTCCCTGGCGATTGACGTCCGAGATGGCGCTGGAAAGCATGCTGCGGAAATTCTTGCGCAAGTCGGCATCGCTGGAGCGGATTCGCCGCGACGCAAGATCGGTATTCATTTCCAGGATTTTGGTGACAATGGGCATTTCCTGGGCGTCGGTTAGAATGGAAAGTGCGGTTTGATTCTCCGACAGTTGAGTGTCGAACCGCAGGCCGGCAGAGGTTGGGTTCAAGGTGCCGATGGCAAAAGCAACCCGTGTCATCCGGTCATATTCCGCGACCTCTTGCGCCTGGGCGAGGAAGGTGGAGAGAGGGATTTCGGTCCATTTCCAGGTCCGATCCAACCGGCAGGCAAAGCGGCGGACTTTGCCAAAGCGAGTTCCCTGCGACCAAATATCATCGCGTTTGGCGGTTAGATAGCTTGCCAATCCAACCACGCGGCGGGTTTTGTTCACGACCACCGGGCCGCCGCTATCGCCTTGGATCATTTTGGCGCTGACCTCGACGGTATCGTTGTTAAGGCCCAGAATTTTCCCATATTCTGCCGCTACGACTCCTGCGCCGCCGCCATTTCCGAGGACTGAAATTGGAGTGCCGACGGAGATCTGGTTTTCCGGCCCGACGATTTCCAGGAACGGACCCGGATCGTCTTCGAAGACCTGTAGACGAACCAGATCAATGCCCTCCGCTGCTTGCAAATCACCGAATTTGGTAAACTTGCGGCCCTTGGTGTTCACCACCGACAAGTGGGTGTTTCCGGCTAAAACATGGGCTGCGGTGTAGAGGTAGTATTTCTGGCCATCGCGAATGATGCACCCCGTGCCCTGGGATTGGTCGCCCTTGATGACCACTACGGCATCGACTGCGGAAGCATCCGCTTCACCGGTTTTTGGGGTAGGAGCTGGATTATTGAGCGGGGTAGAGCGGCTGCCAAATGCTGGTGATGCTTCTGGCGCGGGTCTGTTGTCGCTGCCAATCGACGCTTGTGAGGTTTCGGCGGCGTCTGGCTCAACCTCAACACTGTGGCCATGGAGTGCTTCGAGTTGGGCGTTTGCTTTTTTGAGTGCCCGCTCCAGATCCGCGATTTTCCAGGAACTTTGTGATTCCAGATCGTCGCGGCGGAGTCGGGCTTTCGCCAGCTCTTCGGCACGTTGTTCGGCGCTTTTGCCCAGCTGGAGTTTGAGCGAACGGACTTCGCGCTCCAGAGACTCGATTTTATCCCGATCCGACTTGTCTTGGCAGCCTGTGCTACTGATCAGAGCGAGGCAGAGGAATAGTCGAATCGGGAATTGTTTCACGAACTTAAGCAATCAAAGCTTTAAGTCGATTGCAAACCTCCTCGACGTTTGCCCGGGAATTAAACGCAGAAATGCGGAAGTAACCTTCGCCTGCGGAGCCGAAGCCGGAGCCAGGGGTGATGACGACTTGGGCTTCCTGCAGCATTTTATCGAACATGTCCCATGAGCTGAGGCCCTTCGGGCATCCAACCCAGACGTAGGGTGCGTTTTTACCGCCGAAAACTTGCAGTCCGGCAGCAGTTGCGGCTTCGATCAAAAGCTTCGCGTTGCCCATGTAATGTTCGATCAGCTCATTGACCTGGGCCTTTCCTTCCTCGGAAAAGACTGCGGCAGCAGCTTTTTGAACCGGGTAGCTGGCACCGTTGAACTTGGTGCTGTGGCGGCGGGACCAGAGCTGGTGAAGCGGGATGCGCTCACCGGTTTCAGTTTTGCCGGTCACGGTTTTAGGAATGACGACGTAGGCGCAGCGCACGCCGGTGAATCCGCCGTTTTTCGAGAATGAACGGAACTCGATGCAGCAATCCTTGGCTCCCTCGATTTCGAAAATGGAGTGTGGAATCTCCGGATCCTGGATGAATGCCTCATAGGCCGCGTCGAACAGGATGATGGCATCATTTGCTTTCGCGTAGGCGACCCATGCTTCAAGTTGCGCGCGGGTGGCGACGGAACCCGTCGGGTTGTTGGGGAAGCAAAGGTAGATCAAATCCGCCTTTTCGGTGGGAACATCGGCTACGAAACCGTTTTCCGCATTGCAGGGGAGGTAGAGCAGACCTTCGTAAGCGCCTTTCGCATCAGCATCGCCCGTGTTGCCGGCCATGACGTTGGTATCGACATACACCGGATAAACCGGGTCGGTGATGGCGATGGTGTTGCCTTTGCCAAAGATGTCCAGGATGTTGCCGGTATCGCACTTGGATCCATCCGAGATGAAAACTTCGTCGGCGGAGATGCCAAGGTCGGCAAATTGATTGTCGACGATGGCTTGGCGGAGGAACTCGTAGCCTTGCTCAGGGCCATAGCCATGGAAGGTTTCGCGATGCGCCAGCTCATCGACACCCTCGTGCATTGCTTTGACGATGGCTGGAGGCAGAGCCTCGGTAACATCGCCGATGCCGCAGCGGATGATGCGTGCAGCCTTGTCCGGGTTGGCTTCGGTGTAGGCTTTGACCCGGCGGCCAATTTCAGGGAATAGGTAGCCGGCTTTTAGTTTCAGGAAGTTCGCGTTGATCGTGGCCATGGGAGCGGAGTGTTTAGCCAACGATCCCGGGCCGCGCAAGGGCGGATCGGGGGTGGATTCAAGGAATGAAAAGCACCTTTCCCTGGCGGTCAGGAGCGTTCAGGCGGGCAATGGCATCCGCGTGGCGCTCCAAGGGGAAGGTTGCATCGACCGCTTGGCGGACCGTCCCTGCCATCAGCCGCCCTGAAAGATCGAAGTAAAGACGGTGCGCCTCCGCATCATCCGCCTGATCCAGCCACCGGGTGATCCACAGACCGCGAATGTGGATGTCTTTGAAAATAAGCAGCCCATTTGGGACGGTCAGCGGTTTGCGCCCCATCGCGCCGTAGGTGATGTGCGATCCTCCCTCGCGAATCAGTTTCATCAGTCCGAGCGCGCTATCGCCGCCGACGGCGTTGAACGCGAGTGCTGCATTTGCTCCGCCGAGCACTTCTTTGGCAGCAGCATGGCCATCTTTATCATCGAGAAACACATGATCCGCGCCGAGCCCCTGCAACTCCTTGATCAACTCAGGTCTCCGCAGAAACGAAATGGTGCGCACGCCCAAGCTGGCCGCGAGTTGGATGACACATCGCCCCACACCGGAGTTAGCTGCGTTCTGGACGATCCAATCGCCCGGTTTCAGCTGGCCGAAGCCATTCAAAAGTCTCCAAGCGGTTGCTGGATTGACCTTGAGCATGGCTGCCTGGATCGGATCGATATCCTTCGGTAGCTTGAATAAGCTTGAAGCCGGCATGACCGTGTGAGTTGCCCAGGTCCCGGCACGACGCAGGAAAAGCACTTCATCACCCGGTTTGAAATCGGGAGACTCGCTGATTTCAACCACGCCGCTGCCCTCGATACCCGGAGTTGCGGGGAGATCGAGTTTGATCCCATACGTTCCTTCAATCGTGTTCAGGTCCGCCGGGTTGATGGGAGCGGCAAGCATTCGCACCAAAACCTCGCCAGCTGCGGGCTTCGGAATTTCAAAGGATTCCAATTCGAGAACCTCCGCTGGGTCTCCGAGTTGTTTCAGGATGATGCGCTTGCCTGTTGCCATGGGCAAACATGCAACGGATTGAGCGTCTTCCAAATGAAAAATCTAGCGGCTGACGCCGCGCTTCGAATTTTCGATGAAGTGAATCAGGTGAGCGACTTGCGGGGTTGAGGCTGCACTGAGTGCTTTCAGCGAGCTGATCGATGTCGCCAGGTTGCCATCCTTGTGGAGAAACAGTTTTTTGTAAGCCACCTTGAGGGCACGAACGTCATCCTCCGGGAAACCACGGCGTTGCAGGCCGACCAAGTTCAAGCCGCGAGTCGTGCCTGGATTGCCATCAACAATCATGAATGGGGCGACGTCCTGAACGATTTTTGCCGCGCCTCCAACAATGGAATGTGCACCGATTCTGACGAATTGGTGCACGGCTGCCAGACCGGAGACAATGGCGTGATTTTCCACCTCAACGTGGCCGGCCAGGCCGACACTGTTGGAAAGAATGATGTGGTCACCCAGTTGGCAATCGTGAGCTACGTGGGAATAGCAAAGGAAGAGATTGTTCGAGCCGATACGGGTCGGGATGTCTTCCATGGTGCCGCGGTGGACCGTGGTATTCTCGCGGAACACGTTGTGATCGCCAATTTCCAGATAGGTTGGCTCCCCGATGTATTTCAGGTCCTGGGTTTTCCCACCGATCGCTGCAAACGGGAAAAACTCGTTGCCACGGCCGATCTTGCTAGGGCCCTCCAACACCACATGGGAATGGAGAACGCAATCGTCACCGAGCTCGACTCCGGCCCCGACGATCGAAAACGGTCCGATGCGGACGTTGGTGCCGATCTTGGCTAGAGGGGAAACTATGGCGGTTGGATGGATCACGCCGCAATCACGCCGGACTGGCGATAAAATGACGAGTGAAAATTTCAGGCTCGCAGCGTGTGCCGGGACTGGCCTGCGTGAGTTGCCCGATCAGGATTCCGGAGCCTCGATGAAGATATCGACCTGTTGGCCGACGTAGAGCGGCGGATTTTCCGGCCGATCCAGTGAGTAAATCACTTGCAACACCCGCGTGTCCACGCGCTCGGTGCTCGCTCCAGTCAGCGAAACCTTCGGAATGACATAGGGTTCAACGCGGATGAAATGAAGCGGAAAGGTGACACTCGGATCGCCCTTCAAATAACCGTAAGCCTGCTGCCCTGGGCGGATGCGGATCGCGTTTTGCTCATCCACGTCAGCACGCACTTGCAGCTTGTCGGTATCCCCCAAGATCATCGGCGCTTCCTGAGGTGAAGTGGCGGCGTATTCTCCGGCACGGATATTCATCTGGATGATGGTGCCGTCACGCGGGGCGCGGACGGTGAGGCGGCTGATCAGCAGATCGATCCGCTTGAGCGAGGTTTCAGTGGCGGCGAGACTTGCCTTGGCTGCTTCCAATTGCGCTTTGTAGACGTCGACATCCTGGCGCCGGTTTTCGACATCATCCCGGCTGAAGGCCTGACTATCGCCGACGGAGCTGATGCGTTGATACTGGGCGGCGGCCTTGGCCAATTGCGCTTCGCTGACGCCAACCTGTGCTTGGTCGATCTTTTGTTGCGCAACGGAGGAAAGCCGCTCTGCCTGGAGCTCACGGTCGTCGAGCGAAAACAGGCGATCTCCTTTTTTTACGGAATCATTCACCTTTACGAAAACCTCCGTCACCAGACCGGGCGAGGGGACGCCGATGGTGACGTTTTCGCTCAGCGCCTCGAGAATTCCCGTCGCTGCCACCGCATCGGTGAAGGGTTTGGGCGGCGGATTGACCGGAGGGTTTTCCGCCTTTGGCATTTCGCGCTCCGCCTGGGTGCGGGAAACCATGAAAACAGATGCCAGACCGATCAGGGCAACCAGAATGGTGCCGAAGCGAACAAGTTTAGAGGAAAGATTCATCGGTTACCTTCAGTGAGGGGTTTCGTGTTCGAAGTGAGGGGTTTGCTGGTGGTCCTGCTCGGTGGTTTCCACGATTTGACCGTCGTCCATCCGGGAGATCCGGTCTGCGTAGGAAAAAATCCGACTATCGTGGGTGACGATGATCACGGCACGGTCTGGTGAGCAGGCTGCTTTGCGAAACAAATCCAGAACGATTTCACCACTCTTGGCATCGAGAGAAGCGGTCGGTTCATCGCAAATGATGAGAGGTGGTTCGTGGACCAAGGCGCGGGCAATGGCGACGCGTTGTTGCTGGCCGCCGGATAATTTGTTGGGTCGTTCTTTCCAGCGATCTCCAAGGCCGACTTTTTCAAGGGCCTCTCTGGAGCGTTTGAGCGCTTTACCACTTGAGACGCCTTGGATGCGCAAGGGAACTCCGACATTTTCCGCAACCGACAAAGTCGGGATGAGATTGAATTGCTGGAAGATGAACCCGATGGTGTTTGAGCGGAAACGGGTGAGCGCACCGCCGGACATTTTTTCCAGCGAATGGTCAAATACGCGGATGGTGCCATTATCGATGCTCAAGGTGCCGGCCAGGGCGCTGAGAAGAGTCGTTTTGCCACATCCGGATGGACCGACAAGCATGGTGATTTCGCCGGTGCGGGCGGTAAAATCGACCTGCTTCAAAACACGGATGCGATTGGGGCCGTCGCCGAAACTTTTTTCAACGCTGCGCGCGTCAACGACAACTTGTGATGGAGATGAGGAGGGAGGCGTCATCGGTTAGGCGCGGAAAACCATGGCGGGTTCGTAAAGGCTCAGGCGGATGATCCCCATCATCGCGGCGAGCATGCAGATGCCTTGGATCACGAAAAATGCGACCACAGGGATCTGCCACGGCATGTAAAAGGGCATGCGTTGTTGGAATGCGATGGCGGCGAATCCCGAGGTGGCTAGCAGGCCCATGCCAAAGCCGATCGTGCCGACAGTGAGGGCCTGGAGAATCAGCATGACGCTCAGTCTGGCATTGGACGTGCCCATCGCTTTCAAGGCACCGAGGTGCTTCAGGTTATCCAACACGAAAGAATAAAAGGTTTGGCAGCAAATGGCGATGCCGACAATGAATCCGATGATCACCGTAGTTCCGAATGAGATCGGGATGCCTGTGTTTCTCACATACCACCACACGGTGGAGGTGTTGAAATCCTTTTGGTTTTTGTTGAACCCCCGATTGACGTAGGCGCGCAGGCCTGTGTTTTTTTCGATCTCAAGTGCCGCTTGGTCCGCCGTCATGCCATCGATTGGAGCGGCGATGACTGCGGATAACATCTTGCGCTGCGCCGGGCTGTATTGGAGCGCGCGCTCGTAAGTGGTCCAGATGTATGGGCCACCGGTGAAGGATTTGGCAGCCTTGCAGATGCCGACCACACGGGCCTCAATATCGTTGATTTCAAATCGATCGCCGATTTTGACCCGCTTGCTCGGGTCCTTGGAATCGGACGAAAGGCGTGACGTTGCCAATTCATCAATGATCACAGTATTTGGCAACCGCAGATCTTCGAGCCTGCCCTCGACCATTCGTTGCGGCGCACCAGCCAGTGATGCGGCATCAATCCCGACTAATTGAATCGACTTGTAACTTCCATCCTCCAGTCGTGCTCGTTGAAGGCCGCTGTAAAGTGGCATTGCCCAGCGGACTGCAGACACCGAGCGCACGCGGGCGACGTCTGTATCACGCATCGGGTTGGTTTCATTGATTTGCTCCACCCTTTCTTCGACCACATAGATCGGCGCGGAAACGTTCTTCAATGTCGAAGTGGTCCAGCGGATCAGTCCGCAGAACACCGACGACTGCTGGACCATCAAAAACGTGGCGAAGAAAAGTCCGGCGACCAGCATCAGATACTTGGCCGTATCTCCGAACAGCATTTTGAGAGCGAGCCCGATCATGCGTTGAGAAAGTTGAATGCGACGATTCCTCGGGTGGAATGACCGCGGCAACCTCCGTTCAATCGGGCAAAATGGCGAGTCCTAATTTTTAAAATTTAAAATTAAACGACTAAAACAAACGATGATTTCACAAGGGAAAATCAGCTCTCCACCAAGGTTCCTTCCGTAACTCCGAGTTTCTCAAAAGCCCTCACATTATCGAGCAGGGTTTCCGCATCGGAGCGGCCGGAAAGCAGATTTTGGTAGGCTTGAATGGTGCGGAGGGAACCGAGATCATCTTCATCCAAAAGCTCTACCCGGAAGCGCGATAGGCCGGTGCTACGAAGTTCATCGTAGAAGCGGGCACCGGTTTGAGCGCGGCCGTTGAACAGGGTGTTGCGGCAACCGACATCCGCTTGGAGACGGTGCAGCTGGCCGACCCGATCCCGCAAGTGCACGACATGATTTTCACACGGCCTTCCGCAATCCTTATACGTCGTCCCGCTGCTGAGGAAGGTGCAGAACACGCAGTGCTCCATATGAAACATGGGCATGTGTTGATGCAATGTCAGCTCGAACCAATGATTGGGAACGCCATCCAGCAAGTCGAGCACTTGGCCGATGTTCAAATCATAGGAAACGGTGAGGTGATCCAGTGAGGCATTTTCCATCAATAACTTCGCCGTGATCGGGTTGGCAACGTTGAGGGAGAAATCTCCGATTTTGATCAGGTCACTACGATCTTTGTAGTAATGGAGCGAAGCGAGATTGCGCAGCAGCAGGCCATCCGGCTCGGCTCGCTCGATGAGTTTGAGGTAGCCGGTTTCACCCGGTTTGAGAATGCGCGGGGTGGCGAGATGGATTTTTGCCTCCGGAGTGGTGGATTGCTCGCGGAAAAGGCTCACCGCCTCTTTGTATCGCCGTGGATCCTCAAAATCACAGTAAACGGATGTCACTCCGGAATCGATGGCGGCATTTACCTGAACCATGCTGCGGCAGAGGACGGACAAGCTCGGCGGTGCAGGCGTCTCATCATGAATGATGCTGGGAAGGAGATCCCGGAAAGTGGTGGCGATCTGCGGAGATGGGGGAGCCTCAGTGACGGTGGAGTCGAGTTTTTCCACCAGATCCCGGCGAAGTTGATTCAGTGCCGACAGCGGAAAGTGGCAATCGCCATGCAGTTGATTGTCGAGCGATGCGAGTTCGTAGGGAGTGTCGCCAAGCCGCGATAATTGTGCGGTTAGAACCTCCGTGTCCAATGGACGCTTCTCGGCGATGCCTAACAACGTTTCCGAACGAACCGAATGACTTCCGTGGCGGAGCGTGATCGGCTCGCCTGGTGAGCCGGATACCGTTAGATGCAGCGGGGTCTTGCGCTGGGCTGGTTTTGCGTTTTGCCAGAATCGGCGGATTTCCGATTCAAGTTTTGGATCGGATGTTTTGTAGAGAGTGTGACCGGGCTGGATGCGTGAGAAATTGATGCCGCTGTAGGTGCGATGGAAAATGAGACGGTCGCCCTCGATTTTCCAAATGCGGGCACCTTGCTCGAGATCACGATTTTCCCCAGCATCAAACACAACGCCATCACCCGCTGCAATCGGGACGCCTGTGGTGTTCTTGAGGGTGATCCAGCCATGGCCGCAGGCTTCGATTTCGCCGAGCACGGGGCCGCGCTTTTTGCCGAACCGGCCGTGAGTTAGGTAGGGGTGATTGGTTCCCGCAAGCCAGCCGGTGGTGAGGCCACGCGAGAAGGTCATCTCAAGCTCGTAGCGGTCCGATGGGGTGATCGGATTCGGTTGGTCGGAAAGAGCTGCATCAATGGCTTTCCGATAAACACGTGTGACTGCGGCGACATATTCCGGTGACTTCAGACGACCTTCGATTTTGAAGGATTTCACTCCAGCTTTCACCAAACCGGGAATCAAATCAGCCGCTGCGAGATCTTGCGGGCTCAGCAGATAGCGATGCTCTCCCATGTCGCGCGTTTCGCCATCGACCACCAGTTCATAGGGCATGCGGCAGGCTTGAGCGCATTCGCCGCGGTTCGCACTGCGTTGGCCCAGTGATTCGCTTGTTAGACATTGCCCGGAGTAGGCCACGCAGAGCGCGCCGTGGACAAAAACCTCCAGCGGAGTTTTCAAATTCAGGGACTCGATGCTTGCCGCATGGAAGCGTTCGATTTCCTTCAAGGAAAGTTCTCTGGCCAATACCGCGCGCTCCATCGGAAAAAGGGATTCGACGAAGGCGAGCCCTTCAGGCGAGGTGATGGTCATTTGAGTCGATGCATGAAGCTCGACATTCGGGGCCACCGTGCGTGCCAGTTTGGCCAATCCGAGATCCTGGATAATCAGCGCGTCGACTCCGGCTTCAGCGATTTTGCGGAGTTGTTTTTCAGCCGATTCCAATTCGCCGGTGAAGATGAGCGTGTTCATCGTGACGAATCCCTTCACACCGTGCCGATGCAAAAAATCCATCAACTCCGGCAGGTCATCATCGGTGAAATTGTCCGCGCGCAACCTGGCGTTAAACCTTGGTAATCCGAAGAAAATGGCATCCGCACCAGCGGCAACCGCGGCGCGCGCACAGTCCCAATTTCCCGCAGGGGAAAGTAGTTCAGGAGTGGAATTTGGCTCAGTGGCGCGTGGCATATCGGAGTGAAGCACGCGCTCCAATGAAACAACAGTCGCGATTTGCAAGCCGATAGATCGCAAGGTCAACCCAGGCAAATGCGTAACGAAGGGAAACTTTACCTGCGTGGTGGGGTTTGAGTGTGTATCATCCAATATTGCCATGTTCCCGAAAGCTAACGACTCTTGGACGATTTTTGAGGCCGCGCATTTGTTGAATCGCGCGGGTTTTGGCGGTGACCCGGAGCAAATCAAGCGCATCCATCAGCTGGGGCGATCCGCAGCGGTGGAGTGGTTGTTAGATCCTGAGGAAAATATCGAAGCGTTTCCGCTGCCACCGTGGTGCGCTCCAGATGCCGTGGCCGAGCGCATGAAAGAACAGGCCGCTGCCATCAGTGCGGTGCGGATGAATTCGGGTGATCAGTCTGCGGAAAAAGTGGACATGAAATTGCGCGATACCCGGCGTGAATTTCAAAAAGAAAGCCGTGAGCAAGGCATCGAGGCGCGGGCTTGGTGGTTTCGGCGAATGCTGCTCACGAAAGCTCCGTTGCGTGAAAAAATGACGTTGTTCTGGCATGACCATTTTCCATCCTCGGATCAGAAGGTCAAAGAACCCGCTTTGCTCATGCGGCAAAACCAGTTGTTCCGCGAGCATGCGTTGGGAAATTTCAAGGCGCTGACACATGCGGTCACGGATGATCCGGCGATGATGCTTTATTTGGATGCGCAGAATTCGAAGAAGGACCAGCCTAACGAAAATTACGCCCGTGAATTGATGGAATTGTTCACGCTCGGCGTCGGTCATTACACGGAGGACGATGTGCATGATGCCGCGCGGGCCTTCACCGGACGCCGCTTGAACCGGGAGACTGGTGAAGTCGTTCAATTGCGTCGACAGTGGGATGCGGGCAGGAAGACACTGTTCGGGAAAAGTGGTAAATACGACGCCAGCCAAGTGGTGGATCTGATTTTTCAACAAGGTCAGACCGCCCGGTTCATGGTGAATAAACTTTGGGAATATTTTGCCTATGACAATCCCTCCACGGATCTAACCGATTGGTTGGCGCACCAGTTCCGTGACTCCGATTATGAGATCAAGCCGCTACTTCGTCAGATGTTTCTTTCGGAGGAATTTTATGGTGAAGCGTCCATGCGGACCCAGATCAAATGCCCGGTGCAATTTCTGGTTCAGTTGATGAAGCAATTGGAAATCCATCGCCCGCCGGCTGGTGTTCCGCTGGATGGTCAACGCGAACTCGGGCAGATTTTGTTCACCCCGCCGAACGTTGCAGGCTGGGATTGGGGGAAAGCCTGGATCAACACCAATACCTTGCTCGCCCGCTACAACCTTGCGGGAGTTCTAACAAAAAGCACCCAGCAGAACAAGAGGATGACCCGCGATTGGCCGGGACCTGATTTCAAGGAAATCGCTCCGATGAACACCCGGAAGGATCCGCAAGCACTGGTTGATTCGTTGGTGTTCCGTTTTTTCCAGGGAACTGTCCCTGACAAGGCCCGTATCTCTTTCATCGAGTATGCAACCTCCAAGGCGGAAGGGAAATTTACCGATACCGAAATTGGCGAGCTCTGCCATTTGATGCTGAGCACGCCGTATTATCAACTCACCTGATTCACGATCATGAAAACTCGCCGCGACTTTTTGCGTTCCACGGTCCTCGGGGCTTCCGCAGCCTGGACGATCCCGATGTTTATCGATCGGACGTTCGCTCAACTGCATGAAGAATCCAAGGATCTGGCCATCCAGCCTGTCACCGGAAAAGATGATACGATACTTGTCGTACTTCAGCTGGCTGGCGGGAACGATGGATTGAATACCCTGGTTCCCTACGCGGATGATGCCTACTATCGCGCCAGACCGAAGATCGGAAAGAAGGCGAAGGAGATCATCAAGCTGGACGATCATGTCGGCCTCAATGCCTCGATGCCCTATTTGGGCTCTTTGTTCAAAGAAGGTGGCCTTGGGGTGATTCAGGGAGTTGGTTACCCGAACCCGAATCGATCCCACTTTGTATCGACTTCCATTTGGGAAACGGCTGACCCGTCGCATCGCGCAAACACCGGGTGGCTCGGTCGGTATTTCGATCACGCATGCCAAGGCGCGGATCCAACGGTTGGCATCAGCTTCAACAAAACCCAGCCGGAAAGTTTCGGTGCTTTGAGAAATCCGGGAATTTGTCTGCACACCCCGGAGTTGTATCAATGGTTGCACGGTGGATCGGACAAGGCGCAGGCCGAGGAGTTTTTCGCCAGTTTGAACCAGCCGGAAAAGACGACCGACGCGGATGATGAACCTAGTGGTGGTGCATCAATCGGCATGGCGGCAGGTGGTAAAACCGGTGGAATTGCCGGCGAGTCGAACATTTCGTTCCTGGAACGCGTGGCGTTGGATGCGCGAGTTAGCTCGAAGCAAATTCTCGAGCTTGCGGCCAAGCACAAAACCAAGGTTCGTTATGATGGAACGCCGATTGCGCGTAATCTCAATCTGGTGGCGCGAATGGTTGCCGGTGGCATGCCGACCCGGGTTTATTATGTCAGCCACGGTGGCTTTGATACCCATAACCAGCAGGTGAATTCACACGACCGTTTGTTAGGCCAGCTTGATAGCGCTCTCAAATCGTTCTTCAGCGATCTGAAGGAGCAAGGAAATGCGGATCGTGTCACGCTGATGACCTTTTCAGAATTTGGAAGGCGCGTTTCGGAAAACGCCAGCGCTGGAACAGACCACGGCAAAGCTTCGTGCATGTTCGTAGCCGGGCCATCGATTCAAAGCGGTTTGCATGGCGTTTATCCTAGCCTGACAGATTTGTCGGAAGGGGATCTTCGCCATTCAGTCGATTTCCGCAGCGTTTATGCAACGGTTCTCGAAGATTGGCTCAAAGCCCCCTCCGCATCGCAGATCTTAGGAGCGACCTACCCCAAGATGGGCTTGGTCCGGCGAGTTTAGGTTCAGCCCGCCCATAGCGGAGCTGGTGCCGAGTGATTTGATCCGGGTGGATGATGGATCTGTGAGTCAGGTGCCCTGTCGATTGAAAACAGGTAAACCTTTCCCACGGATTACCGCCATCGGATCACTCGGCACTTTGCGCTTTTCTCACTTCTTCTTCTTACTGTTCTCGAGGCCTTCTTTCACCTTGGTCTCGATTTCCTGATAAAGCGCCTCATCGTTCTTGAGGGCGTCTTTTGCGGCATCGCGGCCTTGGGCCAGTTGGTTGCCGTTATAGGAGAACCACGAACCACGTTTTTGCACGATCTCAAGCTCCAGGGCCAGGTCGAGCAATGAGCCGGTATTCGAAATGCCTTCGTTATAGACGATGTCGAATTCTGCCTCGGTGAATGGAGGGGCAACCTTGTTTTTGACGATTTTGATTTTGGTCCGGCTACCGGTGACGGAGCCATCGGTTGCTTTGATTTGACCGATGCGGCGGATGTCGATCCGAACCGATGAGAAGAATTTCAGGGCGCGGCCACCAGGGGTGGTTTCCGGGTTACCAAACATGACGCCGATTTTTTCACGGATCTGGTTGGTGAAAATGCAGACGGTGCGGGCCTTGGAAATGAGCGCGGTGAGTTTCCGCATCGCGGCGCTCATGAGGCGGGCCTGGGCACCGACGGTGGAGTCGCCGATTTCGCCATCGAGTTCTTGTTTGGTCACCAATGCGGCGACCGAATCGAGAACGATCACGTCGATGGCATTGGAGCGCACCAAGGCTTCGCAGATTTGCAGGGCTTCTTCACCGGAGGAGGGCTGGGAAACGAGAAGGTCGTCGATATTGACGCCAAGTTTCTTCGCATATTGAGGATCGAGCGCGTGTTCCACGTCGATGAAAGCGGCAAGGCCGCCTTTTTTCTGCGCCTGGGCGATCGCAGTGAGTGTGAGAGTGGTTTTACCGGAGGATTCAGGGCCGAACACTTCGACGATACGGCCGCGTGGGAAACCGCCTACGCCCAGAGCCCGGTCGATCAGCAGGTTGCCGGTCGGGATGACATCCACGTCCACTCGGTGGCCGTCCCCCATGCGCATGATGGCAGCTTCGCCGAATTCCTTCTGAATGCTGGAGATGGCGAGGTCGAGGTTGCGCTTGCGTGCTTCTGCAACTTTGTCTGCTGCGGTGTCTTCGGTAGATTTGGCGGCCATAAGGGATCTTGTGTTGATTAGAGCATTTCAGGATGTGGGAAATTAGCAATAAAAAGATGTTCTCTCGAACAAAAAAGTGCCTCAACCAACAGTGTTGGGATTCGCGCAATCGCGGCTTGCCAAGTCCTGCTGTGGGTGGGGATAGTTGCCACCGGTGAAACGTTGGAAGGCTTGGTTTTTCGGATGGTTGATGATGCTGGTGGCGGGAATTTCCTGCTACGGGCAAGAGGCACCATCGTGGATTGACCAGGAGGATTTGCCGCAACCTCCAGCCTTCGGGGTCTTGGATGAAGCCGGGTTGTATACCCGAAATCCAGAGGGGCTTAGGAGGATTTCCGATCTGGTGCGAGGTCTTGAACAACGCCATGGGTTCAAAATTTACGTGGTGATCGAGACGGTTTTGGATTCGGAGGGGAATCCAGGCGAACGGGCGATGAAGCTCTATCGGGCATGGCTGCCGAAGGGAAATGGTCTGGTGGTGGTTTTCCAGAGAGACACGAAAATTCTGGGATTTGGCCGCGATTCCGAAGTCGCCGAAGATCCGGATTTTCTCAAACAGCTGGTGCCGTCGTATGAGACGACAAAGATACTGTGGGATGAGTGGAACGGATTTGATCGATCCGAGGCAGCGGAGGTGTCTTTGGAGAATCTGGTGCAAAGCCTGGTCACCAAGTATGAGCGGTATTTTCAGAGTTTGGAGCAGCCGCCGCCCAAATGGCGGGCTTTCCGACTCTGGCTCATGGCGATCGGCGGGATATCCGTGCTGGCGCTCGCTGCATTTGCCTTGGTGTGGTTGGTGCGGCGGTTGGGAATTGATGCACCCCAGCAGTTTCATTTTCCGGAAATGGAGGTGCCGGAGCGATTGGGGGCGCCGTATGGGGGCGGCATGGTTAGCTCGCGTCGCTTTGACGGCGGCGCTGCCGACGATCTTCCGCGTTGAGGCGGCTTTTGCGAACCGGCAGGTGCTGGGGCAGCAGGGCGGAGAACAAATGGACCAATGGGTAAGCGCATAGGGCTAGCAGCACCCCGCTGGTGAGAAATCCGAGCGTGAAGTCAGCCGCTTTTGGTCCCAGAAATGGAGGTTTCGGCACGTTGAGGCTATCGTGCATCCATTGACCGAGCTTGAATTGCGCTGAAAAGACAAACGGAATGGTCAGTGGATTGGTGATCCAGCAAGCGGCGACGGCAAAAGGGACATTTGCCTTCGCCTTCATCGCGATCAGGGCGGATGGAATCGTCTGGAACGGGATCGGCATCATCGAGAAAAACAAGCCGATGGCGATGCCGCTGGCGACGGTGTCCCGGCAGGGGACCCAGAGGTTGCGATTGAATAACGGCCTGGTGAGGGTTCGCCACCAAGCGAGATTGCGGAGGCGACGGTGGCGCAAGGCGCGGAATGTTCTCCGCACCAACCTCAGATACCGAATTTTCAAGGTGATCTTGATGCCGCTACGTTTTGTCCGGGATTCGCACGAATCAACCGTAAATACCTTGCCGTAGTTAATTTCTCCTAACAGTCTTGCCGCATCTTGAACATGGAACCTTGGCAAGCATTTCTCCTCGGTATTATTGAAGGCATTACCGAGTATCTTCCCGTCAGTTCAACCGGCCATTTGGTGGTGGCCCAGCGATTGATGGGCATCGGAACGGTCGATTCTTTAGACAAAATGGCGGCGGATGCATTCGCCATCTGCATTCAGGGTGGCGCGATTCTCGCGGTGCTCGGACTTTATTACAAGCGAGTTCTGCAGATGATCATGGGCGTTCTGGGGAAGGACCCGGAAGGCTTGAAATTGGCAATCGCGATCATCGCCGGGTTCATACCGGCGGCGATTTTGGGCATGCTTTTCAATGACTGGATCGAAGAAAAACTGTTCTCCCTCTGGCCGATCATTTTCGCCCTGATTGTCGGCGGAGCTGCGATTCTTGGAACCAGCTGGTGGCGTAAAAAACACCCGGCGGTCGGCGGCGGGAAGGATTTGATCGATCTCACCTGGAAGATGGCGGTGATCATCGGCCTGATGCAATGCGTGGCCATGTGGCCTGGCACCAGCCGAAGCCTGATGACGATCGTCGGAGGCGTGCTGGTCGGCTTATCGCTGCGGGCTGCGGTGGAATACTCGTTCCTGCTCGGCGTGTTGACCTTGACTGCCGCGACCGTGAAGAAGGCGGTCTGGAAGGTGGATGGTTTTGGCGGCCAATATGATACGCTCTTCGGCGGCACCAAGTTGATGTGGGAACACTACGGCACGGTGCCGTTATTGATCGGCATTGTGGCTGCTGCGGTTTCGGCGGCGATTGCGGTGAAATGGTTGGTAAGCTACCTCCAAAGCCACGGCCTCACCCTCTTTGGCTGGTATCGCATCGCGATCGGACTGCTGATCGGCGGTTTGGTCGCCAGCGGGGTTTTCTCAGCCTGAGGATTTCCGGCTTCGAAATTTCTGAATTCAAATAAGGCGGGGTAAGCGGATTACGCTAATCCCGCCTTTTTCTTTTTCGTTTCCTCATACAGGCCGCCGATGAACAGCAAGCATGCGGCCGTGCAGATGCAGGAATCGGCAACATTGAAAGTCGGCCACCAGCCACCGCTGGCTGGGACGATTTTGTCGTAGAACGGCAGCTTGATGGAGATGAAATCCACCACGTAGCCGGCTGATAGTTTGCTCCAGAAGCTGGCACCCTGCATTTCCGGCAAGCGGAAGCCTTGGACCAATCGATCCGTGAGATTGCCGAAAATGCCGCTGATCAATAAGGCCACGGCAATTTTCGAAATCAGCAAATGGAACGCGCCCCGTTTCCAAAAAAACGCGATCGCTGAAATCGCGATGATCGGGACGAACAGGAAAACGATCGGAGCCCAGGCGCTGCCGTTGCCGAAGCCGAAGGCAACGCCCTGGTTATGAACACGAATCCATTTGAAGAATCCTTCCGCAATGACGATCCCCTGGCCGTCGTAAGGAGATAGATGGTTGACCGTCCAAAACTTCGTTATCTGATCGACAACGTAGAGCGGGAGGGTGATCGCCAGAAATAATTTTGGGAAGGACATGGGGCGGATTGGTTAAGCAACTACTCGGCCAGAAATGACATCGTCGCAACGCTCACAAAGTCCGCTTTCCAGCAGTGGCTCATGCTTGCGGCAGCGTGGGCAAAGCTGGAGTTCGGTCTTGCGGGCAGTGGCCGATAGCTCATCGCCAGCGACCGTTTTCAGCTCGGCGACGATGAAGAACTCGGTGGCGAAATCGCGATCGTTCAGCAGATCGAGCAGCGGCTCATCGGCTGGGATCGTCAGCGTCACATCCGCCTCATTGTTGCGGGTGAACGCCTTGGCCTGGATTTGCGATTCGATCGCGGTCTGGATCGCACTCTTGATTTCAAAAAGCCGCTCGACCTTCTGGATCGCATCGCCTGGCGCGAATTTTGGATTCGGCTCCGGGAAATCCTGTTCGTGGATGGTTCCCTCGGTGAAAGTCGCATGCTCCCAGGCCTCGTCAGCGGTGTAAGCGAGAATCGGTGCCAGCAGTTTCGACAACGCGACGAAAACCTCATGCATCGCCGCTTGCGAAGCGATCCGGCGCGGTGAACTCGGTGCGTCGCAATACATCCGGTCTTTCAGTGCGTCGATGTAGATCGCGGAAAGATCGGCGGTGCAGAACTGGTTCAGCGAGTTGAATACCTTGCGGAATTCGTAGGTTTCGTAGGCCTTGCGGCACTCAGCAACCACCTCGTGCAGACGCTCGAGAATCCAACGGTCCAGCAAAGTGTAGGCCGGTTCGGCAGGCGCGGTTGCCGGATCGAATCCATCGAGGTTGCCGAGCAGAATCCGCAGCGTGTTGCGCAGGCGGCGGTAGGGTTCCGCGACCTGCTTGAACAATTCCTCGCCGAACGGCACTTCGTTTTGCCAGTCCACCGACGACACCCAGAGGCGCACGATGTCGGCGCCGTATTGGTTGTAGAAATGCGCGGCATCGATCGGCTTGCCGGCTTTTTCCGCTTCGGATTTGGAGAGCTTTTTCTTGTCCTTATCGACCACGAACCCGTGGGTCATCACCGATTTGTAAGGTGCGCTGCCGCGGTAGGCAGTGCTGAGCATCAACGAGCTCTGGAACCAACCGCGGTGCTGGTCGGTCGCCTCAAGATAAAGATCGGCCGGTGCGTGCAGCTGGGAATTTTGTTCCAGCACGGCGACGTGCGAGCAGCCGGAATCGATCCAGACGTCCAGCGTGTCGCGGCATTTTTTCACGCCTTCCGGCAGACCGAGAAGCGCGGCGAGTTCGGCGTCGGATTTCTCGAACCAGAGGTTGGTGCCTTCTTTTTCCACCAGATCGGCGATCTTGCACGCAAGCTCGGCGGAAAGGATGGCCTTGTTGTCCTGGTCGAAGAAAACCGGCAATGGTACGCCCCAGGTGCGCTGGCGTGAGATGCACCAGTCAGGCCGGGATTCGACGGTTCCGTAGATGCGATTGCGACCCCATGCAGGCAGCCACTCGACCTTGTCGATTTCGGTGAGTGCTTGACCGCGAAGGGTTTCCAGCGAGATGAAGAATTGCTCCACCGCGCGGAAAATGATCGGCGTTTTTGAGCGCCAGCAATACGGGTAGGAGTGGCTATAGACTTCCTGGCCGAGCAGCATGCCTTTGTCCGTGAGGATTTCGATGATGCGCTCGTTCGATTTGAAAACGTGGCGGCCGACCAGTTCCGGCATGCCGACTTCGTCGGTGTAGTTGCCTTCGTCATCGACCGGGGAAAGCACGCCCAGGCCGTTTTGTTGGCCGGCGACGTAGTCGTCCGCGCCGTGTCCTGGGGCGATGTGAACCGCGCCGGTTCCCGCGTCGGTGGTGACGAAATTGGCGAGGATCAGTTTTGAAGTTCGCTCAAGGAAAGGATGTTGCGCGAGCAATCCTTCAAATTCGCGGCCTTTGATTTCTCCGAGTGTCTCCGCCAGGGCAAAGCCGGTTTTTTCAGCGAACAGCTCGACCAATTCGGGGACGATGACCAAGGTTTCGACCTGATCGTCCTTAAGGAATTTGCCGATGATGTAAGTGAATTCCGGATGCAGCGCGATGCCGAGGTTGGACGGCAAGGTCCATGGGGTGGTGGTCCAGATGACCATCGAGGCGTCCGCCAACGCAGGCGAAACCGCTTCGCCGGCTTGCAGCGGGAATTTGACGAAAATGGCCGGGCTTTGCTTGTCGTGGTATTCCACTTCGGCTTCAGCCAGAGCGGTTTGCGCGCCGTAGGACCACTGGACCGGCTTCTTCGATTGGTAAACGCAGCCGCCTTCGACGAGCTTCGCAAAAACTCGGAGAATATCGGCTTCGTAGCCGGGATTCATCGTCAAATACGGGTTTTGCCAGTCGCCGAACACGCCAAGACGGCGGAATGAGGCGCGCTGGATGTCGATGAATTTGCTGGCGAATTCGGTGCAACGGCGGCGGATTTCGCCCGGCTCAAGACCGGCGGCTTCCTTGACGACTTTGAATTCGATCGGCAGGCCGTGACAATCCCAGCCGGGGATAAATGGCGCGGTGAATCCGGCCATGGTCTTGGATTTAACCACCAGATCCTTAAGCACTTTGTTCAGTGCGGTGCCCATGTGGACGTCGCCGTTGGCGAACGGAGGGCCGTCATGGAGGATGAATTCCGGCGCATTTTGACTGCGGCGGCGGGCAATAATTTTTTCGTAAAGTCCGTCGTTTTCCCAACGCTCAAGGCGTTTCGGTTCGTTCTTCACCAAGTCCCCGCGCATCGGAAATGTCGTTTGCGGCAGGGTCAGCGTGTCTTTGTAGTTCGGGGCGGCGGCGCTCATGACGGGGCGCGGACGCTAGCAACCACGGCGGACCGGGTCAACCACGGGGAATGTCCGCGTTTGCAATGGGATTTCCGCGGAATCGCCTCCAGACCCAGGCGAGGATCAGCGGAATGGCGACCAAAGTCACCGGCCACAATGCATCCAGCGGGGCGGTTTTCTCTCCCTGACTGAGCCGATCGATGAAAAATCCGATCAGCGGTGCCCAAATGGCTGCGACTAAAGAGCTGGCTTGGGACTCAATGCTGAGGGTGGTCGCCGCCCGGCTTTCGTTGCCATCGCGATCGAATCTGCCGATGTGGATCGGGCGCCAGAGGTTCTGAAGAATGCCGAGAAAGATGAAAATCGAGATCGCCAGCCAGCCGACGCCAGTGACCAGAGCCAAGCCGAGAATCATCATGGAGGCGATGGAAAGGAGAAAGATGCGATCGATGGCCGGCTCGACTCCACCGCTGGAGGATTCAAAACGATGTGCCGATTTCGACGCCTTGCTGGCGAGAAAATGCAACACCGCGTAGGAAAGTCCGCTGAAAACCGCAGTCCGCTGCTCGCCGCTGAGAGAAAGTCCTAGCGGTAGGGCGATGACCGATGCCTGCACCACGATTTGCAGGTAATCCTTCACCACTGGATAGCCGCCTTCGAATGCGATGCTATCCATGACCAAGCGACGCACCGAACTTCGGGAGATCACCTCCTTGAAGCCATCGACCAGGTGGCGGTAGGCTTGTTTCAGACCGCCGCCGGGTGCAATTCCGGCATCGAGCGATGCTGGATAGGTGGCGAGGTTGATCAGATTCAGAAATGCTGGGATGGCACTGAGCAGGAACACCGTGGAGAAATTTCCGGTGATGAAAACCAGCACGGCAGCAATCAGGGATGAAAGCGCGGAGCCCATTTTTGACCAGGATCGGGTGTAGCCGTAAATCTTGGTTCGCTCGTTTTCACGTCCTTGTTGGCGCAGCCACGTGTAGATCAAGGTTTTGTGAGTGCCATCGCGGAAAGCGTCGGCAGTGCCGTAGAAAACCATCGCAAAAACCAGTAGCCAGGACTGGGCAGATAGCCCGAGTGCGAGGTAGGAGATGACGTAACAGGCCATGCTGACGACCATGCAGCGACGGCGGCCGAAGGCATCGGCCAAGGCGCCTGAGGGGATCTGGCTGAGGTGACTGGCAACTTCTCGAACCGCGATCAAGCCGCCGATGCCCAGGAAATCGATTCCTCGCTCGCGCAATGCCAACAGCAGGAATGCATCAAAGAACCGGAGGTTCTTGAGAAAGCCATAAAGTGAAAAGCGGGCGAGCATGGCGACGGGCCGAGGCATAGCGTGGATACCGACATTTCATCGACGAAATTCTTGGAGTCTCGAATTTTTTGCCTATGACTCCAATTGCTTCGCCTCAATCGGAGTCAGATTTGTCATGAAACCGAAAACCCGCCAGATATTGAGCTTCCGTTCGTTGAAACCGTCCCTTGCCGCTGTAGTCGGTGGCGTTGGATCTTGTTTGTTGATCCAAACAGGTGGCGCACAGGAGGTTTCGAGTCCGGATGCGCTCAAAACCCTGGTGGTGACCGCCGAGAAACAAGACGAGAGCTATCCCGTCAAAGAGGCAAGCACCGCAACGCGCAGCGACACGCCAATTGCGAAAACCCCGGTTTCCGTTCAGGTCATCCCGCGCTCGGTTTTCGTCGATCAGGGGGTGTTCCGATTGAAGGATGTTTATCGAAATGTCAGCGGGGTTTCCGCCGTGAAGACGGAGGGCCTGGGGATTCAGTTTGAGAATTCCATGATCCGTGGCTTTTCCCAGCTGGCATCGCTGGATGGCGTGAACCTCTACACCATGGCGCCGATGAATCTGGCGGGAGTCAGCAGGGTGGAAGTGTTGAAAGGCCCTGCGTCGTCACTTTATGGCGCGATCGAGCCGGGTGGGTTGATCAACGTGATGCCCCAGGTGGCGACGGCCACTCAGAAGAACGAAGTGTATGCCGAATATGGCAGCTACGATTATTATCAGGCCGGATTTGTCATGAACTCGCCGATTGGGGATGACGCGGCTTTGAGGATCGCTGGCGATTATCAGGATCAGGAATCATTCCGCGATTTCCTGCACAATCAATCGACCTTTTTCTCGCCGTCATTCACTTGGAATATCTCGCCGCAGACCCGGTTGACGACCTGGTTGTGGTATCAGGATCTGGAACGTCCGCACGACAATGGCGTGGTCTTCACCAGCGATGGCAAGCCAACGGGCTCAATCTATCGCAACCTCGCCGGATTCGGTCATACGACACAGGATATCGAGGATTTTGTGTATAGCCTGCAGCTGGAACACGATCTCAATCAGGATCTGACCCTGCGCGGGAAGGTGTTGGTGCATAACTTCGAAGCGGAGAATGATGCCATCCGGTGGTCGCCCGGGTCCGTTTCTGGAACGGTTAATAATTACCTGGATGCTTCCGAATTTGATAACTGGCAGTATAACTTTTTAGTCGACGGCATTTATAAATTCGACGTCGGCCCAACCAAGCATCAGTTCATCGCCGGGATTCAAGGTGATGTGAATGATTATAACTATCACCGCGTCACCGCGGCATTGCCGGTGATCGATGCCACGAATCCGGTCTATCCGACGGGTCCTTACAATTTCGTCGAAGGCTATGCGGATCAAAAGACGCTGACGAAATCCTTGGGTGGATACATCCAGGAGCAAATGGACGCCTTGGATGACCGGCTGCATGTCCTGTTAGGGGGGCGGGTGGATTACATCGATCAGTTTTACCGTCGTTTTTCTGATGGTAGAGAATTCAACCAATACGACACCGGATACACCGGGCGTTTCGGCGTTGCTTATGATCTAACACCTTGGCTGACGACCTACACGAATGTTTGCCGCTCCTTCAATCCCAATACCGCGGGAGGTAGCCTCGATTACAATGGCAATTCGATCGATCCGACCACCGGCTTGCAATACGAGGCCGGTGTGAAGCTGTCTCTGCTGGATGACCGGTTGGCGATCACCAGCTCGGTTTATCAGATCACCAAGGACAACGTGCCGGTTTCTGATCCGGATCACACCGGTTTCAGCGTGAATGGCGGTGAGCTCCGCAGCCAAGGATTCGAACTGGATATGCTGGGTCAACTCACCCGGAATCTTCAGTTGATCGCGAGTTATTCTTACACCGACACGGAGGTGCTCGATTCCTCAAGCCTGCCGGTTGGTGCGAGGTTCGCTGGCGTTCCCCTGCAATCGGGAAGTTTGTGGCTGAAATATGATTTCACCTCCGGACCGTTGGAAAACTTCGGCGTGGGTGCGGGTATTTTTGCCGTCAGTTCCAGACCGGTTGATAATAACAATACTTTCGATCTGGCTGGCTATGCGAGATTCGACACCGCGATGTGGTATCGCAGGAATCTGAACGATGGCAAGCAACTGAAGCTTCAGCTGAATGTGCTCAACTTGTTCGATACCGAATACTATGAATCCGCATTCAGCACCGCCAGTGTGCAGCCTGGAACCCCTTGCGCCGCTTATGTCAAATGCAGCCTGACGTTTTGAAATCTGATCCGGTGGCGACTCTCAGCGCCGCTGAACTCAAGGCCGTGTTTCAGCGCGGCTGGAACAATCCACAACGTGTGGAGGGTTGGGTGAGCGCCGGGTTGAATGCGGAGTTTCTCGATCCGGAATGTCGAGAAGCCTGGAAGAATTTGCTCCATCAAGCCACTGACAATGTCCCTCCAGGGCCGTTGTTAGATGTGGGTTCCGGTCCGGGAACTCTGGCGTTGATGTGGGCGGAACTTGGATTCGCAGTGACCGGGGTGGATTTTTCTCCCGCCATGATTGCGATGGCCCGGCGCATCGCCTCCGAACGCGGCGTGCGTGCGACTTTCGTGGAAGGCGATGCGGAATCATTGCCGTTTGAGGGTGAGCAATTCAGCGTCATCTCCACCCGCTTTGTGCTCTTCACGCTGCCGCATCCGGGCTATGCGGTTCGGCAGTGGGTTGATTTGCTGCAGCCTGGTGGATTACTCGTGATCGTGGGGCATACCATGCCGCCGGGCGAAAAACACCAGCCGTCGAAACAGGAAATCAGACCGCGATGGGAGCCGGACGAGAATTATAAAAACGCACTGAGCCAATTGCCGTTCCTCGATCACAAGGAATCGCATGTCCGGGTGGTGATGGAGGCGGCAGGGCTGCGTGATATCACTTCCTTGCCCATGGAGGATCTTCTTGAGGTTCGGGAAGAGTATCGCACCCGAAATGAAAGTCTCTCCACCTCGATCCCCTACGTTCTGGTTGGGAGGAAATGAACTTTGATTTCTAACAGGTCGTGTCGCTAAAGCTGAAACAGATTTTGTGCATCGCTGCCATCGCCTTGGTCGCGCTCGCCGGTTTGACGACACTGCTGATCAATCGGGGTGAGGGCGATGCGCCTTGGCGGACCAAGGATCGTGGGATGAGCGCCTCGGGTTACGACGTTGATTTGTCACCCACCGGCAAGGTTCATTTTGATCGGGTGCCAGAGCGAGTCGTGACGATGGATGCCAACTACAATGACATGCTGGTGGCACTTGGTGAAGATCGCAAACTCGTGGCTACCGGTTATCAGGATAATGATTACGATGGCTTCTATCACGCGCTCAGCGGCTATCAGCCGGCAGATCGCCAACATGCATTGACTTATCTATCCACTCCTGGAGGTGGCATGTTTGATAAAGAATTGCTCTATGCGTTAAGGGCGGATGTTCATCACATCGACCCCCTGCAGCTGGCAGCAAGCCGGGGATGGAGCGAGCGCGATGTCGATGAGATCGCCGCAAACGTCGGGCCGTTTTTGGCAAACCGCTATAGCCGGGATCATCACTATCCGGGAGCCGAACCGTATGAGTATTATGACCTTTGGTCACTTTCGGAAAAGATCGGCGAGGTCTATCAGAGAACCGGTGCGATCCAGCTTCTCAAGCAAGTTGGCGATCGGATGGTCGCATCCATCCAGGCGAAACTCCCTCCAGAATCCGAACGGCCGCGCGTGGGTTTGGTTTATTATAACAATGGGAAATACACCATTTACAGCCTGGCGAATGAAGGGTTCGGGCAAGTTCAATATCGCGAGCTGGGAGTGCGAGATGCGTTTGCTTCGATCGCGGATCGTGCCTACGGCGGCTCGCAAGGGCCGGTAGGCACACCACTGGATGCTGAAGGCTTGCTGTCGATGAATCCCGATGTGCTGATCATGCCATTCGCCATCAATTCCGGATCGGCAGCGATGAATTTTGAGCGGATGCAGGCGTTGAAGGATGATCCATTGTTAGGCCGGGTGAATGCTTTCAAAAACGGTCGCGTCTACCCGGGCGGAACTCCACTGCAGGGGCCGATTTTCTATCTGTTCCAACTGGAAATGGCGGCCAAGCAAATCTATCCGACGCTCTTCGGCGAGTTTCGCAAGGATCACCTGTATCCAAAGTCCGAACAACTCTTTGATCGCGATGAAGTCGTCCGGATCCTGAAAAAGCAAACGGAGTTGGATCATGCGAAGCAATGAGCAACGCCGTTATGCGCTCGCTTGGGTGATCGGGGTCTCGATGCTGGTCATCGTCATTTTCGCGTTGATCCAGCTGACGGCCGGTTCCTTTGGCATGACCTGGCAACGGGCATTTGCCGCGATCTTTGATCCCCAAGTTTGGAAATCTCCGACGACCTTGGGGCACTTTTTGTTAGGCGATGCGGGAGCTTCTGCCGTGGGGCTCGAGTCAACCCGGGCGCTGACCACTGAGACTTTGATCGTTTGGAATGTGCGGCTTCCTCGAGTGTTGGTGGCGGTTTTTGTGGGGATCAACTTGAGTGTTTCGGGATCGATCTTGCAGGCGGTGACGCGCAATGAAATGGCGAGTCCGTTTTTGTTAGGCGTGAGTTCCGGCGCGGGACTGGCGGTGATCCTGATTCTGGTGCTCTTTCCCATGCTCGCGCCACTTTTGCCGGTCATGGCGATGTTGGGCGGAGGTTTGGCCTTTCTGATCGTGTATGCGATTGCCTGGAATCGCGGAACCAGTCCGGTTCGATTGGTTCTGGCCGGCGTGGTGGTGGCTGCGATCGCGGGGTCGATCCAGACCGGATTATTTCTGATGGCGAAGGAAATCAGTGTGGTGCAAAACGCGCTCGCTTGGACGACCGGTTCTCTCACTGGAGTCGGCTGGCAGCAAGTCCGGCAAATTGCGCCTTGGACTTTGGTGAGCAGTATGATCGCGCTTCTAACAACCCGGCAATTGGATGTGCTGCAGCTCGGTGATCCTGCGGCGCGCAGCCTTGGCATGCGGGTGGAATGGGTGCGCTTCTGGCTGTCGGCGAATGCGATTATCGCCGCAGGTTCCGCCGTGGCAGTCGCCGGGTTGATCGGCTTCGTCGGACTGATTGTTCCGCATGTGGTGAGAAATTTGGTAGGCGGAACGCACCGGCGGTTGTTGATCGGTTGCTTATTTTCAGGACCAGCGCTTCTAGTTTGCGCGGACGCAGGCGCGCGCTTGTTGGTGCAGCCGATGCAATTGCCCGTGGGGATCATCACGGGGTGCCTTGGCGGTGGATTCTTTCTTTACATCATGCGGCGGCGTCCGGAAATCGGGAAACTATGAAGCCTCCCGAAACAGACTCACGCGGATTGTCTGCGGAGAAGTTGGCGGTGCGCTATGATCGGAGACTGCCATGGATTCTGGATGGGACGACCTTGCAAATTCCCGAAGGCAAGATCACGGCCATGATCGGGCCCAATGGATCAGGCAAAAGCACGTTGCTCAAAACGCTGGCAAGACAGCTTAACCCCGAGGCGGGCCGGGTGATCTTGGACGGCGGCGATCTGCGGCAATTGCCAGTGCGTGAGTTGGCGCATCGGCTGGGCATATTGTTTCAAGAGCATCCTGTCCCGGGAGAAATCCTGGTGGAAGACTTGGTGCGTCACGGCCGATATTCGCATTGTGGATTTCTCCAAGGACTTTCGGAAAATGATTTGGAGGCGATCGAGCTGGCGCTCCGGTTGACGGATCTAACGGATTTACGGCATCGTCCGGTTTCCGGATTGAGTGGCGGACAACGCCAGTTGGTGTGGATTGCGATGGCTCTGGCCCAGCAGCCTCAATATCTGTTTTTAGACGAACCGACGACCTTCCTCGATCTGTCGCATCAATTCGAATTGATGGAGCTCATGGTCAGATTGAATCGAGAGCACGGCAAAACAATCGTTCTGGTCTTGCACGATCTCAATCTCGCCGCCCGCTACGCCGATCATCTGATTGTGATGCAACAGGGGAAAATCGTGGCCGAGGGGCCGCCGGTGTCGATCTTGACGCCAGCGCGGCTACGCGAGGTTTTCGAAATCGAAGCTCAAATTTTCCACAGCGACCAAGGTTGGCTGCAATGCCTGCCGATCGGGAAAGTTCAGCATTAGCGGACGGAGTGTGGCTTGTAGCGCCGTCATCGGATTTCTGAATTTTCCTAAAAATTGAATTAGAATAATTCTTGATATTACTCCTGGCTGGCTGAATGGTGCGGCCAGATGCACGACCACTCTTCCAAGCCAATCGCTGATGCGGACATTCCCGATGAAATTCGGGGGCTGCGCATGACGCGCCAGCGCAAGGAGGTGTATCGGACGCTGATCAGCGATCGAAATCACCCGACGGCAAACGATGTCTTCATGCGTGTGAAGGATCGCCTGCCGAGTATCTCGCTGGCGACCGTCTACAACTGCCTGGAAGTGCTGGTCCAGCACGATGTCGTGCGTCAGGTGAATTTTGACCGGGAACCATCCCGCTATTGTTCCAATCGCGATGACCATGGTCATTTCCACGATAAATCATCAGGCGTGATTCACGATGTCCATTTCAAGCCGGGCGTGAATCTGGCCGATTTGCTCGACCTTCCTGCGGGTGCGCTGATCGACGAAATCGAGATCACCCTCCGCGGTCAAATCCCTCAATCCTCCAACTAACCAATTTCCCTTTTTCTTAACATGAGCCTGCAAATCAAAGACCTCCACGCCACTCTCGAAGACGGCACCGAAATTCTGAAAGGTGTCACCTTGGAAATTCCGAAGGGCGAAGTCCATGCCATCATGGGTCCGAACGGGTCCGGGAAATCGACACTTTCGAAAGTCATTTCGGGCCACGAAGGCTACGTCGTGACTTCCGGATCGGTGACCATGGATGGCGAAAACTTGCTGGAAATGGAAGTCGACGAACGCTCACGCGCCGGCATTTTCCTCGCTTTCCAATATCCGTCGGAAGTTCCGGGTGTGTCGAATGCGAACTTCATCCGCGCCGCGCTCCAGGCTCGTTTGCCCAAAGGTGAAGAGATCGATGCGGTTGCCTATTACAAGCATCTCTATTCAAAGATGGATTTGCTGGAAATGGACCGCAAGTTCACGGCTCGCGCGGTGAACGAAGGCTTCTCCGGTGGTGAGAAAAAGCGCAACGAAATCCTGCAAATGATCATGCTGGAGCCGAAGTATGCGTTGCTCGACGAAACCGATTCCGGACTGGATATCGACGCACTGAAAATCGTCGCCAAGGGTGTGAATTCCATGCGCTCGGAAGATCGCGGCTTCCTCCTCATCACCCACTATCAGCGCCTGCTCGACTACATCAAACCGGACCACGTTCACGTGATGTCCGCAGGGCGCATCGTCCGTTCCGGAGGCCCGGAACTGGCATTGGAACTGGAAGAAACCGGTTACGATTTCCTGAAAGAATTGGCACCTGCCTAATCCTTACCCGCTACATTTCTATGTCCTACGAAGATACATCCGTTCTCGATGACGGTACTCGTCAAGCGATCGATATCGACCGCAGCCGGGGCGATTTCACTTTCCCGGAGCGCAACAAGTTTGATGCCGGGCGTGGTCTTTCCGAAAAGACAGTCGATTACATCTCGGACGTGAAAAGCGATCCGGATTGGGTCCGCGAATTCCGCCACAAGGCGCTCAAGGTGTTCCTCGATAAACCGATGCCCACCAACTGGGCGACGAGCGACCTGAACAACATCGATTTCGACGCGATCCGCTACTACCTTTCCGACGGTGAAAAGCCAAAGCGTTCCTGGGATGAAGTCCCGCCCGATGTTTTGGAAACCTTTGAACGACTTGGAATTCCAGAGCAAGAGCGCGCATTCCTCGCCGGCGTGGAAGCTCAGTTCGACTCCGAAGCGGCCTATTCGAACGTTAAGGAAGAACTCAGCAAGCAAGGCGTGATTTTTGTGAACTCGACCGAAGGGTTGAAAGAGCACGAAGAAATTTTTCGACCTTGGTTTGGTAAAGTCATTCCAACTGGCGACAACAAATTCTCCGCGCTGAATTCAGCGGTGTTTTCCGGTGGTTCGTTCATCTACATCCCGAAAGGCGTGAAGCTGAAGCAACCGCTGCAAGCATACTTCCGGATCAATTCCGAAAACTTCGGCCAGTTCGAGCGCACACTCATCATCGCCGACGAAGGTGCGGAAGTGATGTACATGGAAGGCTGCACCGCACCGAAGTTCGAAACGTCGACACTCCACTCCGCCGTGGTTGAGCTGGTCGCTCTGAAAGGCGCGAAGATCCAATACGTCACCGTGCAAAACTGGTCGTCGAACGTTTTCAACCTCGTCACCAAACGTGGCTTGGCGATGGAAGACGCGGAAGTCCGCTGGATCGATTGCAACATCGGTTCGCGTCTGACGATGAAATACCCGGGCGTGATCATGAAAGGTCGCCGCGCTCGTGGTGAGGTGATCTCGATCGCTCTCGCCAACAACGGTCAGCATCAGGACACCGGTGCGAAGATGATCCACGCAGCGGACGAAACGACTTCGAACATCGTGTCGAAATCGATTTCCGTTGGCGAAGGTCGTTCGACCTACCGTGGCCAAGTTCACATTCCGAAGCATCTGAAGGGTTGCAAAAACAACACCGAGTGCGACGCGCTTCTCATCAACAGCAACAGCCGCACCGATACCTATCCGGCGATCACGGTGAAGGGAAACCGTCACTCGACCCAGCACGAAGCGTCGGTTTCGCAGGTTTCCGAAGACATGCTGTTCTATCTGATGCAACGCGGCTTGAGCGAAGGTCAGGCCATGTCACTCGCCGTGAACGGCTTCATCAACGATCTGGTGCGCGAGTTCCCGATGGAATATTCCGTCGAGTTGAAGCGCCTGATCGATCTCGAAATGGAAGGTTCGGTGGGCTGATCCACCGATTGTTAGATTATTAGTTTTATTTGTTTATGTCCGCTGTCATCGAACCCACCCCGGATCTGTCCGCTACCTTTCCCGCTTGGTTCAACGAGCGCCAAAAGGCCGCCCGGGAGTTGTATGAATCCACCCCTACGCCGAAACGAGGCGATGAGGAGTGGAGATTTGCCAATATCAAACAGCTCGATTTTTCCGCTTATGCGCCGAGTGGATTTGATGGCGATGCGACTGATATGATCGCTCGCTCAGTGGGGGTGGAAGCTCCATTGGCAAAGCTGGTTTTCATCAATGACACGCTGGTATTGTCCGAATCGAATGTACCGACAGGACTGATCTGCCTGCCATTGGCTGAGGCCTTGGTTTCCCATTCGGAGCTGGTCGAGAAGCATTTCATGCAGCAGGAAACCCGGTTGGGCTCCGCGAAATTCTCGGCTCTGCACGCTGCCTCGGTCATCAATGGTTTGTTCGTCTTCGTCCCAGACAAGTTGGAAGTCGAAGGCACCATCGAAGTGCATCATTGGATTTCTGGCGAAAACACGCTGGTGTTTCCTCACACGCTGATCGTCACCGGTCGCCATTCGAAGGTGCGCGTGGTTGATATGTTCCGCTCCGCCAATGATTCGGATTCGGGGCTGGCCATCGCGTTCAACGACCTTTCCGCAGGCCCTGGCTCGAAGCTGGATTACGTGGCGATCCAGGCGCTGAACGAAAAATCGCGCATGGTGCAAATCAACGAAACGTCTGCAGACCGCGATGCTTCAACCACCGGATTCATCCTGAATACCGGATCGACCTGGGCACGCAATGAGTCGCTGACCCGCCTCGAAGGTCCGGGTTCGCGCTCGGACATGCTGTCGGTCTCCATTCCGTATCAGGATCAGGAATACGATCAACGCACGTTCCAGCATCACGTTTCCGAAGGAGCTTACTCGGATTTGTTATATAAAAACTCGTTGTATGATGAATCGAAGACCGTGTTCTCAGGACTGATCTTTGTCGACGAAGGGGCGCACCATACCGATGCCTACCAGACTTGTCGTAACTTGCTGATGAGTGACACCTGCGAAGCGAATTCCATGCCCGGCTTGGAGATCAACGCGGATCAGGTGAAGTGCTCACACGGCAGCACTTCATCACAAATCAGCGATGAGGAGATCTTTTACCTGCGTGCCCGCGGCATCGATCCAGTTCGCGCCCGCCAACTGATTGCCCGTGGTTTCTCGGTTGAGGTGGTGGAGCGTTTGAACGACGAAGCGGTTGAAAGCCTCGTGCTTCAATTCATCGACGAAAAGTTCGCGAAGATTGCTACTGGCGGTGCTTGATCGATCCGCGGACTGAGTTGCGTCCTGTTCGATTGAATATTGGACTGTCCATTTTCTGCCCGGTTGGGTTAGGTTGGTGCGGAAATGAATCGCATCGACCGCCTGACGGGGATGATCCTGTTGCTGCAAAGCCACCGTGTGATCACGGCGGAAAAGATTGCGGCGCATTTTGAGATCAGCGTCCGCACGGTTTATCGGGATTTGGCAGCGCTCGGGGAAGCGGGTGTCCCTATCATCGGCGAAGCCGGGATGGGCTACAGCCTGATGCGCGGTTATCACGTGCCGCCGGTGATGTTCACGGAGAACGAAGCGGCCGCCCTTTTTCTGAGTGGCGAAGTGACGGAGCAGATTGCCGACGAATCACTGCGTGATGCCTTGCGCGATGCATTGATGAAAATCCGCGCGGTTCTTCCTACCGAGCGCCGGGATTACTTGAATCGTCTATCGCGGTCCATCCGGGTTTCACTTCCATTGCTATCGGGCAGTGACGAGGACCGGCAATCGCTGATGCCTTTGCAGCAAGCGGTGGTGCGCAAGCAATGCGTCGCCCTGACCTACGATGCAGGCCGTAGAGGAGAGATTACCAAGCGTGTGGTCGAGCCACTTGGCTTGGTGTTTTACGGCCGCCAGTGGCATTTGATCGCGCATTGCCAATTGCGGAATGCGACGCGTGATTTCCGACTGGACCGGATGAACGAATGGGAGGTGCTGGCGCAGCAGTTCAGCGGACATGATGATTTCTCACTGAAGGAATTCCTCGCTGAAGAAATCGCAGCCAGTCAGGTGATTCCCACGGTGATCGATTTTGCAGCTGGGGTGATGGAGCGGGTGAGAACCGAGCTTTATTCATCGTCCTTATCCGAAACGAAGCTGCCGGATGGCCGGGTGCGGGTTGAATGTCTGGTTTCTTGCACGCGCTGGATGGCCTCCTGGTTGATGAGTTACGGCCTTGATGCGGAAGTCGTGGCACCGCCGGAACTGCGGCAGGAGATGCTCACGGTGGCGGTGCAAATCCAGCAGCGTTATCGGGACGCAGAAGTTTTTTCCAGCTACTGACATAGGGTTGTCAGTGGCATCGGTTTGAATGCGGTTGTCTTCGGCACACGGCCGGGGGCGCTAACCAAACTCCATTCAATCGATGAAAAACAATGCAATCAACTGGTTCGAAATCATGGTATCCGATTTCGACCGCGCCCATCAATTCTATCAAACCATCCTCGGCACTTCGATGGACACCTTCGACGGTGAGGATAAAATGGCACTATTCCCAGCCGAGTATGACCAGGGAGTTGGCGGCGCGCTGACCCTCAGAAAAGGCGGAACTCCTGGCCCGGGAGGATCTCTGATTTATCTTAATGTTGAAGGCGATCTCGATGGTGTACTTGCCAGAATTCCCGAAGCAGGTGGGGAGGTGATCAAGTCACGGACAGCGATTCCGCCGCACGGCTTCATTGGCATTTTCAAGGATTCCGAAGGCAACATCGTGGGGCTGCACAGCATGTCTTGAGTGAGCTTTCTCGGAACTTTGATTCTCGTTGCTAATTTGATACGGAATTTGTAGATGGCTAGTCCTGTGAAATGCGGGGCAATCATCTTCATCGTCACCTTGATCGTCGGGGCAGGCATGGGCTTGCTCCCGCGATCCGAGGGTAGATCGACCAAATCTCAAGCGACCTCAAAAGCCCGGCCCACTGGTTCGAGGGATCGGTCACGAGAAAACCGCCCGAGGTGGAGCAGTGAAGACTTTCTCAAACGTGCACAAGATACAGTTGAGGCGCGGGCACATCCATTGGCAACCGAGCTGGCAAACTGGACCGATGCGGAAATCGAGGTCGCGCTCAATGAGACTCTGTCAAAACCGGAGTGGCTGCTTGAGGGCAGCCCGCTGAGCAAGGTCGCGTTCGAGCTTCTCACGGAATGGATGAAACGAGACTTCGATGCGGCCTATGCTTGGTTCATGGGCATTCAAGGTGGGAAAGCGAAGAATACTTTGGCTGGATGCTTGGCCGCACATTGGCCCAAGGATCGACCGGCAGAAGGCCTGGCGTTGCTACGAATTTATCCAGATCTAGCCACTCAGTTTGGGTGGGAGCGGGGACAGTTCAGTCTTCGCGGGCTGCAGGATGTGGCTGCGAAGGATGGGGCGATGGGGGTTGCTCAGCTGCTTCGGGAGATGAAAGAGGAGGATCAGTTGAACCAGCCTGGTTATTCCGAAGCTCTGAAGCTCCCGGATGGATTCGATTTCAACGCACTCGCGGCTACCGATGCCTTTAAGGAGGGTTGGGGAAGTCTGGAGGTACACAGACTGATGATTGAATGGCTTGAGACCGACAAGGAAACAGCACTGAAATGGCTGCTCGATTCGAAGGGTCCGGCTGGTGTGTATGACGTGATCTCTCACGGCGGATTATCCACTGCTGCGTCCTACGTTGTTGGTCAGATCGGTACCTGGTCGCAGTCAGACCGCAGTGAATTTCTAACCGCATCAGCAAGAAAAATGAGTGAGATGGAATACTACCGTACTGCTTCTCAAATTTCTAGGTGGGCGAAAGCTACGGGCAACCCGGTTGCAGCGGATGAGATCCGTGCCCTCGGCATCCAGGGGATTTTCTATGGCCAGGCAGCAAATATGTTACCCCTGCTTAACGATATGGAGCAAGAGCGAAGGGTGGATGCCCTCCTGGAGGCAACGCCTATTGCGGGAAACTCCGGCAGGGGTATGCGAACATTTACAGAATCCGATGAAGCACTTTTCCGGAAACAACTGAGTGAGTGGGAGGTGCCATCTGAGCAGGCAGATGAGATTATTCAACGATTCAAGCCATGAGAAAGTTAAGCATCTACATTGCCTTGGGTTGTTTCGGTTTTGGACTTGGATTCGTTCTTACACATTCCGTAAATTCAGGATTATCATCTCATGAAAAAGCGCGAGAGTTGACCCGGCAGACGCGGGAGGTTGCGAGATTTTCTGCAAATGCGGAGACGGAACGCAAAGGCCTGGATCGGTTGATGCGTGATTGGGATTTGGCGAAGAAAAAATCGGATCTTCGCCATGAGTTGGAACGCTTGAGTTTAGATGAACTCAGGAGTGAGATGGTTGAGATATCGAAACTTAAAATATCAGGCGATCTACAATTGGAGACGTATATTCATGTTATGAGTGAGTTCGGCGCGGAGTTCTATCGCCGAGAGGGAGAGGATGCTCTGGAATGGGCGATGCAGCAGGATGGGGAATGGAAAGGTTCCTACCGCGGAGTCCTCGCCCCGGTCTTGAACGAAGCAGCTGCCACTTCGCCAACGATTCTGAAACGCTGGCTGGATCGATTGTCGGAGGATGTTGATTTTAGAGCATCGGCACATCAATTTTCCCAACTCGCGATGGATCGTGCGGCGGAGAGGGGCACGGACGATTGGATCGCAGCAGCGAAAGCTTTAGACAATTACTGGGTAGCCGGGAGCATGGCGAGTGCTCCATTTTACTCGGACGATTTTGATTTCTCACGGATGCTCAAAGAGGTTCCCGAGGGTCCAGGAGTGGGCGATGCAGTGGGCTACTGGGCGGCGCAGGACAAAGACGCGGCATGGTCTAGCTTGAAGGAGTTTTATGACTCGAAAAATCCAGATGGGACTTTTTATCTGGGTGCTCTCTGGCAAGGGGTTGCCACTACCACCGAAAGCCAAGCCGCGATCGGTTGGACTGTTTCACGGCTGGATTTGATACCTGATGAAATGAGGGATATGTCGGTATACAGCCTCATTGTTGCAGGAGCCGACCGGTCAGAAGAATTCGAGCCACTGCTGAAGTCTCTGCCTCGGGAATCGGACCGAATTACTGCGGCTCAACATATGTTGGAAACTCAAACCAATGCGAAGCAGCTGAAACTCGCGATGAACAGTTTGCCGAGGCAGGAGCAAATGGCCGCAGTTTTATCAATGGCGGAATCCTATCGTAAGTCCTTCCAGAGCGGAGATGAATATCAAGCCGCTGGGATTGCCAAAAGATTGGAGAAACCGATGAAAATCCTAGAGCTCAGCGACGAAGAGAAGGCGCAAGTGATGAGTCGAGTGGGTGATCCGTGAGACTTTCCTGTCGGGTCATGGATTGTTTCATGTTGCTATTCGAACACAAAGTTTGTAGATGGCTTGTTCTGTGAAAAGAGGAGCGATCATCTTCATCATCGCGATGACTGTAGGTGCAGGCTTCGGCTTGCTCGCACGATCCAACGGAAGAGCTGGAAAATCGGCAATTGCTGAAAAATCCCAGGCGACTCGACCTCATGAGCGCGATCAGCAGCGCGCGGATCACCCGAAGTGGAGCACTGAAGATTTAATCAAGCGTGCTAAAGAAACAGCAGAGGCGCGGAAACATCCATTGGCTGCAAATCTGGAGAGTTGGACTGATGCGGAAATCGAGGCAGCTCTTAATGAGACTTTGTCGAAACCGGAGTGGTTGCTTAGTAGTCTAACTGAACCGAACGCAACGAGCGAGGCGGCGTTTGAGCTTCTCAGGGTATGGATGAGGCGTGACTTTGATGCGGCGTTTGCCTGGTTTAGTGGAGTTCAAGATGGTATTGCGAAGGAGCAATTGGCGGTATGCTTGGGCGAAAATTGGCCGGACGATCGGGCTTCCGAAGGTTTTGCGTTGTTACGCATCTATCCGGAGATTTTCCCCGTGGGTAATCCGGCTCGAGGCAAGTTCAACATTCAGGGCTTGCAGGATGAAGCCGCCAAGGGCGGCGCCGTTGGACTTGGTGCGTTGCTGGCAGAGATGCATGCTGAGCAACTATTATATAATCGTGGCTTTACCCCAGGACCTGAGCTGCCGGATGATTTCGATTTTGACGCACTTGCAGCAACGGATGCGCTAAAAGACGGATGGGGAACAACGGAAGTCCGCGGATTGGTCTCCCAATGGATGGCAAATGACGCTGAGTCGGCTGTGGCTTGGGTTCTGAAGACGGAGGGACCGAGCGGTGTTTATAATGTGATTGAGTATGGATGCTATACCAATACTTTAAATGCCATCGGCGAGCAAATAGAGAACTGGTCAGAGGAAGATCGTAGCGAATTTCTCGACACGATTGAGAAGCAAGTAGCGGGGCAATTATATACGCCATCGTCTGTGATTTCGGGATTGGCGAAAGGAATGTCAGATCCGGCGGTTGCAGACGAAATCCGGGAAGTTGGCATTCAAGGAATGTTCGCAGGCAAAACATCAGCTGTGCTGCCGGTGCTGGATGAAATGGATCCAGCGCGAAGGGTGGATGCTTTGCTGACGGCTACCTTAGACGTGCCAAATGGTCGGCGGAATTTCGGTCAGTCGGATGAAGAGTTGCTGCGTAAAAAACTCAATGAGTGGCAGGTCTCTGCAGAACAAACGGAAGAAATCGTCCAACGGTTCAAACCATGAAAACTTTGATCATTCGCATCACGTTGGTGATTTTTGGAGCAGGCTTGGGATTTATCCTGGTCGCGGGATCCTCAACTTCAATTTCTAAGTCGCTGGTATCCGACCAATTACCCCAATCACGACGGAGAAATGTCGTGCGAGCTTCGGCATCAGCTGGAACCGAGCGCAAAGACCTGCAG
This sequence comes from Luteolibacter pohnpeiensis, assembly GCF_016595435.1. Classification (GTDB taxonomy): domain Bacteria; phylum Verrucomicrobiota; class Verrucomicrobiia; order Verrucomicrobiales; family Akkermansiaceae; genus Luteolibacter; species Luteolibacter pohnpeiensis. The sequence goes on from NZ_JAENIJ010000017.1 coordinate 63,234, forward strand.
TGTTTGATCCGCAACTTACGGGAAGATCGTCAGAAATCAGACATTCGTCGCGAGTTGGAACGCATGAGCCCAGATGAACTGCGGAGCGGTATGTTAGAACTGATGGAAGTGAGGCGAAAGGACGGAACATCATCAACCCAATTTCTCTTCGATGAATTTGGAGCAGAGCTCTATCGTCGTGAAGGTGAGGCTGCGCTAGAGTGGGCTGAGATGCAGGACACCGTTGCAACCAGATTCTATGAATCGGCGATGTGCTCCATTTTGAAAGCTGTCGCGGCTTCATCTCCATCGGTGCTGAAGCGTTGGGTTGGGCGGTTGCCGGACAATCTTCAGCAAGCGGAATTATCTCAGCATTACACTATAGCAATTAATTCAGCAGCAGAGCGAGGTACGGACGACTGGATCAAGGCTGCGCAGCTTCCTATTCAATTCTGGCAAGGTGCCTCATCCTACTCGGATGATTTTGATTTCTCACGCATGCTCAAAGAAGTTCCGAATGGTTCAGGGGTAAACGATGCTCTCAGCTATTGGGCGGCTCAAGATAAGGAAGCGGCGTGGGATAGCTTGAAGACGATTTATGATGGAGGAGCGCAAGGTGAAGAGTTCTTCCTTGGGTCCTTGTGGAAAGGCGTTGCGTCTACTGAGGGGAGCCAGCCAGCGCTTGACTGGGTGGTTTCCCATCTTGATCAAATTCCAGAAAGTTCCCGAGAGTCAGCAATTGAAGGGCTGGCTCGGGAAGTGAGGAACCGTCCCGAAGATTTTGGGGCATTGCTCAAAGCTTTGCCGAAAGAATCTGATCGAGTTACGGTAGCTGAAGAAGCGCTAGATCTCAGGTCGACACCAAAGCAGCAAAAGGAAGTGAAGGCAGCCCTGAATGATCTGCCGAGGCAGGAACAAATGGCCGCACTTTTCAAGAAGGCGAAGAGTTATGCAAAATTGTATCAGGAGGTTGAGTCGAAAAGAGCTGGTCTGGAAAACTTACTAGGGTCCTCCATGGATCTCTTCAACCTCAATGCCGACGAACGAGCGCAGGTGATGGCAGAGCTGAATGGATCTCCATCAAGCACATCTCCGTGATGACGAATTGGTCAGTGTAAGGATGGTCGTCATCTTAACTTGCAGCTCCCTGTAATGAACTTATCCGAAGTTGTGGTCTTACATCGGGAATATGGAAATTTGTTGCTATTTGAGCACACTCATTGTAGCTAGTGTTTCCAGTGAAAAGCGGTGCAATTATTTTCATCATCGCGATTGCTGTAGGGGTAGGCATGGGCTTGTTCGCGCAATCTAACGGAAGAGCTGGAAAATCGGAAACTGCTGAAAAATCCCAGACGACTCGACCTCGTGAGCGCGATCAGCAGCGCGGAGATCACCCGAAGTGGAGGAGTGGAGATTTTCTCAAGCGTGCTGGAGAAACCGCGGAGGCGCGGAAACATCCATTGGGTGCCGAGCTGGCGAATTGGACCGATGCGGAAATCGAGGCAGCACTCTATGAAGCTCTAACGAAACCGGAGTGGTTGCTAAACGGAAGCCCGACCAGCGATGCGGCGTCAGAACTTTTTGCGGAATGGATGAAGCGTGATTTCGATGCAGCGTATGCTTGGTTCCTTGGAATTCAAGATGGCACTGCGAAGAAACAATTGACGGTTTGTCTAGGCGAGAATTGGCCTGAGGATCGAGCTTCCGAAGGTTTTGCGCTGCTACGCATTAATCCGAAGATTTTCTCCCAGAGCAATCCGGCGCGACGCAAATTCGTCCTCCAGGGGCTACAGGATGAAGCTGCCAAAGGAGGCGCGATTGGACTCGCCGCACTGCTGGCAAAGATCAATTCTGAGAAATTATTGTCGAAATACGGCTATTCTCCGGGGCCCGAGCTGCCGGATGATTTCGATTTTGGCGCGCTTGCAGCAACCGATGCATTTAAAGACGGATGGGATACTTCGGAAATCCGCGGCTTGGTCAGCAAATGGATGGCCAAGGACGCGGAGTCGGCTGTGGCTTGGGTGCTTCAGACAAAGGGTCCGGGCGGTATTTGTGATGTGTTTAAGTTTGGAGGTGCTACGAGCACTTACAATGCCGTCGGCGGGCAAATGGAAAACTGGTCAGATGAGATTCGTAGCGAATTTCTCGACACGATTGAGAAGCAAGTAGCGGGGCAATTATATACGACATCATCTGTGATTTCGGAATTGGCGAAAGGAACATCAGATCCGGCGTTAGCAGACGAAATTCGTGAAGTTGGCATTCAGGGAATGTTCGCAGGCAGGACATCAAATGTCCTTCCCATATTGGATGAAATGGATCCAGTACGCAGGGTGGATGCTTTGTTGGCGGCGACCTCGGGCATGCCAAAGGGTCAGCAAAATTTCGGTCAGTCGGATGAAGAGCTGCTGCGTAAAAAACTCAATGAGTGGCAGGTCTCTGCAGAACAAACGGAAGAGATCGTCCAACGGTTCAAACCATGAAAACTTTGATCATTCGCATCACGCTGGTGATTTTTGGAGTAGGCTTGGGATTTTTCCTGGTCGCGGGATCCTCAACTTCAATTTCCAAGTCAGCTGAGCCTCACCGTTTATCACGATCACAACAGAAAAATTCCGCTCGATCATCGGCAGCTGCTAAACCCGATCAGAAGGATCTACAGCGGCTGATTCGAACCTTGCGGGAGGATCGGCAGACATTGGACATTCGTCGCGAGTTGGAACGCTTGAGCTCCGGTGAACTGCAAAGTGGCATGTTAGAAGTAATGGATACATTGCGGAATGATCCGAAATTGTTCCATACAAACTACTTTCTCATAGGCTTGTTTGGAGCGGAGCTCTATCGCCGTGATGGTGAGGCAGCGCTCGAATGGGCAGAGAAGCAGGAAATTGATGTAGACAGATTTAATCAAAGGGCGATTAGCTCTATTTTGAATGCCGCTGCGGCTTCTTCTCCTTCGGTGTTGAAGCGTTGGATCGATCGGTTGCCGGACAATCTTCAGCAATGGGAGGTTGCACAATATTATTTGATCGCAATTAACTCCGCTGCAAGTCGTGGTGCGGAAGATTGGAGCGAGGCGGCACAAATCTTCGCAGGATATTGGACTGGAGCTCCCTATTACCCGGATGATTTTGATTTCTCTCGCATGCTCAAAGATGCACCAAATGGTTCAGGGGTGAACGATGCTCTCTGCTATTGGGCAGCTAAAGATAAGGAAGCCGCGTGGGTGGGCATGAAGTCGATTTATGATGGAGGAGAGCAAGGTGGAGAGTTTTCTCTTGGGTCTTTGTGGAAAGGCGTTGCGGCTACTGAGGGTAGTCAGCCAGCGCTTGACTGGGTGGTTTCCCATCTTGATCAAATTCCAGAAAATTCCCGTGAGTCAGCAATTGAAGGTCTTGCTCGGGAAGTGAGGAACCGTCCTGAAGATTTTGGGGCATTACTCAAAGCCTTGCCGAAAGAAGCAGATCGGCTCGCTGCAGCTGAAGAGATGTTGGTTAACCCATCTATGCCGAAGCAAGTGAAGGCGGCTTTGAATACTTTGCCGAGGCAGGAGCAAATGGCCGCACTTTTGAAGAGGGCAAAGTATTTTGCAAAATCGTATCAAGAGGAGTCGAGTCGAGCTGCAATCAATACCCGCATGGAGTCCTCCATGGATCTCTTCAACCTCAATGCCGACGAACGAGCGCAGGTGATGGCTGAGCTGAGTGGATCTTCATCAAGCACATCTCCGTGATTGCTTGAAGGTGCGGTTCTGACAACTTGGATGGCGATTATGATCCATATGTCATGTTACCTATCAAAGTTCGTAGCTCATATGCAGATACACATTTAGTTTTTAGGGAAAGTTCTTATGGTCTTAGGTAATAAATTGAATAATGATTCAAAGTGGCTTGTCAAAGGTGAGTGGGATGCTGCGGAATATTGGCTTAACCTTAATGTGCAATGAAACGATTATTGATTTTCATATTAATTGCAATCTCGGCCATGTCTTGTGTAGCCGATGAAATATCTGACCTGAGGGATACATTGGTAGGCTACCGGAAGTCAGTTGATGAATATAAAAAATTGCCATCATCCGATGCGATTCCGGAAATTGGTAGATTGTTATTAAAAACGTCGCAAGCAGCAAGGTTTAAAATTGTTATCGATGAGCGTGAGGAAACTCTTCTTTATATCAGTAGTATCTTGAAAGAAATACCCGGTCATGCTACCTATTACCGTGACCGAATTTTAGAAGCTAAAGCTAAAATCGACCAGAGCCCAATAGAGGCTCAAGGTCCTTTGTATAACGCCTACATGACAGCGATGATGTATGGGATGCAAACGCTTCAGGAACTACCGAGTCCTGAAACCGTCGAGGTTCTTGGGGAAATGCTTTCCGATGATTGGACACCGGGCTTTTTTGAAAATTACCAAGGAACAGGTTATAGTACTAAAGACCGGCCTTGGCTATGGGCAATGACAGCTCTCGTGCAACTGCCCTTGGAAGGGCGGCCGGCCAACACAAGGGCAACGTATGAGTCTTTTTGCGCAGACATTCCTGCTTGGAGGCATTGGTATGCACAGATCAAAGCTGGCACACGTAAGATCCGATTCGAGGGCGATCCGAAAGAATATTCGTTGCCCGGTGCTGGAGAATCAGAAGTCGGGTCTCTGGTTCGCACCACACGCCGGCCCGATGTCTCTGCACAGCTTTCAGCAGCCAAGGCGAACGAACGATCTTCGGCACCATGGCCGGTAGTCATCACTTTTGTCCTCGCGGCTGGTTTGCTGGTTTTTGTAGCAGTTCGAGTAATGCGCAACCGAGAGTCTTCCTGAAGTTTGTCGGACAAGCTCCAGCATTGCTAAAATGTTCCGCCTTTGTCATCCTACTGCGCAATGAGAGGAATGCTCTTTTGGATGCTTGGTGCGGCAGTTTGCTTTGGCGACGCGAAGCTAAATTTTGCCAAGGGCGTTCTCGAAGAGGCGCGGGGCAATCACGCGGCGGCGGGTCAGGATTTTGAAGCGGCAATCGTGGAAGACCCACTGGCGATTCCGTTGGTCCAAAAGGTCGCCGGCTATCGAATGATGGATGGCGATCGCGATGGTGCATTAGAGCTTTTTCAGAATCTGTCGAAAATGTCACCGGACCGGCTGGAGGCTCAATTGCTATTCGGCGAGTTCATGGAATCAGAAGGTGGCACTCAGGAAGCCATGGATTTCTATGAAAAGCAGCTCGCGACCTTTCCGGGGGAAACCGTGATGCTGGGGAAGTTGCTGAACGACGCTCGCGAACGAGGAGACCGGGAAAAAGCCCTACAGTGGCTTGATCAACTGCGACCTGATGATCCGGCAGCGGTTGAAATGTATGCCTCGGGGATGAAGAGCATTTACGATTCTGAAGACCCGGTTGCCGCTCGCAAGGTGGATGAGCGGTATCTTGAGGGCTTTGAACTTCACCCGGACGATCGGGGGCTTGCACGCGCCACGTCTGAGCACTTCCGCACGACTGGCAGGATGGATGAGGCGGCGGAGGTGTTGCGCCAGCATGTGCAGGCGGCTCCCTGGTCGCTGGAACTTAAGACGCGGCTCGGGGTCCTGCTTTTCTCTGCTGGACGCGATGAAGAGGGGCTGGAGGAGCTGAAGGAAGTCATCGCCATTTACCCCAAGGACGGATTGGCACACAAGGCGTTGGCGAAGTATTACCGGCTCCACGACGATGAAGCGGCAGCGCGCGATCACGCTGCGGAGGTGTTGAAAATCCGCAGTGGCTCGGCCCGCGAATTTCTGGCGCTGGCGGATGAATACCTGGCGGCAAACGATCCACGATCGGCCCGGCTTTTGCTGGAGCGTGCGGTGTTCGATTATCCGGGAAAAGTGGATCTGGCGATGAAGCTGGCGATTGCGACCAGTCGTGACCCGGAGTCGAAATCGCGTGCAGGGCGGTTGATTCGCGAAGCGGAAGCCGAGATGCCCGAAGGGACAACCATGGAGCCCGAATTTCTGGTCGAGTCCGCGAAAGTTTTGCGCGAGGGCGGCCAGCAGGATGCCGCTGAAGAGCGCTTGCGCGTTGCGATCAAAACTTTCCCGAAGGACGCAAAAGCTGACACGGCCGCGGCGCTCCGGCAGTTGGCGGATTGGTGGGACGAGCAGGGAAAAAACGAGAATGCGGCGCAGTCCCTGCGCAAACGGGCGGACGCGCTGGCCCCGGAATGACTAAGAAAGACTTGCGCGGAGGTCAGTGGTCGCCTAATCCGCTGGCATGGCTCTTGAGACCACTTTGATTTTGTTTAAACCAGATGCGCTCCAAAAGAACGTGACTGGTCAGGTATTGTCCCGCTTCCAAGCAGAAGGATTTGTCATCCGCGGCATCAAAATGATGAAGCTGAGCGACGAAATCCTGGCTGAACACTACGCGCACATCGCTTCCATGCCGTTTTTCCCATCGGTTCGCGAGTTCATGCAGGAAACCCCTGTGATCGCTCTCGCCCTTGAAGGTGAAAACGCGATCGCTCGCGTGCGCGATCTGCTCGGCCCAACCGACTCGACCCAAGCTGCTGCTGGCACCATCCGTGGCGACTTCGGCTTCAAGGATTCCGATTCGAAAATGCGCAACGTTTGCCACGCATCGGACTCTCCAGAAGCGGCTGCTGCGGAGATCAAGCGCTTCTTCAAGGAAGACGAAGTATTTGCCTTTTGAGCTACCTGTGAGCTTTGATTTGCTGTAGGTTGGTGCATGCCGACCTACAGCCTTTTGCAGGAATCTTTGGAGCAATCCATCTCGCTCGATTCACTCCAGGACGCGACCCAGGTGGTGCGTTCCATCACGAGAGCGGATTGCCACCACATCCACCGGGATCTTTACGGCATTGTCGTTTCCGGGCTGCCGCATCCGGAGGCCTTGGCGTTTCAGGCCGAGCTGGCGCGCAGGGACTATCCGACCAGGATTGTGGATGATCGGGATGTGCCCGTTTTGCACGAAGCGTTTGGCATGCAACGCCTGGATCTGATCGGCGACAAGTTGTATTTCACCAGTTCCGCAGGCCGTCGGGAGACCCGTGAATTGAAAGAGCTGGTCTTTATTGCAGCTGGATTTTTTAGCGAAGAACGCTGGGTGGCTGGAAAAGAAATGGTTTGGGAACCGGTCAAAGTCACCAGGTATGGCGTGGATGTGAATCTGAATTACGAGCGCGAAGAAGTGCTCGAGAAGTATCCGACCTTTTTGATGGATTTCTTTTTCTGGAGCATGCCGCACCGGCTGCAACTCCGCGTGTCTGATGCTTCGGTTGCTTTTTTCAACGATGAAGCGCTGAAACTCAAAAACATGCCTTCCTTTGTGGCGATGATGGGAAAGGTCGCGCAACTGCTACCTGCTGAGCGGATGAATTCCGGGATGTTGCGGCGAATGGACCCGTTCGCTTACCCTGCCAAAAGATCCTATGAAGAGGAAATCCGCTGGCATTTCAGCGGTTTCAGAGATGCTGACTGCGTGAAATAGCAGTCGAAATCTTGTCAGGAACCAATTGCCGGTTAATCTACCCCATGCATTGGATGGATGGTGAAGTGGTCGCGTGGCTGAGCTTGATCGGCGTGGTTCTGTTGCACGTGATCGGCGTGTTGCATGTTTTGCACGCGGTGATGAATGTGAGGACGGCGCAGGGGACCATCGCGTGGGTGGTTTCCCTAGTCACTTTTCCTTATCTGGCGATTCCACTGTATTGGTTGCTGGGGAGAAACCGGTTTGAAGGTTACGTGCGGGGTCGGCGTGCGGATGATGAGGATTTGGCCAGGCTCGCGAAGTCGATGTACGAACGGGTGAAGCAATACGAAGTGGATGTGCCCTACGACGATGCGTTTGCCCGGGCCGCCCAATTGTTAGGCGGACTGCCGTTCACCCGGGGAAATGATCTTGAGCTTTTGATCGATGGTGAGCAGACGTTTTCACGCCTCTTCGAGCAAATCCGCCAGGCGAAGAACTACGTTTGCGTGAATTTCTACATCGTGAAGAGCGACCGGATCGGCCTCAAGTTCCGTGACTTGCTGATCGAAAAAGCCAACCAGGGAGTGCGAATTTGGTTTTTGTTTGATGAGTTCGGATCGCACAAACTGCCACGGAAGTATCTGAATCAATTGAAGGCAGCCGGAATCGAGTGCCGCTCCTTCGGCGCGAACCGGCATTGGTGGTCGAGGTTGCAGCTGAATTTCCGCAATCACCGCAAAGTGGTGGTGGTCGATGGCAAAATCGGATTCATGGGCGGACTGAACGTGGGGGATGAATACCTCGGCCGCAGCCAGAAATTCGGACAATGGCGAGATACCCACCTCGAAATCCGGGGGCCAGCGGTGCAGGCATTGCAGATGGTTTTCCTCGGCGATTGGTATTGGGCGACCGGCGTGGTGCCGCCGGAACTGGAATGGGAAATCGAGACCGATCCTGCGGACGAAGTGTCGGCGATCATCCCCACCGGTCCCGCAGACCCTGGAGATTCCTGGAAATTGATGGTGGCGGAGGCGGCAAATACTTCACGCCAGCGTCTGTGGATTGCCTCGCCTTATTTTGTCCCGGATGACGGTGCGCTTACCGCTCTGCAAACTGCCGCACTGCGTGGCGTCGATGTGCGGATTCTGATCCCGGAACGCGCTGACCACTTGCTGGTATGGCTGTCAGCGTTTTCCTACTACGAGCAATCGATTCCCTACGGCGTGAAGTTATACCGTTACCATCGGGGCTTCCTGCATCAGAAAGTCATGTTGGTGGACGATCGATTGGCCACCGTCGGCACTGCGAATTTGGACAATCGATCGTTCCGGTTGAACTTCGAACTCACCGCGCTTTCCCCTGACAAAGGCTTCGTCGGTGAGGTGGAGGCCATGCTGACCGAGGATTTTGAAAACGCCTCGCTCGCGATGTTGTCGGATTTCAGAAAGCGCTCCTTCTTTTTCAAAGTCGGAGTCCGGGTGGCGCGGTTGTTTGCACCGATTCAGTAGAATTGGTGAATTGATAAGGTTAAATCTGACTCAACCCGTTAGATACGCGAGTCACTCAAGGACCATCACGTTTAGTATTACCGACTGGATTGCTCACACCTATACAAAGACTTCTTTCAACCTTGGAAACATAAAATAGATAGCTTTTACATCGACTCCAGAGCGATATTATGGTAGATTCTTACTATTATAATCTTGCGCCGCCGTAGTCGGTTGTATCTAAACTTTCGTATGTACTCGCTTACTTGCTTGTTTGCTGTAATCTGTTGAGTATCGAGATTTTAGTTTTTTCATCTTGGAGTTTATTTGCCCATTCCATGGCTGTCGCGAGTTCTCCGTAACTTTCAGCTGTATCAATAAATGCATTTATCATAGCATCGCTTTGAGTATTGCTTAAATATTGTTGATTGGTGTTGAACCAATTATAGGCACCTGAGATATCAGAATTTAAGTATCTTTGCATGCCCTTTTTTAAATTTTCTACACCCGATGAATCAGAATTCTCGGACAATAGTGACATTGCTTTCTCCGGATTTGCAATCACCATCTTTGAAATTAAAAATGAATTAACATCTGAAGTTTTAGTTGTCTCGTTTGTGGTTAGATTTAACTTATTCCAATTGTCAAACGGATCTAAAGATGAATCAAGTTTCAATACTTCAATGTAATCTTTTGGCGAGATTTGATTCTGATTCAGAAATTCTGCAGCTAAATTGACAATGGCGGCATGTTCTTTTTGAGGGTTTTCTCCCTCGACCATGTAATTGGTTAATACTAAAGTGATATTATTTGAAAGTATGAATGGTATATTATTATTCAGCTTGTTTAATTCTTTATTATTTTTAATTTGGTCCAATGATGCAGATATGTTATATGGTCCAAGTCGGCGCAAATATGATCCAATGGCTACTCTGACGTCAAAAGAGTATTCTAGATGTGCCATCTGTTCTAAAATGACTTCATCACTTAATTTAGCATTGTAAAAATAGGCGGAAATTTCTGAATTCCTAACTTCTCCAACATTTGATTCGATTAAATAACGTGCATCATCAGTGAGTCCGGCCAAGCATAATTGTTTGATTATATTGCTGCATAGGTAGGCTCTTTTTCTTATGTCTTTTATATTATTGTAATCGTTAAGAGATTTTTCTGCTTCTTCTAAGGTAATATTATGATTTGATGCAGTTTCGCTGGATCTTATCGAATTTTTAGGGAGCGTTGTCTGATTTCCGGTGTGAGTAATATGATTGTATCGATCATGCTGCTTAGTCGCGATTTCATTTGAATTTTCCTGCCTATTAGGTAAAAATGATTTTACTGTCGTTATTAGACCCAAAGCAACAAGTGTTGCAATGACCCCGCAAACTAGAAATTTTAAACTATTCCGGTGTATGATTGATTTCATAATCTGAGAGGCTAAAGGTGTGGATATTTCAATATTGTTATTATAATCCAACTTGCTCTATAGGAGTCGTTTCTCAAAAGTCTGCTCCACAGGCATTACATTTGTATTTGTAATTAAGAACTTGGGCGCCGTTAATAATAGTTGGATGATTTTCCAAGAGAGTTCTTGATTGTTCGGGATGTTCACACGCGCTTGCGGAGATTGAGCCAATGGGACTTCCTTCTTCACCCAAACTACTTCCAAATGTTAAAACCGAGATCGCTCCAGCAGTTTGAGCTGTTTTTTTCATGAAGCCACGACGTGAGATTTCATTTATGTTATTTATTGTAGTAAATATCAATTCGAAGTAGAGATTCGACTAGCTTGTTAATTGTCTCGTGTCAATTTTTATTTTTTATACCCTGGAAATCTGAGGAAGTGCGACTTTAAGCACCAAATGATAAGTATTGCGCAATACCTAGATTAGTAAGCGAATCCGTACAAAGAACGGCGGAAGCTGTCGCTGCGAGATGGCAGCTCGAGCTTCCGCCGGAAGCTGCCAATTATTCTCTGACTTGAAGTTGATAAAACTCTTCAGGGGTGTCCGGCAGGGATGGGATGGTCATGACTCCGTAGCCGGTTTCGTCGGTCGTGGTGTCCGCAATATCATCCGTGAAGTCGATCAAATCGATCGATGCATTAGCCTGATAGGTGGTATTGGCTTGGCCTTGGAAGGTGATTACGAAATCATACTCTCCCTTTACCGCGGTGAGAATGACTACGGCACTTTCAAAGGTGATCGTAATCGATTGGCTCTGGGTTCCGGATGGGCTGGTAGTGGTCACCGTGTAAGTGGTGGTGCTGGATGGACTGACATTTACCGTCACATAGCCGTTTACCGGAGTGAGGCTACCGATGCCGTTGTTGATCGAAACCGAGGTGACGTCTGAGGCGACTTTGACTTTCAGGGTTGCCTGGCCATTGGAGGTGATGGCTTGGGCACTGGAGGAAAAACCAAGAAGGCCGCTGACGGATGAAAGCCAGGCATCGGCGTGAGCTGCCACATGGCTGTCCGAGGTGTCACCGTCGCCATTCACATCATCGAGAAGGGATTGATAAACGATGACTTCGTCCATGCTGCCCAACCAGAAATTCGTGGCGGCACTTTTCTGGGTCCCGATGCGCCAATTTCCATCCGCTGCCTCAAGCTCAAAGGGGGTGAGAAACACACTGCCATCTGGATTCATGCTGTCAGCGGTGGTGCCTGCCTCGACTCCATCCAGATACCAGCGCATTTCCGATCTCTCGGTATCGACGACCATCACCAAATGAACCCAGGTTTCCGCGTCGAGTGTATCGTCCGCGTCCTTTCTGGCACCAGGCCCGCCGGCCAGGAATGACTCGATCGCCCCGTCACTATCCACGGCGAGATAGCTCCTTCCCAAACCCGTGCCGTCGTTTTGTGAAATGATGGCAGCATCAGCCGGACTGTTGAGATCTCTTTTGACGATGGCTTCGATGGTGAACCCTTGAGTTTGGGCGGCGGGATCGAAAATCAGATCGGTAAGAATGCTTGCCGTTCCGGGGAAGCTGGCGGCTTTGTCCAACGGGCTGGCGTTTCCGGTGACGACTGCGCCAACGAGACTGCCTTCGTGTGGCGCAGCGTTTGGCGCTGAATCGACGATGAGCGATGAGCCCGTGGCTTCGCAAAAGCGGTACCACATGGCGGGCGTGTCGGCTCGGACTGCGGTGGAAAACGAATTTTCTACGGGAAACGTCGTAGTTGCTCCGTCGTCCCCGGTTTCATTGCTCGCTGTCAGCGTGAAACTGGTCGCTGAGGAGGCATCGACATCGGCAAAGCCGGTCAAATCCGTGGAGGTGTGGAGAACGTTTGTGCCGTCCGAGATTTCGATGCTGACCGGATCACCGGCTGTTCCTTCGGCAACAATCCAGTGGAAACGCGTGTTCAGGGTGCCGGGCAACTTCGTTGCCTCAAATGCGGTCACACTGGGTGGCAGACCGACTGGGGTGACCAACTCCGTAGCGATCTTGAAATTGTCCATCGTGACTCCTGTGCCATCGCGCGCATCAAGACCGATGTAGTTTTCATTTGTGCCGCTCCAGGCAAAGCTGCCGCTGCCGATTTCGACCAGATTGTAGAGCACTTGATAGTTCACCACGGTGCCTGCGTTGAAATTGGCGACATCGGCAAATTGGAAATTGACGGTGATGGTTCCGGTTTTGGCGGTCACCAATTTGCCCATCACGTTGCCGGTATTGCCGCCCCACGCGACACTGCCATTCCCACGCAGCGCAATCCAAAAGTCCGAGGCAACTCCACCGGCCGGGCCCGGCACCGGGTTGCCGATGGTGCCATTGACATTGAAGGCACCTGTCATGCTGGGTTGAGTGATATCTGAGCTGCCGACAGCCCATGCATCACGGGTGGCACTTGCTTCCTCCAAGGACATTCCGATCGCAAACGCGCCGCCTTGCTGAGTGGTGGTGCCGGCGTAGGCATTGATCTCCAAAGAAATTGAAAAGGTGCCCGCACTCAAGATCGAGGCGTCAACGAAGTTGTGATTGATGAAGGCGTTGGAAGTTCCGGCGCCAACGGCCAGTTGCAGAGCATTTGAGATGATCTGAGCGCCACCGCCATTGCTCGCATCGGCATCTTGCGCCCCATAAGTTGGAGCTGCATTATTCGGATCCAATTGAGGTTGGCTGTAAACGGTGTCGGCGGATAAAACCGGGCTCGTGTTGGCCGTGATTCCGGTCAATACTTCATCAATATTTCGATTGTCAGCCCGATTGAAGGTATCTTCAAACAAGGTCGCGGCTTGAGACGTCAGTACAATCAACGGGAATAATCCCGCGAGGCGGAGGAGGTTCATGCTGTATGGGTTGTTGCCGCACGACCAGAACTGTCGGTCGTACGATGGGTTGTCTAGTAGGGTGTCCCGACCCTAAAAAACGTTCCATCTGATGATCGAAAAGTTCTCCAACCCGAGTTCAGCATGGTGAACTCAATCTATATTTTAATGAATAATAGATTATCTGATCTGAAATAGGAAAAATACCTATGATCCGACATTAAATTTCTTAAGTAAGCGCATTAAGCATGCCGTAGAAAAATTTACCGGCAGGTAGTTTTTCTGGAAAATTATGGCATGCCGGAAGGCTCTGTTTGCTGGCGTCGTTTGATCGGGCGGATCCAGCGTCCAAAGGATTTTCTGAGGAAGGAATGCAGACGTTGCTGAAACGTTCTGGGGACTGGAGCCGAGCTTACGGCGACCGATTGATGATATACACTAGGCGAGTTCATGGGGGGATTGGGTTTCTGGCCACTCTCATCTTAAGGATAACAGAGCGACCATGATAGGGGGGAATAATCGCAATCTTACGATAGAACCTTCGCGGATTAGGAAGGTTGCAATTGAATGACTAAAAGCATTAATCGCCAGTTACATGCAAGCCAAATGACATTGCCATCTAGGCATTACTGACTGAGTTCGAACTGGCCGAACTCATAGGGATTCGGCACGTCCGGAATTTCCGGCTCGGTGTAAAACCATTCACTGGTAAACCAGGATTCAGGCATTGGCGGCGAAAACGGGCACGGATCTGGGGAAAATTTGGAGTCGAATGAGATGACGATATCTTGAAGATTCAGCAGCTGGATTGGACCAAAAAGCTGACGAATCCGGCTCGCGGAATGAATGATGGTTGGGAGATGATGCTCCGAGAAACTTTCATGAAGGGCAGGCATTTCTTTGGAATCACCAAGATCTTCAGAGTGGAAATCCTGACCGCAAAAAAATGCGCTCGGGATGTTCGCGACAAGAACGTTGTCTGCTATTGCTTCTTTCGGTGTCGAGAAGCCTTCTTGGCCATCCGTCGAAAGTGGCGCTGGAATCAAGCAGGATTCCATCTGAAACGACTGCGAACCGGGTGAATATTGATTCAATACAGCGGTGGATGTTGCGACAATTTTATTGAACCGTTCCAGAAATTCGTCGGCAAAGTATTCAGAAATCACACCATCCAGACTGATGGCGTCTTGCACGGACTCTGCGGGGGCAATCTCAAGCTGTTGTTCGTCTGGGAATCGAAGAACCAGAGTGGATGCCGCAGGGGCTGCTGCTACGGGAAAGAGGCTGACTGCAAGAAAACATCGTATGAAACAAAGATTCTCCATGCGCCAGAGAATCCCCGCTTCGATGCAGATCCGCAATCATAAACATCGTTTATTTTGCGATTTACCAACAAATCTTGCCTTGCACGTGAGGCGCTTCAGGAAACGCGGTGCTATTACTTTTTCAAGAAGGCGATGATGCCGACGAGGCCCAGCACGCCGAGGGTGCTCACTGCCCAAAGCGGGAGACCGGATGAGGGCTTGAGATGATCATATTTGGTCGATCTTTTGGCGATTTCTTTAGATTCCTCCGGGGTCGCGTTGGCAGAGCTGGTGGTGGGAGCGCTTACAGCTTCGAGATCACCGGCAGAAAGCTGAGGTTTGCCAGTTTCGCTGCGGAGTGCTTTCACCTGATCGGCAGTTACGGCTGAGCCGGTGTTGCCAAACGAATTACGAATGTAAGTCAGTACATCCGCGATTTGTTGATCGGATTGATAGGCAAGCGGTTGCATGCCGCCGGGCATGTTGTATTCGGTGCCTTTAACTTTGATGGGGCCTTGAAGGCCGCGAAGCTGGATACGGATCAGATTCTCCACGGGTCCGGCAACCCATTCGGAGCCGGCGAGTGGTGGTGCGGCGGCCGTTCCTTCGCCATTTTGTCCATGGCAGGCAGCGCACACCATGAACTGACCATGGCCGGATTTCAGAATCGCAGGATCAATCGCAGAGGTTTCAGCGTTTGGTTTCGGAGCAGCCTGGTCCGGGGTTGGAGTGGATTTAGGCGCTTCTTGAGCTGGCTCTGATTTGGGAGCCGGGGCGAGAGTCGATGGATCGAATGGTTCCGGCTTTGTGGCTGCTTTCGCTTCGCCACCTTTTTTCAAGCTAGCCAGCCACGCCACGATATCGCGCGCTTCCGCAGTGCTGAGAAGCTCCGCCATCACGGGCATCGCGGAAACCGGCGCGGTGAATGATTCAATGTCGGAGCGTTGGATGCGCACGGCTTTGCCTGCATTATCGAGGTCGATGTAATCATCCGTTTCGGCGATGAGATTGCCACCGAGGGTTGCGCCATTCTTGAAGGTTACCAGAGTTGCTCCGAAACCAGGGGCGATCTGAGCGCTCGGCATCATCATCGACTCCAGGAAATAGCGGCGGTCGTGGCGGTTGGCGATGCCAGCCAGATTCGGACCGGCTTCGCCACCAGCAGAGTGCCCATCTTCCGCACGATGGCAGCGCATGCATTGGCTGGCAGGATTGGACGCGAACAAGGATGCGCCTGCTTCCGCATTGCCACCTTGCAGGGCTGGATTCCATTTCGCCAGCGGATCAGAATTTTCAGCCAATGCCTTCTTCAGATCCGACAAGGCGGTCGCGACTTCCGGCTCGGTGCGTTTCTCAGCAGCGGCCATGAGTTCGATGGCAAATGGCGATACTCCGTTTTTCTGCGCGAGTTGCTGCAAGTGCTGGACGAAATACTCCGCAGCGGTGGCCCCGGGAACGCTGGCGAGAATTGCCCAGGCTTGTTGGCTGCGCGCGGTTTTTCCTGATTCGACCGCAGCTTTCAATGGGGCAACAGCTTGCTCTGGATCGACTGCCGCTAGGCCTTTGAGCGCCGCCAAGGCGACCTCATCCTGTTCATCACCGGCCAGTTGTTTGAGGAATTCGGCCAATCCATCGGGTTTGCCGTCGATGTAAAGATGGAGTGCTGAAGCACGAGCTCCGGCGGGAAGTTTCGGATTCTCGATCAGGCTCTTGAGTGTCGCGGCATCCAAGCCAGCGACATCCAGTTTGTATGAATCGATGAAGTTAAGGGCGGAGGTCAGCACAAAACCGTCCTGGGCAAGCAGCTTGGGCAATGCCGCGCTGAGGGCCTTGCGGATGGGTTCGACTGGTCGTTTCGGCAACGGTGCCCAGTGGCCGGTCAGTTGATCTGCTGGTGGGGGCTCGGACCAGATGGAAATCAAGCGCAGCGCTTCCTTGCGCACTGGCTCGGGAACTTCGGGATCGAGAGCCACTTGAATGACGCGATTCAGGTTCTCCACATCACCGATGCGGAAGGAATTATGAATCAGGCGACGCAGCATGAACGGAGTCCAGGACCGGCTGTGGAGATGATCCAGCAGGGCGGCGACGTCCGGGCGGTGCTCATCGATCGAGAGATCCACAACGGCGCGAATGGCTTCATCGCTGACCTTTTCATCGGAATTCATCACGAAGCGCCAGACATCGGGATTTTTCATCCGGCGCAGAGCGACCACGGCCGCCAATCGAACCGCGGGGGATGGATCGCGGTCGAGATATTCGATATGCACGGATTTGCGGGCCAGACCTTCCAGCGCCATCACGCCTGCATGCCGGAGGTATGGGTCCTTATTGTCATTGCGTCGGAGAAAATCACAGATTGAGCCGAAATTTCCGACGTCGCCGAGTTTGCCGACTGCCATGGCGGCGAAGAATTGAACGCGTGGCGATTCGTCCTTCAGGAGCTTCGCCAGCCCGAGAGGAGCCGGATTCAAGTGGGCATCTCCCAGCACCTTGAGCGCTTGGGCGCGGACTTCTGGATCTTCGTGCTTCACCAAGGGAATCAACCTGGCGATCGCCTGTTTTTGCAAAGTCGCGTTCGGCAGATCTGAGAATCCATCATCGGTTGCAACTGGAACGGCACCGCGGCGAGCGAGAATGCCAAGGCCCCAAATGCCGTGCAGGCGTTCCATGACGTTTGTCGATTGGACCGCTTTGCTGAAAACCTCCAAAGCCTCGGGATGGCGGGTGAGCTCGACTTGTGCGCGAAGGCGAATGCGCGCGTCCGGGTGTTTCAGCAAATGCGCCAGATCCTCGACACTGCGTTTGGTAAATCCTTCGCGCATGATCTTGGCGACATCTTCATCCCCCTCGGCGTGCCAGGCATTTTCTCCAGCGTCCAAGACTACAATGCGGCCATCGTCGTGGGACTGCCAGCCATCGACGAAGTCTGAGATGTAGACTTTTCCGTCCCAGGAATATTCCACATCGGTCGCGCCGAGTCCCCAGGCAAACTTGCGAGCATCCGTCATTTTCATGCCGGCGCCATCCTGCTTCAGTGCAAAAGACCAGACTCCGGAATTGGCCGCGCCGCCCCGGTAGTCACAAATCAAAAAGCGGCCTTGTTCATCCTTGAGAAATCCGGTGCCTGGGTAGTAGGTCAGTCCGGATGGCCCGGAGGTGAGGTAAGCGACCGGCGGCAACATGAAGGCCGGCTGCACATCATTTTTCATTTCCCACATCTTTTCATTCATCCACCGGCTTGGCGGATGTTCCGCGAGGCCGATCTGGCGATGAAAGGTGTGCATCGTCTGGTGCTCCATTTCCCAGCCAGAGTCACCGCCATCCACGAGATAAACGATCCGGGCCGCATCACCTTGGTCCGAATTATTATCCACCGAAATGGCGTCGCCCCACTCGTCGAACGCGATTTCCTTAGGATTCCGCAACCCGGTATGGACGATTTCAAAGCCAGTGCCGTCCGGTTCAAAACGGAACAGAGCACCTTGATCCGGGTAGTGATAAGTCACGCCTTCCTTGGTCGTCAGATCGAATCCACGATCCCCAATGGTGCCGTAGATCCGGCCATCCGGGCCCAGGGTGAAGCCATTCATGTCGTGGCCGGATAGGGAAATCCGGACGCCGAATCCTTCTTCGATGATCTTGCGTTTTTCGGCAATCCCGTCGCCATCCGAATCGCGCAGCATCCAGAGTTTCGGAATGCAGGAAAAATAGAGAGTGCCCTCGTAATAAAACACCCCGGCACCGGTGCCATCCAAGACGTCATTGAAGCCATCGGCGAACACGTTGCTGGTTTCGAAAACGCCGTCGCCATCCTTGTCGACCAATCGCAAGATTTTCTCCGACTTTTCGGTCATGTGCTTCAGCGAAACCTTGTTCTTCCACTTTTCGTGCAAGGCGCGTCGATCCGCCGTTGTTTTTGACGCGAGGTCGTCCAGATACCAATAGAGATTGTCGCGATCATCCTCGACGCCGAATCGGAAACGGAATGTTTCAGAAGCGTAAAGATTGCCCTGGTCATCGAACGTGATGGCGGTGGGTGAGGTGACTTGTTGGTGCTTGAAATCAGCAGCCACCTTCATCGTCAGCTTATTGGAGATCGTTGCACCAGCCACGGCGTCGGTTGCCACCAGCGGGCTTGGCAACGGCTTTCCGTAGCGGGTGGTTTCCGGGAATTTGGGTTTCGGGTTGTCCGTGAAAAGGATTTGGTCGACCCCGATCATGCCCCAATTGCCCTTTGCTGAATCGAAGATCCGAATTTGGGCGGTCTTGCCTTTGAATTCGGTGACATCCCAAGTGGTCGGGCGCAGCTGGAGATCATTGATGCCGGTGGCAGAGCGGACCGGCTTGCCATCGACGAGCAATTCAATCCCGGTTTCCCCCGGATGATTGCCGCCGCAGATGAGGAAGCAGATGTAGGTTTGCTCAATCTTGAACTCCGGTGAAATCAGGGCACCGGTGACGTCGTCCCCGCCGTTTGCGGAACCCGCTAGCGAATCTCCGGAATAGCCCTTGAATTCGCCGTTCATGCCCTGGGATTTTTCGACCACGGGAGCCAAGCCAAAGGCGGTCCCTTCGACCTTCCAATCGCCAAATCCATCGCCTTCAAATGCTTGAAATACCTTGGTTTCTGCATGCAAAGGGGCAGCGGCAGCAAGTGTGGCGAAGAGCGGAACAGAAAATCGTTTCATGAGGAAAATCGATGAATTGGGCTTAGGTCGTAAGGACTAATCTCGACGCGGCAGCTTGCCAAATAGAAAGGCGGTGGCGCGAGGAGCTTGGATACGCGCGGGAAATCCCAAATCATTCCCGAAATCCAAGGAAATCAATGGGCCGCAGGCAGTGCCGCAAGAATCCTGGAAACGGTGAAGTCGATTTCTTCCGGCGATAATGCGAACGGTGGGGTCAATGCCAGGACATGGCCCTCCGGCGCATCGGGTAGGAGGATGAGACCGTCTTTGAGTAATTGCACGACCATCTGGATCACGAAATCGCCCGCTAGGCGACCGTCCGGGTAGCGGAATTCAATGCCTTTCATCAATCCAGCACCGCGAATTTCATGAACCATCGGGTGAGAGGATAGTCGGGCTAAAGCTGCATCCAGATTTCTCGTGCTCTCGGCAACGAGCCCGGCCGTTTGTGAACTGAGGTGCGCATCGAGCGAGGCGATGGACATGGCGCACCCCATCGGGTTCCCGAGAAACGTGCTGGTGTGCAATGCCTCGCCATGAGTCTCCGGCCAGGCGTCCATGACTTCACTTTTGCCGACGCATGCCGAGATCGGGAAACCGCCACTGAGCGCTTTGCCAAGGCAGATCAAATCCGGGACGATGCCGAACCGTTCGCAGGCAAACAGGCAGCCGGTGCGGTGGAAACCGGTGTAAATTTCATCAAAGATCAGCATCACTTGGTGTTCATCGCACCAGGTTCTCAGTTCTTCGAGAAAGGCATCATGCGGGACCACAATGCCGCCGCGTCCTTGAATTGGCTCGACCAGAATGGCCGCGATGTTGCTTGGATCAACCGCGGCGAGCGCTGCCTGGAAGTGCGCGATCGAGCCTTCGTTTCCCTTGCGTGGGTAGGGCAGGCGATGGGTGATTCCAGCGAGTTGAGGATCGAAGGGTTGCCGAAACCACGGGATGCCTGCGCCGAGGAGGGCACCATAGCCGAGGCCGTGGTAAGCATTTTCAAAGGTGATGATTTCCGCTTTGCCAGTCGCCAGCGTCGCCGTTTTCAAGGCGGCCTCGACCGCTTCAAAGCCAGAGTTGCCGAGCAGAACCTTGCCGTTTTTGCCGGTCCAGCGTTCGAACGTTGCAGCAGAGAGTTTTTCGCAAAGCTCCACCTTCAGGCGCGCCGGATGGACATCGCCCATGGCGTGTAGCAGCATCTCGGATTGATCCCGCAGTGCTTTTTGGGCAAATCCGTGGCCTAAACCGGCGACACCGAAAGCGCTGGTGAGGTCCAAAAATCGATTGCCATCGGCGTCCCACACATTGCTACCCTCTGCCTTTTCCCAAAAAATGGGCCAATCCGCCGATAAATACGTGGTATTCCGGCATTCAACCTCCCGCAGCCGGTTCGCCAGTTGCTGGGATAGGGGGCCTGGGATGGCGGTCTGGATCGCAGGAAGCACGGCGCAGCATCACGGCTCGCCGCTGCCAAGTCCATCGTTGAATCATCGCGGATTCTGCTCAGGCGGCACCACTGCGCACCTTTTGCAACATGTGCAGGGTGATTTTGCGGATTTCAGCTTTGCTGTCCTCGATGTGGGTGCGCAGGAGCGCCCGGGCGTGATTCGCTTTCCCATCCAGGATCAGGTGCAGAATTTCCGCATGCTCTTCGTAAGTGATGTCAACCCTGGCCTGCTGGGTGAAATCGAGGTGCCGGATGATGCGGATTCTCTCGGTGATGTCCTGGTGAATGCGCGCCAGTTCGGTGTTGCCGGATGCCTCAACCAATTGACCATGAAAGCTTTCGTCCAAGGCACAAACCGCTACGGGATCGGTCAGGCGATTCGCCGGGTCGGTGAACCAAGTGTGGGCGAGCCGATCCAGAATGGGCATGGCGGCGCCGGCGCACAGGCGATCCACGGTGGCGAGTTCCAGAATGGTCCGAACGTCGTAAAGTTGTTCAAACTGTGGGAGATCGAACGATTTTACCTGCCAGCCGCTGCGGAAATGAACTTCCACAAACCCATTTTGTTGCAGGCGATTCAGCGCTTCGCGCACCGGAGTGCGGCTCGCTTGCATCCGGTTGGCGATCTCTGTCTCGGTAAATCGTTCTCCAGGAATGAGCTGGAAGCCGCAAATGTCCTGTCGTAATCGCGAATAGATGCGATCCGTGAGATTCTCAGGACGATCCGAAGAGCTGGTGGATGGTTTGGCCGGCGTCATGCGTGGGAACAGGTAAAAGCGAACCGGAAGCGGGCGGATGGGTTGGAGTTGCAGCAATCGACGTGCCGCTCATGCGGCTGAAATCTTCCAAATGGCGAGGCACGCGAATGCGATGAGGATGCATAGAGCAAGGATTCCACCAATGCGATCCACAAGATGAGTTTTTGGTCGATAAGCGGAAACCGACCGCGGAAAGACGAGCGCCGCGTAGACCATTCCGGCGACTAGCCCGCCTGCGTGAGCGGCGTTATCGATGAATTTATGGCCCAGAAGCCCGATCAAAGCCGTGAGGAAAACCGCGGCGAGCAATCGGCGCCGGGCGCTGCGGGGGACAAGTCTGGAGTGCAGAGTTTCGAAAATGAGGAGAAATCCAAGCCATCCCATCAGGCCGCCGGAGGCTCCAACAGATGGAGCTTCAACGAAATGGAGTGAGGCTTCGCCTCCAGCCCAAGCCGAGATCAGGAAGACCAGGGGGAGATGTGGCCAGCGGGCGAAGACTTCCAGACGTTTACCGAGGTAGAGCAGCGCTGCTCCGTTCAGGAACAAGTGAACCGGATTTCCGTGTAAAAACGGGCCGGTGAAAATTCTCCACCATTCACCCTGGCGATACGCTTCTTTGTCCAAACCGGCTGCGGCGATCCCATTCCCTGGTAGCATTTGCGCAAGTCCGACCAAAAGGATCAGGCCGAGTATGAACCAGGTGACGGGTGCTTTTTGTCGATCCAGCCAAATGCTGAAGCGGACGAGCGGCACATGGGCGGAAGCGGACCATTGGCCAAGTTCGGCTTGTTGCTTCCGTGCCTGATACCAGGGGATCGCGGCGAACATGACAGATAGGAGGAAGCAGATTTCCACCCAGGTGGAATTGAGCGCGGCCCTCAACGCGTTGAGAAAATCGTGCTGCAGCCGAAGCTCGGCGTTCAGCGTGTAGACGAAAAGCACGGCAAAGATGGTCCCGCTCCATTGGAGTTTGCGGGAGGCCGTGTCCAGATCATCACTCGACCAGCGACGCCGGGCTTCTAAAACCGAGGTTTCCAGATGGGGAATTTCCTCTGGAACCATCATTCGTGGACGATCCGGGGTCCAAACCAGGCAGACCGCGCTTTCTCGATCGTTGCGAACGGCTTCCGCGAGTGCCTCCAGAGACTCGCAGGGATGGTTGATATCCTTTGGATCAACCCAACCCCAGCCTGATGGAGCTGGGGGAAATGCTTCCGGACGCGCCCATATTGGTGCGTCCGGTGCGGCAGTCGCGGCTTCGTTCACGCCGCAAAAGCGTTACTGACCTTCGGTTTTTTCTCCGGGATTTGCCGGAGTTTCTTCGGTTTCAGTCGGAGCTGGCTCGACAGCAGGTGCATTCTCGTCGGCAGGCGCTGGCTCAGAAACATCAGGTGGGACATTTTCTGGAGCTGGTTGCTCCACAGGTTCCGTAGGTGGCACGGTTGATTCCGGCACCGCAGGGGTGGAAGGAGCCACTGGAGCCACCGGAGTAACAGGTGGGAGGTCTTCAGTAAGAGATTTTGGCTTTGCAGGTTCTGCAGGGGCAGCAGTTGCTTCGGCGGTCTTCTTCGGCTGGAGCAGTGAGACTTGCTTGTTCTTCAAGCCGATCAAGTTGGCGAGGATCAAGCTGAGGACGAAGAATGCGATACCAAAGTAAGCGGTGCTGCGTTGCAGAACGTTGGTGGTGCGGGCACCGAAAACCTGATCCGTGACGCCGGAGCCGAACGCTGCACCAAGGCCTTCTTGCTTGGGGCGTTGCATGAGAATGACCAGAGTCATCAAAGCGCAAATTAAGACGAAGACGATAAGAAGCGCAGTAATGCTCAAATCGAGCCAGGGAATCGCAGCGAGAGTCATGGGCGCGGGACTATGGGGAGGTGATCTTGCGTTGTAAAGCGGGGTTTTTCAGGATAAAAACTGCAGCTCAAACGGTCGAAATCGGTTCAATTTGCTACGGGTGGGAATTCCTTCATCTTTCCAAGAATTTGATTTGGAATGATTTCGGATGGAGATCATGTGTTTTTGCGCTCGACCCAGCAGCTGGATATCCTGAAATTTAGTTCAGCTTCCCAAACTAATGAATGGCCCGATTGTCGGGAGTTACTGTTGTAATCCATGAAATTTTTCCTCTTCGCCGTTGTCTGGGTCCACCTGGTTCTCATTTCCCATGGCCAGGAATTTCTGGCGGATTTGGAGCAGCGGCATGGCGGAAAACTCGGGGTTTTCGCGATCGATACCGAAACGGGTCGAGAACTGGGAACTCATCAGCAAGAACGGTTTCCGCTGTGCAGCACTTTCAAACTGATGGCAGCAGCGGCGATTTTGAAGAAGAGCGAAAAAGTCGATGGCTTGCTTGAGCGGCGAATCCATTTCACGTCGGACGATCTGGTTTCATATTCTCCCGTGACCGAAAAGCATATCGCGGATGGCATGACCGTGCGGGAACTTTGCGCGGCGGCTTTGCAATACAGCGATAATACCGCAGGGAATTTACTGATCCGAGAACTTGGAGGGCCGGCTGCTGTCACGGCTTTCGCCAAATCGATCGGGAATCGCTCGTTCCGTCTCGATCGTTGGGAGACCGAGCTGAATACCGCGATTCCCGAGGACCCGCGCGATACCGTCACTCCTGCGGATATGGCACAGAGTCTGAAATCGCTCACTCTTGGTGATCTTCTTTCCTCAGCGAGCAGGCAACAACTCATTGACTGGCTGAAGGGAAACACCACTGGCGCGAAGCGGATTCGAGCTGCGGTGCCGAAAGGTTGGGGAGTCGGGGATAAAACAGGATCGGGCGCTTACGGTGCCGCGAATGATATTGCCGTGATCTGGCCTCCGGATCGAAAACCGATTGTGATCGCCATCTATCATCGGCAAGCGCAACAGGATGCGGAATGGAACAATGAGGTGATCGCCCAAGCTGCCGAACTGGTTTTGGCCGAATTCCTGAAGGCTCCGGTCAAGGTCGGCGAATGATGCCGGATCAGGATTTAACGATTGGCGCTTGATCCGGAAACGCCGCACGGAGCAAGGTTTGGGGCCGATGAAAGAATGGTTCGCGGAACTGGAGAGCTGGGGGGCGGACGTGATTTTCGGCCGTGCCCGGGGATTTCGCGCGACGATGATGCGGATGCTGATGAGCCTGCTATCGGTGATTTTTCGGGTGCTGGTCCAGACCCGGTTGATGCTTTTCCGGACGGGATGGAAGCCGCAACACCATTTGGGAACCAAGGTGATCTCGATTGGAAACCTGACGATGGGGGGGACGGGGAAAACGCCAGTGGTCGAGCTTTTGGCCAAATCGCTGCGGGATCGTGGCCGAACCGTGGCGATCTTATCCCGGGGTTACAAAAGTAAAAAACTGGCGAAGGCCCAGAAATGGCAGCGGTCTGATGGCAAGCTGGTTCCGGCTGACAAGATGCCGAAAGTCGTCTCAACCGGTTCCGCCTTGCTGCTGGATTCCCGCTATGCCGGGGACGAGCCGTTCATGCTGGCCAAGAATCTGGATGGCGTTTCCGTGGTGGTGGATAAGGATCGGGTCAAGGGAGGACGTTTTGCGATCAATGAGCTGGGTGCGGACACGCTTCTGCTGGATGATGGAATGCAATATCTCGGACTCGCGCACGGCATCGATATTGTGTTGGTCGATGCGCGATCGCCCTTTGGTACGGAGGCGCTGCTGCCGCGCGGGACATTGCGTGAGCCACCGAAGAACCTGCGCAGGGCGAGCTACATTTTTATCACCAAGTGCGATGGCTCTGATAACAGTGCGCTGATTTCCAGAATCCGCCGCTACAACAAGACCGCCGAGATCATGGAATGTGATCACGGTCCGATTCATCTGGAAAATGTCTTCACCCGCGAGCGCAAGCCTTTGGAATTCCTGCAAGGCAAATGGACGGCAGCGGTCAGCGCGATCGCCGTCCCGGAGAATTTTGAACGCTCCCTGAAGAAACTAGGGGCCAGGGTGGAAGTGCGGCGCCACTTTCCGGATCATTACCGATTTAGCCGGAAGGATATCGATCAGGTGATGCAGCGCTGCGTGGAGCGCGACATGGAGCTCATTGTCACTACGGAAAAGGACGCGGTGAGATTCCCGCGTCCTTCCGAATTGAATGTGCCGATTTATTTCCTGCGCATCGAGGTGGATATCCTCAAGGGAGCGGATGTTTGGGATCGGATGATCGATCGCCTTTGCACTCCGTATCCGCCGCAGGAGCATGTGCTGCGGACACGGCATGCTTACCGCGCTTGAGGAAAAATCCAGGCGGGCGAATTAACGCGGCACCTTGACCACTTGATACCAAATCTGGCCGCCCATCAGGTTGGAGCCGTCTTTGGAGTGAAGGTGACCGAGGATCAGTTGATGCAGGTAGTTTTGCTTCAGCGGGCCGGTTTTCAGAGTCAGGGTGAGGCCGTCAGAGCTGAGTTCGGTATCGTCGATCGTGATGGTTTTCTCATCAATTTTCGGCGATCCATAATCCGCGTGATACTCGTAGGTGTGGCGCTCCATTTTCAGGCCGGAGACCGATTTCGGATCGACCGGTTCGGAGAATTTCAGCGCAAATCCGTCTGGCAGAGCTTTGATCTTATCAACCGTGAAGAACTGCTTGCCGTTCCAGCGGATACGGGTGATGCCGGTTCCTCCTGCCCAGGACAGAGCGGTTTTTCCAACGTAGAGGGACTTGTCCGTGGTGAAGGCAAGTCGATGGTTGCCGTGGCCGAGTGGGCTGTCCTTCAAAAATGGCACCAGGCCAGTTTGGAACGTGCCGTCCACCTCGTCATCGAGCACGCGGATCAGCGTGTTTTGGTTCATTTCACCGACGATGGTTTCCCCCGTCATTCCTTCTGGCATGGCGCCTTCCGGGACGACGATGGGCTGGGTTGGAGAATTCGCCAGTTCCCCCTGTGGGAAATATCCAGCAGCCGGGACCTGCATTTTGTCCAACTTCGAAACGTCCATCTTCAACGGATCCTTGCCCTTCCAGCCTTTCGACCAGACCAGCGATGCCGGGTGGCCATAGAATCCGCCTTCGGTGATGTTGTAGAGCGGGCTGGTTGGTCTCCAGTCGCCTTGGTTGTCCGTGACGAGCAGTCGTCCCTTGGCATCGAAGCCGATACCGTTTGGTGAGCGGAACCCGCTGGCGTATGGCTCGACGCTGCCATCAGGTGAAATTTTCATCAACCAACCGCGATATGAAGCTCTCGAGTACATCCGGCCGGACTTGTCCTTGAATTTGCCCCAGTCCTTCCCTGGCGCTTCGGTCATTTCCTCGCGTGAAAGCTCGCCGATGTTGGAAAACTCACCGCGGATTTCCTTGCGGATGGGGGAACCGTTGGACGCGACGCCGAGCACCACATAAAGATTGCCTTCCTTGTCCTTCACCGGTCCGTAGGAGAATTCGTGGTAGTTCCCGGTCATGCCGAAATCGTCATAAACCGTTTCATAGCGATCCGCTTTTCCATCGCCATCCGTATCGGTCAGGCGGGTGAGTTCTGCCCGTTGCATGACCAGAATTTTATCTGGGGACTCGACCAGCATGCCGAGCGGTTCCTGCAATCCGGAGCCGAACAGCGTCCAGGTATCGTCCTTTGGCTGATAGATCATCAACTCGCCACGGTGGAAGGCCACGGCAAGCCGCCCGTCCGGCAGCGCACCCATGGCGCCTACCTGTGAATCAACCCCGGCGGGAGTTTTGATTTTTTCAAACGTGAAATAGTCTTTCCAACTATCGGCGTGGAGAGTGGAAAGCAGCAAGCCGAAGCTACAAACAAAAGCGCGGGTAGGGTTCATTGAAACTGGATGGTAAGGGTGAAATCAGCAGCTTCTGCTGCGGTGAGGATGAGGGTCTTGCCCTCGATTCTTCCGTGATCGGACTCGATCGACACCTTCGGGTCGTCAGACAATTTCAGCTTCATGCCGGAGCTCGGCGGTGAAGATAATTCGAAATGCCTCTTGAATCCCTTGCCTCCATCAAGCGCCGTGAATGATTCCCCAATCATGGTGGAACCCAGTTTGTAGTAGAATTTTGGCAGGCCGCCCTTGAGCTCGTAGCCCTTGAACTTCGCTCCATCCATCGATCCGAAAGGAGATTCTTCCTCGGTGTAGCGAACGGTGCCGATGATCTTTGCCTGCTCACTGCCATTGGCATGCCAGTATGGCCAGCCATCGATGAAACCACCGGTCCAGGCGTAGCGAAGGCGGCAGGAGCCAGCATCCCAGCAAAGCGAGGTCATCGAGTCCAGTGCTACGGCGATGGCTGCCGGGCCGGAATTCGGCATGAAAATCCGCTGCACCGTTGGGCGCTCATTTTGCGTTGGGGAAGAAGCGAAGGGATCACCACTTGCGCTTTTCTTTTCCTTCACGCCATCGGCCGTTGCCATGATGTAGGCGTGGATTTGGCGCAGGCCAGCTTCCGGAATGTGCGCCATGGAAGGCATGTCAATGGTACCCGGACGCTTCTTGCCAGGAGCGAGACACCATTTGAGGAAATCATCCGGTTTACCCAGATAGATCGAGCGGATTTCAACCAGAGATGGCCCAACTACCTGCTGATCAAGAGCATGACAGGCGGAGCAATTCTGCTTGAAAAGAACTTCCCCTTCCGATGCCGCCCGCGCCTGGCTAGCGGCAATCCCAAGGGATATGCAGATAAATGCGTGAAATTTCATGTAGAACGCTTACGACGCTAACCATCTGCGGATTTCACGCGAAGCCAAAATTCCGCGGAGGGTGATTTTGCGGATTTTTGTTAGAGCTTGAATCAAGGTTTCTCTTCAGCTCATCCGCTCAGCGGAAACCCTACTTGTCCATGGGTGGAAGGAGGGCTAGTTTGGCACCTCCTGAATCGAATCTCGATTGCCCATGCCCGACTCTAAAACGATTTTTACCTCCTTCGACATCATTCTCCCCGACTGGATGCACTACCGCGTCCACGGCACGGAAGTGTGGACTTGGCTGCTGATTCCCGTGCTCTTGCTGGTGATTTGGTTTTTGGTCCGGGTTCTTGGAAAACTGGTTTCGGTATTCCTGAAGCGCAAAGAAGATCGTCAAGGGTTGGTGCTGGAGATTATACGAGAATTGCGTAGTCCCGTCGAATTGGGTGTGGGGATCTGGCTGTTTCGCTACTCACGCGCGTTTCTGCCGCTTGATGTCGAGACCAAGCATTTCTGGGAGTCCATCGAATTGATGGTAGGCACGATCACCGGCCTGTGGCTGGTGCTGCGAATGGTCCGCCTGTCCTGTGATCGATTGGCCGTGACCTTGGACCGTAGCGGAAAGCCGCATGCGAAGGCGGTGATTCCACTCATGAGAAAGGTTTTGAAAACCACCGTGGTGATTCTGGGCCTCATTTTCTTGCTGCAGAACATGAACGTCGATGTCGGAGCAATGCTGGCCGGGCTTGGTATCGGTGGATTAGCCCTGGCACTCGCCGGTCAGAAAACGGTCGAGAACCTGTTCGCCGGTGTTTCCCTGGTGATGGATCAACCGGCGCGCGTGGGGGATTTCTGCAAATACGGTGACAGTGTCGGAATGATCGAAGACATCGGTCTGCGATCGACGCGAATTCGCACTCCAGATCGAACATTGGTCACCATCCCGAATTCCAAGCTCGCGGAAATGCAGATCGAGAACTTTGCCTGGCGGGACAAAATCTTGTTCAAGTCGACCATTGGCTTGCGCTACGACACGCAGCCCGCCGCGATTCGCGAGGTGCTGGAAGCAGTGAAGACGCTGTTTTACAAGCGGCCAGAGGTCGCGGAAGGGGGGCGCATTCGCTTTGCCGGATTGAATGCAAACTCCATGGATTTGGAAATTTTTGCCTACATCCAGACCAGCGATTTTCTCGATTTCCTGGTGATTCGTGAAGAGCTTTTGTTAGAGATCATGGACATTGTGAAGCATGCAGGTGCCCGGTTTGCTGCCCCATTTCCGCCAGTGGTCTTGGAAAAAGAAGGCCGCCGTGCCGGCGAATGAACGGCTGTTTTGATTTAGACCTACTGCATGATCAGGAAAAATCGTATTTTTTGAAAATGAACCCGCAAAGCCGGAGTAATACTCGGCGCCGCGACGACATCCGGCCCGCCTGCTTGTTTCGAAAATTTCAATGTTGGTTCATTGTCGAGACAACAGGCGGGCTGTGATTGCTCATTCTTCATCGCCATACGAGGTCTTACCTGCGGGGAATTGGCATATTTGATTCAGCCCTAGCCGAAATCTTCGAATCCACCGAAAGCCGATACCATTTTCACCTCAAGCTTTCCTGCCTCGGATACCAATTCCGTCCCAATTCGAGGCGAACATTCTCTGTCTTAACTCAACCAAAATCGGTCCAAAAATCCATTACATCTCAGTTCTGCCACATATAGATTCGAGATCGTGTCTGATCCACGAATATTCTCAAAGCCCAAGCATCCTCTTGTCCACGATAGTAACCAGTACTTATGGTCGACGGATCCCACCAACTCACGGGTTGAAAGTCCTTTCGCGGAGTCGGAGGGGTTATTCCTGAGAATGGAATCTTCGGATAAGGTAAGGCACGCCCCATTTGCTTATTATTCCACTCTACTAAGTGGTCGACAGCTGCATCAAGCTCATCAGGGGCAACGTCGAATCGGACGAGGAACTCTAGATCCTGCAATCCACCACCAAACATCAGGTAGTAAATCGAATGTGCCGATGGAGGAAATGGCACGTCTACGAGCTCTCTCGTTGCAACCGATCGCGAGACTGGTGCATCAGATCTAATCTGCGCCTTATCCGAGCAGCCCGCATTAAGGGTCGCCAATGCCAATGTGGCTGCAGCAAAGAGGGATTTCATTTTCTGTGGAACGTTAAAGGTCATCCATCCGCCGCAGCGGGGTGGATGCACCGACTTATTTGCCATTGTCTTTCTTGAGTTCGGCCTTACGCGCCTTGAACCAAGCTTCGAGTTTCTTGAACGAGTCCACCTTGTCCGCCGCAACTTGCTCGGCGATATTCCAATCTGACACATCGGGGAAAACCTTCCACTCGCTGCCCTGCTTGATCAGGTAGACTGGATCAAGGTCGAATGCTTTACGACCTGCTTTCTTTGATTCATTGATGACTACCACGGCAGAATCGCCCTCGACCTTCTCTTCAAGGATCTCGAAGTCCCAGTTGTTACTGGTGAGGTCAATGAACCGTTGAACCTTGCCCTTGAAGTAATCGGTGGCATCATCCGGCAGCCCCTCGAATTTTGCTGCATGCTTCCAAGTGGCATCAAAGTCCTTGTTTTGTGCAGCTTTCTTGAAAGCAGTTAGGGCCTCCATTGGGGCGCCTGCAAGCGCGGCTTGTGCAAAGAGGATTGCGAACAAGATGAGTAACTTCATTTCTTGGTTCATGTTAGCGGTATGACATCGCCGGAGGGAATCTCAAATTTGATCACACAGCATCCTCTGCATTGCTATCTCCGGTTTGGATGAATCGCTTCAGTAATCCGAAGGCGGGGAAAGTGAGTGCTTCTCCCTGCGGAGGCTCGAACTGAAGCATGCCAGCGTCTTACCTGCGATCCTTCAGATCTCCGTGGATTCATCGGATTATACCAAATACTTGTTCTGGTTACATTCTTTAGGCGTGGCTCAATAGCGTTCCGATACGACCGAGGCCAGAACTGGACAGTATCGCCCGTCATCTTGCCGTTTGGATGAATGAAAGTATATTCGACCCGGGTGTGAATCTTTCCTCCGGAATTTTCTCCCCGAACAGTTAGTGAGGCTGTTTCAGTTTGCACCCAGGAACGTGCATCATCATATGAAATCAGCGGCTGGACAAATGCGTGCCACGCTATTGCGGGAGGAAATATAACGAGTAAGATCGTAGCGGTGATCTTCAAAACGGTCTTCATTCTATTGCAAAACGTGTAAGGCCATTTGCCGCAGCATGGTAGATCCGAAATCAACTCACAGGCTGATCGCTGTCGAATGATGCGTCCTCATTGTTTTCTTGATTTGGAATCCCAAGGGATTGAAAAACCCTCCGGACAGAACGCTCGCTGAAGAATCCTTGTAATGGCAAGGTTATCGCCTCCTCGTTGCACAAGAGGATCTCAAGTTGATACAATGATACCGCCGATATTCGGTATGCCTTGATTTCGGTTCTGGGGATGCGCTTTACAGACGCGTTGTTCACAATCGTTAAAACCAATCCATCGGTTGAGAGTATTCTTGGTGGTTTTCGCGAAATTCAGTAGATGCATACGGCGACCGTCAATGACGCCAGTGCTACGATCCAGATAGATAGTGAATTTACTCTCAAAAGAGAAAACAAGCATGTTGCTCCAAGCGCAACACTTGCGGTCCATGAATCATATGAGCGAGCTGTCACTTTCATTTTTTTGCAGCCGAACGTCAAAGTGCAAGTAACTGTGGGCGTGACTGTCCATTGCGCAGAGAACTAACGGCGTTGGTTTGGTTGCCTACCTCGGCTGGTTCACTTGGTCTTTGTTACCTTGGCGGTATTCCAAGGCCTCGTAGTCAAAATAGTTTTTGGTTAGGTCAGGACGATTCTTCCACTTCTCGCTCTGATGCCACAGGACGCGATCAAGGGAAAGCAGCGGATAATACGACCATCCCCGTAGGGATACTCCGTCGAATCCGTCCACTTGGTAAAATCCTTCGAATGGAATCCAATGGTATCCGAAACACGCCTTTGGTGCCATCACGGCCTTCCCATCACGCCCTTGAAGCAGCCCAAAGGCAACCGGCTCGTAAAATCCCTCGCAGGATGCCACCAGATAGCTCATCGGGTAAAGCGCGACCAATCCGAGCACGATGCGCTTGATGGTCTTGCTTTTCATGGACTCACTTCTAACTCAAGTCGACAGGTGGCAACAACTACTTTGTTGCCGAACTAAAGATCCAACCCAATAGGCCAACCATTAGACAGATCGTACCAACAATCTGCAAGTATTCAGTGGCCGAGTTGCTTCCAAACGGACTACCAACCAACACAAAAGCACCCGCCAGGACGATCATGGCCGTGCTCATGTGCTTCCCCCGGCAAGCCGCCCGAAACGCGCGAATGCAAAAACCAGGAACGTGCCCCGCAGTCTTTGTGCCGGATTGTTTGTATTCGGTATTTTGCATATGTGTTAGTTAGCTAACGTCTAAGCTGTGGCATCGGCGAGCGCAAGGCTCAGCTGCTACGGCGGAAACCTAAGAGCGGTTGCATCTCACCAATGATAGGAAGGAGGATCGAGAGTCGGTCACTATGCTAGGATTCATTTTCTTCACCTGTTATAGAGAGCGTATAAGTCCATTCGGAGCAGGTTAGGGGTTCTGTGCTCCGACTTGTTGTGCGTCCCGTTGATCGCGGGTGTAGAGGAATGCGTCACGAGGTTCCGGTGAAATCTGTGGTCTCACGATCGCTTGAGTCAGGGTTTTTTCGCGCCTGAATCCGAGCTTCTCCAATACCCTGATGGAGGACGCGTTCTCAGTGTCGCAGGTTGCCCAAACTCGGGTAATGTTCGGAAGGGAGAATAGCCAATCGATGACGCCGCTCGCAGCCTCACCGGCATAGCCGCGGCCCCAATAGCTCTGGTTCAGCAAGAATCCGATCTCTGCGGCATCGCCCTCAATCGCGCACGTCACCCCGCCGATTGAGCGATCCCCATCTAATGTTGCAATGACCCAGGAGAATACATCTCCTTCACCCCATGTTGCTGCTCTCGCCTTGATCGATTCGATGAGGGGTTCGATACTAGTTCGACATGGCCAGTCCGCATAACGGGCCACCGCCGGGTCACTGCCATATTCGTAAATGGCTGCCGCGTCCCCGACAGTAGCTTTGCGCAAGCGAGTACGCTGAAGCTCGATCACAGCTGGGGCACTCGGTTTCATTTCTTCGTAGAGCGTCAAGGATCAGGTGCCGGTGGAACGACAGTTGCCCGCACTGGATGGTTCGTCTTGTTTTTGGATGGGTCCGATGTCCATGCCGTCATAGGAATCCACGCCAAGCCGGGAAGCAAGAAGGTAGAGCGCGTCATTCCGCTGATATAAGGTCTTTGGCGTATGAATCTCTTCTTTCTCGACGTGAAGCCACCAAAGAGGAGGGCCATCCTCATCGGAAGAGAAAGTAGAACGAGTAACCCAGTGCTGCCAGAAAACCAAGTAGTGAGATTGTCGTTCCGATTCGGAAGGTCGGGTAATGGGGAACAAGCCCCCAGAACCACCTGAAGTGGCTGAACGAACTCAAGAAAGCGTATCCAACACTCATTGCCCTAGCTGTCTCACCGGTCATAGTCATGCCTGAACTTCCCCGTCCACCAGGCCATTAGGCCTCCTTGGTGATCCAGATGTGTGCTGCATAGATCAAAACACCTAGCGGAAATACAATGCCAAGGGCGATCAACTTGCCGCGCCCGCCATTCGGTGGATAGGCAAGGCCTTCAGTATCATTGGCTGTCTGGCGATATGGATAGTCGAGTAAGCCCATCTGTAACGAACGTAATAGCTGTAGCAGCGGCGGAAATGAAGCCCGGATTCAAAGAAGAACGTTGCCGCTGCTTGCCACCACCGACTTGTTCTGTCGGTTGTTGGTCGTCTTGAGAGTTCAGTTGCTCCATGTGATGAAAAGAACCTCATTCGTGCCTTTGTCATTAAAGGCGACTATGGCGAATCTCCCCATACCAATCTCAAATTTTGTCCAGTCCTGGCTGTAGTCTCGGAAGTTCGTAGGCCACTCCATGAAGCCCTCCGAGAACTTGTCTTGAAGCTCTCTCGGCAGCTCGGTGTCCGGTGTATACACTGGGAATCTATGGGACTTGATGAATTGCCGAACAGCTTCGGGGTCACAAGAGATCCTTGCCCAATACGAACTGCTAGTTCCTACCACTCGCACCTTAGAATCGAGGATACTGCCCGATCCTACGAAGGAAAGCGCTTTGGCGTCTCGGTTTGGTGTCAGCAAGAGGGAAACGCCAACCAGCACTGCGACAATCGCCGCCGTCTTACTGGAAATGCGGATGAAGCGGGTCATCAGATTCTCTGGGGCTTTAGTTTTTTGCAGAACGTCAAAGTCCACACATCCGCTACCGGGAGCGCGTCTCTGATTCTGGTTGAGGTTTATTGCCACCCTTCGATTTCGACTCGGGACGGCTGGTAGGCTGACCATCTCCGCCTTGTTCGGTATTTGATGTCTCCTCAGGATGCGTTGCGCGCTCGATGAATTCCCGAACTATCTGAGTGTCCTTGGGTGATACTGCTGTCAACCTTCTCATTGGATAAAGTAGGGCTAGCCAAGCCACGATGGGCATAACGACAAAGGCAATAATCGATGGCGTAAACCTTCCGTTCTCATCATGCCACACACCCAATGTCACAAAGGCCGGGATGCCAAGGAGGAAGAAGGTGATGAGGAATCGCGCAAGATTAATCCAGCAAGTCTGGAAGATGCCGCGCCTGAATTCACCGACAATGGATGATCCGGTGTCATGCGAAGAAATTGTGGCAAACAGATAAACAACATCGGAGTTCTCGAGCTGTCCGATGTGGTGAATCCGAATCCTATCGGGTTCGATCTTGCCGGCAACAACATGGGGCGCATGCAACCAATTGGCGGACATCCGGATATATCCCTGGTGATCTAGGGCATTCCGCAGACGGTCAAAACACTCCTGTCGAGAATACGGAGTGTCATGACGATAGGAAATACGATTTACCATTTTTAAAAGAACGTCATAGCGCATCCACGGCGAGCATGGAAGCCTTAAAAAGCATCAGGGGCGCTTATCGCCGTTGGATGCCGCGGCTTGTTTTGCCTCTTGGATTTCTGGAAATGCCTGATATAGCCGAATAAGGTTAGTGCGAGCGACACCGACATAGAAGTAATCTTCATTCTCACAGGCAAACAGCAGAAAATCACGCATGCACTTAACTTGTTCAAGGGTGAACACCTGTGAGAAATGGTTATCTTTGAATATGTGACAATCTGTCTCTATCGCATAAATTGTGAAGTCAGTAATGATCGAATTGGATGTTCTGAAATTCCTGAGAACCCAAATCATGTATGGAGCGATATAAAATCGAAAACCTCTATAATCAGTGAAGCAAAAT
>NZ_JAENIJ010000180.1 GCF_016595435.1 Luteolibacter pohnpeiensis
AGCGATACCTTCCTTTGCAAGGACTACGGGGTCGAAGAACCGATCGATAAGATGGAGCTGATGATGTATGCGAGCATCTTCGCGGCTGATAGCGCGGGCATGGAGCGCACCTCGCGAATTGTGGCGATCAACCATGAAATCCGGGTGCGCAATCTGGTTCGTGCGGCCTCGCAAACCTCAAGCCCCGTTACCAAGTGGAATGAGGCTGGCTCTACCATTGTCGCCGATATCGATGCGGGCAAGAACCTGATCCGCTCCCGCATCGGGGTGACGCCAAACCTGCTGACCCTTCCTTACAACGTGTTCCAGGCGATGCGGAATTCGGCGGAAATGAAGAACTACTTCGTCAACGTGCAGGGCGGTCTCATCACCAAGGCCAACCTGGAAGCGATCCTCGAGGTGGAGATCCAAATCTCCGGTGACCTGATCAACACGGCGGCGGAAGGCCAGGATGCGGAGATCGGCGACATCTGGGAGAACGAAGCATTCCTCTCCTACTCGGTGGCAAGTGCCGACATCAAGTCGCTCAACTTCGCCCGCACCTACAACTGGACCGCGCTCGAGGGTTCCGGCTCCGGTGGCATCAGCGTCCTGACTTACGACGA
>NZ_JAENIJ010000181.1 GCF_016595435.1 Luteolibacter pohnpeiensis
TCCGCCAGTCCAGAACAAGGTGGCACATCCGACGGCGACCAGCCTGTGAGCTGACTTTGTTGCTTCCATCCCGCCGCGGATGGCCTTATACGTTCTGCGTAGAAATGACTGAAGCCCAAACCTACTCGTGGATTTTCTACGCGGCGTCTGCGTCGTGCGCCAAGGAAGGAGCGAATATCCGGGACATCGAGGCGGTTGCGGACGGCATCAATCACGCGGTTCCGACTTCGAAGGAAATGACGCAGTCCCTAAAGTGGGCGGAGTCGAAGGGTCTCATCACCAAAGAAGGAAAGAAGTTTGTTATTACCCGCGACGGTCAGGACCTGATCGCTCAGGTTTCCTCAAGGGGAGGCAGTGCGATGAAGATTTGGGAGCGATATACCCGTTTGTTCGAAAAGCTGGGGGCCGAAAATGTGACGCACCTCAACTGCCAAACAATGAAAGCAGAACCAGCCAGTGGAGCCAACGCGGGCTAGCGCCCGCGCGGCTCACCTCTATCGTTCGGCAGAAAATGAAGACCGCACTCCCTATACTGGTTTCGCTCATGTCTTGCGTGATTTGCAAGGCTGACCCAGTTCCGTTTCCAACCGAAG
>NZ_JAENIJ010000182.1 GCF_016595435.1 Luteolibacter pohnpeiensis
TCCTCAACGTCATCACTGGCGACTGATCTCTAACAACTCACCCCTTCATTTATCATCATGAAAGACCTCGTATTAGGAAGTCACCTCTGGTTTGCGCGTCTTGGCTCGACCATCGATGGCACTGTCGTCACCGAGAGCGCGGTGCCCATTTTCGCCACCACCAAGGCCGAATGGCTCAAGCTGCCGAGCTGTGAACAATGGGAACCACGCCCGCCCAGCAACTTCGTATCGCGTCGTGCTCCGGGGACTGGAACCGGCACCTATGGCGTGCGCACCCGCATTCCGCTGGGCGGCGACGACTTCACCCACGCCTTCAACGTTCAGGAATTCGGCAAGCTCGACTTCGAGCTGTTGCTCAACGCGGCCAGCGTCGATCCAACCACCGGTGCTTATGTCACCAATACCAAGGTCGAGCCAGTCGTCGGCTGGCTGCACCGCCAGGCGTTGCACGGTGAAACCATCATCGATGAGGCCGACGAGCTGGTGCAGTTGACCAGCGAGGCGTTCCAGTTTGGTGAAAACCTCAATCCGCACGCGCTGATTGCCACCGTGCTGAACAACACCCTCAACGCCGGTAAAATCAC
>NZ_JAENIJ010000183.1 GCF_016595435.1 Luteolibacter pohnpeiensis
TTAGAACTGATCGGCCCGAATATCGAATTGCAGAAGCTGAGGCTCTGGAATAAATTTTGATTTAGGGATTCAGGCTTTTCTCCGGAGGTCGGCCAATCCAGAACAAG
Source organism: Luteolibacter pohnpeiensis (assembly GCF_016595435.1). GTDB lineage: Bacteria > Verrucomicrobiota > Verrucomicrobiia > Verrucomicrobiales > Akkermansiaceae > Luteolibacter > Luteolibacter pohnpeiensis. The sequence goes on from NZ_JAENIJ010000183.1 coordinate 108, forward strand.
GTGGCACATCCGACGGCGTGAGCTGGCCCCCGAAATCCGGCCACTGAATGGCTAAACTAAGTTATGATGCGGGGTGCGGGAGATGGATAGGTGGGCATGGGTTCTCAATCAAGGGTGGAGTGGCTAGGGACTCGAATTTTGGAAGCCGGAGCGAAGGGCCGGGCCACGAAACGGAGCGTAGCGAAGTGGAGGGCGAGGACCGCAGCGCAGGCTTCCCAAATTCGCCGCCCGGGGTCATGCTACTTTTGATATCGGGGTGTCTGCCTGATAGATGCGAGCGGGGGTGGAATTCCCGAGCCCCTGATGCGGACGCCAGTGGTTGTAGCGCTCGAACCAGGTGTGGAGTCCTCGCCGCAGGTCGGGAATGGTGGCGTGTTCCTTGAGGTAGATTTCCTCGTATTTGACGCTCCGCCACAGCCGTTCGATGAACACGTTGTCCATCCATCGCCCGCGGCCATCCATGCT
>NZ_JAENIJ010000184.1 GCF_016595435.1 Luteolibacter pohnpeiensis
GATCCTGCTCAGTATTCTCAGTTCGATCTGCCTCTTAACTGGCAGCACGATGGCAGCCACAATTGTCGACAACACCAATGCCACGGATACCTCTGCCGGCACCTTCGACTATGGTCAGTCATTTTTTGTTCCCTCTGGCTCAGCCTGGAACAACATCATCGTCAACTTTTGGGAAACGGCAGGCGCTCCAGCCACCGATTCGTTCGCGGTAGGAACCCTCTACCTTTTGGACTCGGAATACTTGGGCAACCAAGCTGATCTAAGCCCCTCGACTCCTGGTTTCATCGCCCAAACATCGGCCACAGGCGGTGGGGTTTGGGAATTTTCATCGAGCATTACCATTTCTCCAAATACTCAGTATTGGATCTACACGCAGGGTATCGAGATTACCCCGGTCGCATTCAACAGTGAAAACAACTATGCCGATGGGATCGCTTATCAGGATGTTGGATTTGGATATACAGCCGTCCCTGAATCAGATCTGGCGTTTACGGTAAGCGGAACAGCTGTAGTTGTTCCTGAACCAAGTTCAGCACTGCTTCTTGGAATCGGAGCACTCTGCTTCACGAAG
>NZ_JAENIJ010000185.1 GCF_016595435.1 Luteolibacter pohnpeiensis
CTTCGTGAAGCAGAGTGCTCCGATTCCAAGAAGCAGTGCTGAACTTGGTTCAGGAACAACTACAGCTGTTCCGCTTACCGTAAACGCCAGATCTGCTGAAGTGACGGCTGTATATCCAAATCCAATATCCTGATAAGCGATCCCATCAGCATAGTTATTTTCACTGTTGAATGCGACCGGGGTAATCTCGATACCCTGCGTGTAGATCCAATACTGAGTATTTGGAGAAATGGTAATGCTCGATGAGAATTCCCAAACCCCACCGCCTGTGGCCGATGTTTGGGCGATGAAACCAGGAGTCGAGGCGCTGAGATCAGCCTGGTTGCCCAAGTATTCCGAGTCCAAAAGGTAGAGGGTTCCTACCGCGAACGAATCGGTAGATGGGGTGCCTGCCGTTTCCCAGAAATTCACGATAATGTTGTTCCAGGCTGAGCCAGAGGGAACAAAAAATGACTGACCATAGTCGAAGGTGCCGCCAGAGGTATCCGTGGCATTGGTGTTGTCGACAATTGTGGCTGCCATCGTGCTGCCAGTTAAGAGGCAGATCGAACTGAGAATACTGAGCAGGATC
>NZ_JAENIJ010000186.1 GCF_016595435.1 Luteolibacter pohnpeiensis
GACAGGATGATGCGCGGCACCGTTTGGAGAACCTGATCCATCACCAGCGAGCCGCCGATGATTTCCAGACCTTCGCGGGTGAACCGGGTTGGCTGACCGTCCACCAGTTGACCGGTTGGCCAGCTTCGGATGGCTGCGTTTTTCAGCAGGAACCCATATCCATCGGTCGACTGGATATGCAGATCAGCCCCGTTGCGCGGAACCAGCGTGCTTGCCTTGAGTCTCCGGCTGAATGCTGCAACGACCGAGTCATGGATGACGCAGCGTTCGAACTTGAGTTGATTGCGCTCGTTTCCCAGCGGCAATGCACGGATGCCCGCCGCTTTGGTATATGGAACTTCATCGACGGTCTGACCGCCGTTGATTTCAATCCCACCCCACAAGGGATCGCCCACGGAAACCAATCGCGTTGGTGCTCCGTAGGCGTCCCACGTGAGTTGCAGGAACGAATCGTATAACTCTTCCGCCACCGGTTAGAGGTTGGTGATTTTACCGGCGTTGAGGGTGTTGTTCAGCACGGTGGCAATCAGCGCGTGCGGATTGAGGTTTTCACC
>NZ_JAENIJ010000187.1 GCF_016595435.1 Luteolibacter pohnpeiensis
TCCTTTCGTTGAGGGGAATTCTAGCATTAAATCGACTCTGGTTATCGGTGCCAGCTTACTGACAAGCGCAAAGCGAACAAGCGGATGCAGGCAACCGGCGTTCCTCCGGTGCCTGATACTTGACGTTCGGCGGAGAACTTGAATGCCAAAATTGAAGCTATTGCCCAATCCACTGTTTGCTATCGGTGCGGGTATCTGCATCGGGGCGTGTTCGCTTGGATATCTTCTGCTGCTTGCCGTCGAACCTCCCCTAGTTGCACATATTCGGCAGACGACAACGATCGCATTATGGTCACTAGGATTGATCGTCACTACCGCAGCCACCGTGCGTTTCGCGCGAGGTCGAGGTGGAAGCCTCCTTTTGGTTCGCTGGGCATGGGCTTCGGTGATTACAACACTCGGCTTGATCGTGCTGGGGCATTTTTAGCCGCAAGACTCAGAAAGAATGTTGCCGAACAAGATGCTGCGTTGAAAGATCAACCGTAAATTGAGTTTTTTGGGATTCTTTTGAGTGGCTGAGGTCGGGTGTTTTTAGGTGGTTTGGAGG
>NZ_JAENIJ010000188.1 GCF_016595435.1 Luteolibacter pohnpeiensis
GCGACCAGTTTGCCTTCCCAGCAAAGCCGCCCGTGAACTACCGATGCATGCCCGGCAACTGCAAACGGTGAAAAGCCCCAGCGTTGGGATTGCTCTACAACCAACAAGCAATTTGCAGCGGCTTTCTCGGGTGGGAACGGTCCGTTTTTGTCCGAAACGAGGGTTTCGGGAACAAGCGATGATTTCGAAAGCACGGCGGCGATTCGGTAGAGTGACTCGAAGGTCCCGCTGTCAAAGATGCCGATGCCAGTTGAAGGAAGTGGGTGTGTTGGCGCGGTCGCCAGTGCTGTTAGATTCTGTGTGGTCATGATATAAAATTGTTAGATGGATTCGGGTTTTACTCTTCTTCGTCCGCGTCGCTCAGGTCATCGCGATCATCGAGGCAGGTGGGTTCAGTCGCCGGCACGGCATCGGGATCAGATAGATCCGCGTCGTCATCGAGGCTCACGGGATTCCCGGCTTCCTCGTGGCCCTGTTCCCAGCCTTCCGCCCACGCTTTCCACAGCGCGTTTTCGGTCGGGTCTTTCGTGAATGGATGA
>NZ_JAENIJ010000189.1 GCF_016595435.1 Luteolibacter pohnpeiensis
GATTGCTCGGTGTTCCACATTTCCTCTTCGGTCGCCATGCCTTCCTCGATCATGAACTCGCGCATCAGCCGCACGAAGTCGGCGCGGCCACCCACGCGCAGCACCGTGGTCTTGGTCCCGTCCCGCAGAGTCACTTCGTCCCGGACCTTGGTGAGATAGTCGAAAATGAGACCTTGAGCGCGATCAAGGAAGCGGGCGTTTTCCACCCGCGAGGAAAAGAACGCTCGCAGCTTGATGTCGTCCTCCTGCGCCGCCCATTCGCTGGCATCCCACTCGGCAGGCAGTTGCTCTTTATCGAGAAGGAACTCGATTCCTTCCTGCAATGACATCGGTTGATCAATCATAGGTTTTCCAGTCTTCGTTCCAGTTCCTTACGCCAGGCTTTGGCATAACTCTCCGCAAGCCGATCCTCAGGCGGCACGGCTCCCGGCCACGGGCTTTGAGTCACGCTCTTGAGAAGCAGATAGACGGCCCGGATCTTGGATCCGCCAGAAGCTCCCGATTTTCCCTTCTTCTTGCGGCCTTTCTTCGCGCCAGC
>NZ_JAENIJ010000018.1 GCF_016595435.1 Luteolibacter pohnpeiensis
TGACCCGATTGACCCGATTGACCCGATTGACCCGATTGACCCGATTGACCCGATTGACCCGATTGACCCGATTGACCCGATTGACCCGATTGACCTTGCCCTGACAGGGCTTCATGAAATAGCCCAAGGTGAAACCTTGGGGATATCACCAGAAAAAATCCCGAGCCCTGAAAGGGCGATACCAATACGCCGCCATCGGTGGGAATCGGCCACATCAATCCAACGCATACCGACTAACCCATGACCGATCCGACGCCCGATTGGCCGCTGCCGTTTTACTTCAACGGTTATGAAATGCCGAAATGGACCGCCCAATGGCACCTTTGTTCCCTCGGTGAATATCTCAACCATTTCCGCGACGAGTGGGACGAGTTCGTTGGCTTCCAACACATTTGGCAGCTCCAATGCCGACTGGATCATGAGAAAACTGTTGAGAGTGAAGACCCTCTCATTTTCCAAATTTTCGCCCAACAGGTTCTCATCTGCCTGATCGAAAACCGGCCTGCGATTTTGGAGCAAATCACCAACGCGACTCACAGCGAAACATCTGCTGAAGAGGTCTATCACGGTCTCATCAGCGGCATTGGCGCCATGCTTGATCACGTCAAAACCGACGGCTTCGCTTATTGGACGAGCGGCAACGATGACGACCTCGCCGAACTCCGCTCGCTGATCCAGCATCATCAATCGCCTGACGGATTGGAACCACCCCATGCAATCCAAAGACGATCCGAACAGGAACGACGAATCCAATCGCAGCAAAAAGAACTCCGCTACTTGGCACAATCGGGTCTCCTGGACAAACCGTTGCGGAAGATCGCGAATCAGGTATCAACTCCATAGCATTTGCTTTGATCTCCGATTTCCAACCGCTCCGCATCCTCCTATTCGCGCTCGGCAGCGCGGGCGATGTCCATCCGCTTATCGGGCTTGGCATGGAGCTCAAACGACGGGGGCATGAAGTTTTCGTCATCACCAATCCGGTTTTTCGCAGCCAGGTCGAGCATGCTGAACTTTCGTTTCGCGCACTCGGCACGGAAGAGGAGTTCGAACTCACCACGAACGACCCCGACCTTTGGCATCCGCTCAAGGCATTTCCGGCGGTGGTGAAACGCGCGGTCCATCCAAGCTATGCGCCGATTCTGGAAATCAGCCGCGAGCTGCACCTCGCGGGAAAAACCATTCTCGTCGCCAGCTCGTTGGCATTCGGTGCCCGCACCGCGCGCGATTTGTTAGAAATTCCTTTGGTCAGCATCCACCTCGCGCCTGCTCCGCTGCCATCGGTATTTCGTCAGCCGGAAATTCACGGCATGCCCTTCGGAAATGCCGCGCCGGTATTTCTGAAGCGCCTCCAATGGTGGCTCGCTGGCAAAGTTGTCGACCGCCAGATCACTCCGGAACTCAATCGATTTCGAAAAAACCACGGGCTCGCTCCGGCTAAAAATGTTCTCGCCGACTGGTGGCATTCGCCCGATCGGGTGATCGCACTTTTCCCCGATTGGTTCGCGCCCGCCCAACCGGATTGGCCGAAGCAATTGGTGCAAACCGGTTTCCCGATGTTCGATGGAAAAGGCAGCAAACCTATCCCGCCCGCGCTGACAGAGTTTCTCGATGCCGGTGAACCGCCGGTGATTTTCACCCCCGGCAGCGCCAATTCGCAGGCCGCCGAGTTCTTTGCAGAAGCAGCCGAAGCGCTCCGATTGACCGGACGACGCGGGGTTTTCATCAGCCCTTACTCCGATTCGATTCCTGAGAACCTGCCACCTGGAGTCATCCATATTCCTTACGTTCCGTTCAGTGAAGTCCTCCCCCGAGCGGCGGCTCTCGTCTATCACGGCGGCATCGGCACCTGCGCCCAGGCCCTTCGCGCGGGAATTCCTCAATTGGTGCAACCGCTTGCTCACGATCAATTCGATACCCTGTCGAGAGTCCGCGAACTTGGCGTCGGGCTCGGCTTGGTGCCGTCGAAATTCAAACGCCACGCCATCGCGGAAAAACTTCATCAGCTCCTCGACGACCCGTCTTATCGCAACCAGGCCCGCGCGATTTCATCCAGGTTCGATAGCGACAACTGGCTGAAAATCACTTGCGAAGCGATCGAATCGACGAATCTGACGATTTGATCAAAAATCGATTTCCGTCCGGCATTTGCGAGGCTAGGACTCTCGAATGTCATTGGCACTCAAAGCGCCCGTCAAAGTCGGGATCATCCCGACCCACATCAAATTCTTCGAAGGACTTGCTCCTGGATCGGACGGAAAGCTGCCGCGCAACGATGAGGGAGTCATACTCACGGTCGCGGAAATGGAGCGATTTTGCGAGCAATCCCCGGTCCGCCCCAGTTGTGTGCAGATCCCGGTTTTTGCCGCCACCGATCCCGGAGATTCGGAAGAATTGATGGCCGGGCTCCGCGCGCTCGGGTTGGAGGTGCAGCTGATCCTCATGGTCGGCGGTGCGAATCCGATGGACCCTGCAGACGAAGACGCCGTGGTGGGGCAACTGGTGACGCTTTTGAAAAGTCCACTCGCTCGCGGCATCAAGCACGTTTCGTCGACATCGATCGAGGAATGGCTGAATGGTCGGCCGCGCTTGGAGGGTGAAGCCTACGAGGCTGCCGTCGCCCAATGCGTCCGCGTCCACACCCGCGCTTACGAAGAAGCGGGCCTCGCCAACTCAAGCATCCGCCATTGGCATCTTGAGTTTCTGTGCCCGGGTGAGTTTACGACTTTCACCGATGCCAGACGCTGTTGGGACGTGGTCGCCGCTGCGAATCAGGCACTGGGAAAAACCTTCTTCAAGGTGCTTGTGGATGCCGCCCACTGTGGCGACTCCGACCTGAGCATTCCGGAAAATGAACAGCTAATTGCAGAAATTGCCGCAGCCGACGAGCTGGGGGTTTTCCACTGTTCAGCCAAATCCACCCGTGGATGTTTCTCGACCGATGACGGCTGGATCGGCGCACTTCTCACCGCCGCCGCCAAAACCGGAAAACTGGAATACGTGTTCGTGGAAATCCTTCACCATCAGGACCCCATGCTCGAACCCTTGCGACAGCGCGATCCCAACCACGCGATCGATACCACGGACGGGCGCAGTTACACGCAGACCACCATCGACGCTCTCACCGACACCACTCATCGGCTTAACAACCTCGTCATGCGGGGAATTTTCAAGTGATTGACCGATGAAAAGCATCCACGGCGCAGCATCGTATCAGCTGGAATCAGATCGGGTTCGGCTCGCCATCGCGCGCGCAGGCGGCCACCTCGCTCCGGTCGAATTCCGATTGGGAGGCCATCAGGTTTCGCCCTATGCGCTCGCGCCGTGGCAACCCGGTGAAGTTGATCCCGAGCTACCGGTTTTACTGAAAAGCCTGCGCGGCGACTTCCTCTGTTTACCTTTTGGTCCGCAGGAAAACGGCCCACCTCATGGTGAAACCGCGAATGGAGATTGGCAGGAAATTGGCCGATCCGATCATTCACTGACCCTGGAAATCCAAGCCACCGATGTCGGCGCCCGGGTGACCAAAACGATCGAGCTGAAACCCGGCCAAACCGCGATTTATCTGGAACACCAAATCGATGGGTTGGTCGGTGATTTCAACTACGGCAGTCATCCGATTCTCGATCTTTCATCGGAGAAAAACGGGCGCATTTCCGTCAGTCCGTTTCGCTGGGCCTCGGTGTATCCCGGATTTTTCTCGGATCCAGCCGATGGCGCGAGCCAGGCGCTCAAACCGGGAACGCACTTCGCCGATTTGTCATGCGTTCCGCTCGAATCCGGTGGCGAAACCGATCTTACCCGCTTCCCGGCTCGCGCAGGAAATGACGATCTCGTCATGATGGTGAACGAGCCTTCCACTCCGGAGCAACCGTTCGCTTGGTCGGCGGTTTCGCTCGAAGGTTACGTCTGGCTTTGCCTCAAAAACCCGGCCGATTTTCCATCGACTTTGCTCTGGCTTTCGAATGGCGGTCGATCCGCCGCGCCTTGGAACGGTCGCCACGTCGGCAAGCTCGGCGTCGAGGAAGTGTGCTCGCATTTCTGCGATGGCCCGGCCATTTCGCGGCAGGATTTGTTAGCCAAAGATCGCATTCCGACCAGTCGCCACTTCACGGGCGACAGGGTGAACCTGCGGCTGATCCAGGCGGTCGCGGCGATTCCTGAAAACTTCGGGCGCGTCACCCGTATTGTCCCCGCCGGTGATCGGCAAATTCGCATCGTCGGCGAGACCGGTTGCGAAGTCATCGAGTCAATCGATTGGCGTTACGTGATTTGAGCGATCCGCCCGTTCAAATCGAGAAAGTTGAACTACCGGCTTGCGTCGGGAAATTCTTGCGCTCAAATAGGCATTCCAACGAAAAAACCCACTTTTTCCCACATTATCAAACCCATGACCCATCCCCGCACCACTGAGGACCTGTCAACAACCACCTCGAATTTGAAGGCTTTGATCGACGGTCACCTTGAAGACACCGGCGGTTTGTTGCGACTTTCTCCAACCTGGGTGCCGCGCTCATTTCTGCAGCCCGGACTTCGCATCAAGCTGCACCCGGACGACACCTACGCCTACGGTCTGAGCCGCGGCGGCATCGACGAACGTTGGTTCGGCTCCACCACGGAAACCGCCAACGAAGGTCGTGCGGCGGATGAGGGACTTTCCTACGTCGTGGTCGGGAAAGAGCGCTTCACCCTGCGCGACGCGATCGCCGAATCCGGTGCCGGGATTATCGGCAAAGCCTTGTGGGACAAATACTCCAAGTGGCCGGTTTACTCGAAATTTTTCGATAACATGGGGCCGATTCCGCACCACATGCATCAAAGCGCGGAGCAGGCCGCGCTGGTCGGCCAGGAAGGCAAACCGGAGTCCTACTATTTCCCGCCGCAACACAACAACGTCGGCAACAATTTCCCCTACACCTTCATGGGCTTCGAGCCCGGAACGACGCGCGACCAAGTCCGCCGCTGCATCGAAAACTGGCAAAAAGGTGAAAACGGCATCCTCGATCTTTCCAAAGCCTACCGCCTGAAAATCGGCACCGGTTGGTTGATCGATCCCTGCATCCTCCACGCGCCCGGCTCGCTCTGCACCTACGAGCCGCAATGGGGATCCGATGTTTTCGGAATGTATCAAAACCTGGTCGAAGGCCGCGAGGTTCCGTGGTCGCTGCTGGTGAAAGACATGCCCAAGGACAAGCACCACGACATCGATTTCATCGTCGACCAGCTGGATTGGGAGAAAAACACCGATCCGAATTTCAAAGACAACCACTACCTGGAGCCGGTCACTTCCGAGAAAGGCGAAGGTTACCACGACAAGTGGATCGTTTACGGCAAAGTCGATGGCTTCCAGTATTTCACCGCCAAAGAGCTCACCGTCGAGCCGGGCGCAACCGTCACCATCAAGGACAATGGCGCTTATTCCTTGATCGTCGTCCAGGGCGAAGGATTTGCCAACAAACTGCCGCTCAATTGCCCCAAGCTGCTCCGTTTCAACGAGCTGTCGCAGGACGAATTTTTCGCCACCGAGTCCGCTGCCAGAGAAGGTGTCACTTTCAAAAACACCTCCGCCACCGAGCCCCTGGTCGCACTGCGCTACTTCGGCCCCGAAGTGAATCCCAACGCCCCTGCCATGGGTGCTTACAAGCACCAGTCCTGAAAACTGGAAACACAAACCCAACCACGTCTCCGATGAAACTTCACAACGCCATGTGGCCTGGCTTGGTCGGCAAAGAACCCGGCACCGACCATCCACCGATTTCCCTCGATCGTATGATCGAGCTCACCACCTCCGCCGATGTCGACGGACGGGAATTTGACGGCATCGATCTTTTCCTGTTTCACCCACACCTTGATCCCGATGCCTCGGATTCGGAAATCCGCGCATTGGCCGACAAAATCGCGGCTGCGGGATTGAAGGTTGGCTCGCTCGTTGCCCCGGTCTGGCCAGGCACCGTCGGAGCCAGCGCTTTTGGATCGGCCGACGATCGCAAGAAATTTGTCCTCGCGATTGAGAAGGCCTGCCGCATTGCCAAGATTCTCAATGAACACGGTGTCCGCGAATACGGGGTCATTCGAATCGATTCCGCAGGCGGGGTCAGCGATTGGGCCCAAGACCCGGTCGGCAACACCAAGAAGATCGCCGAAACCTGGCGCGAAGCCGGAAAAATCGCGGAGCAAGCTGGCGAACGGCTCGCCGCCGAAGGCGAAATCTGCTGGGGCGGCATGCATTCCTGGAAGGCCATGCTCGATACGCTGGAAGCCACCGCGATGCCAAAGGTCGTTGGTTTTCAGGCCGATCTTGCCCACACTTACCTCTACCTGATGGGCTACAACGCGCCCGAAGCGGCCTTGCTTCAACCCGGCTATGGCAGCGAGGAATTCTGGCCAGCTTACAAAATTCTTACCGACGCCTTGCGCCCGTGGACCCTCGATTTTCACGTCGCCCAAAACGACGGCAGCGTTCACGGAACCGGCTCCCACGATAAGACCGGCCGTCATTGCCCGGCGGACGATCCGAATGGAAAACTCGAAATCGCCAAAGCATCGAGCTATTGGCTCAAGGACGCCGACAAGCGCGGCATCAAGCACATCTGCTGGGACGGTTGCATGTTTCCGAACGAAACCCTCGAGTCGGCGGAAACCTGGAAAACGATTCTCGCCACCATGATCAAGGTCGACGAAGCCTGAGCCAAGGAACCTGGCGAACTCCCACGCTTCCTTTCATTCTCGAAAACCCAATCTCACTTTCATGTCCAAAAAAACTATTCGCATCGGCCTCATCGGCTATGGCTTCATGGGCCGCACCCATTCGAACGCCTATTCCCAGCTTTCCCATTTTTTCGACACCGAACACGTGCCCGTCCGGCAAGCCGTTTGCGGTCGGAATCGGGAACAGGTCGCAGCCTTCGCCGAAAAATGGGGCTACGCGTCCTATGAAACCGACTGGCGCGAATTGGTGAAACGCGACGACATCGATGCGATCGACATTTGCACCCCGAACGACTCGCACGCAGAAATCGCGCTCGAATGCATCAAGCACGGCAAGATGATTCTCTGTGAAAAGCCACTCGCGCTCAACGGCGCCCAAGGCGAGGAGATGGTCAAAGCGGTCGAGGAATCCGGATTGCCGAATCTGGTTTGGTATAACTACCGATTTCTCCCCGCCGTGACTTTGGCGAAGAACATCGTCGCCGCTGGCGAGCTTGGCCGGGTGTTTCACTACCGCGCGAATTTCCTGCAGGACTGGACGATTTCCTCGGATTTGCCACAAGGCGGAGCCGCGCTTTGGCGCTTGGACGCCGCTGCCGCGGGGTCGGGCGTCACGGGCGATCTGCTCGCGCATTGCATCGACACCGCACGCTGGATCAACGGCGAAATCGTTTCCGTTTCGGCCATGACCGAGACTTTCATCAAGGAACGCATTCACACTGCGACCGGTGAAAAGATGCCGGTAACGATCGACGATGCCTGCACCTTCATGGCGCGATTCGCCAATGGATCGCTCGCGGTTTTCGAATCGACCCGCTACGCTCGCGGCCACAAGGCGCTCTACACGTTTGAGATCAACGGCGAAGAAAAGTCGCTTTCCTGGGATCTGCACGATTTGAACTACCTCTCGTATTTCGATCACGGCGTGCCCGGCGATCGGCGAGGCTGGACCAAAATTCACGCAACCGATGGCGACCATCCCTACTCCGGAAACTGGTGGGTGCCCGGGCTTTCACTGGGATACGAACACTCCTTCGTTCACGGACTCGCCGAGTTTTTCAAATCGCTCGACGATCCATCCAGCGAGAAACGTTTCCCGGATTTCCGCCACGCGCTCGGCACTCAATATGTTTGCGATGCCGTGCTCGAATCCGCCAAAACCGGGCAATGGGTCGATGTGAAATCGTGCTGATGTTCGGTTATTTTGAAATCAGCCGCACCGCTGTTAGGGATAACCGACTCGGGGTCACCGCAGTTAGGGGATCATCCGATCATCGCGGCGAATCATGGCACTTCATTCAGGAGCCAATGGCCTTCAAATCATGAATTTCACCGTAAGAGTCGAGGTTGAAACAAGGCCTCACATTGACAGTCCACCAAGGACGGGTTTAACTCCGCGTGAATGATCGTTTGCCAGTGGCTTCTGACGTTTCTGCTCGCGTTTCTCTCTCTTGGATGTGGGAATTATTTCCATTCCAACGAGGCTTGGAAATCCGCCATCGTCAACCAGACCTCAAAGCTCGGCTATCGCAATTGGATCGTCATTTCCGAAGCATCGTTCCCCGCGCAAAGTCGCCAAGGCGTCCGCCAGATGACGGCTTCCGCTGAAATTCCTGAAGTCGTCGACTATGTGATGAACACCCTGGAGCAAACCCAGGCGGTGAGTCCGAAAGTATATCTAACAAGAGAGCTGCGCTCTGTGGAAAACGACTTCGCTCCGGGCATCGATGAATACCGCCAGAAAATCGAAGGATCACTCCACGGCCACGAGGTGACCGAGCTCGAACAGCAATCGCTCATGACCCTTTTGGAGGATGCGAGCCGCAGCTACAATGTGCTCGTGATTCGCACGCCGACCGCCCTTCCCTACACCACGGTCTTTCTCGAATTGCAGCCCGGATATTGGGATGCGGACTCCGAACAGCGGCTGCGCGATCAAATCCAGCGCGAAAGGATGCAAAAAATCTCGCTCCCGATTCCGTGAGGTGCATTCTCACCGCGTGAGCCGCAAAGACGAAGAACTCCGCATCGATCGCGAAAACGCCTGGATAGGCGACGCCGTTCTCGCGCTATTCGCGCGGGAATTCGTGCTGCGTGAACGCAAAACCATGGATGGTGAGTGGTTCACCCGCCTCACCTCCAATGAATTTCTCAGCGCCTTCGGCAACCCGACCCGGGTCGAGGCGTCGATTGGAAAGCTTTACCAGTCCGGCGGCATCGAGGCTGCATTTGCCTGGATGAACGCGGAATTGGTGCCGTTGTTCCGTAAGCAGATTGCAAAACGCCCTTGAGTTTCGGCAAATTTCCTAAGATCTGCCGTTTTTGGGCATTGCTTGATATTTAAGAAATGCTTTAGATTTTTGGTCAAGGCGCGACGGTAGCGTTGCAGCTCCGTCTTGAACCGCCGCCTCGACCAGAATCCAAGCGTTACCGTGTCAAAATCCGCCAACAAACCACTCAAAATTCTCATCGCCTGTGGAGGCACCGGCGGCCATTTGTTCCCGGGAATCGCTGTCGCCGAATGCCTTCGCGCACGCGGCCACGATGCCCTGTTGCTCATTTCCGAGAAGAAGGTCGATTCGGAAGCCTCGGCGAAATACACGCACTTGAAATTCGAGCGCGTCCAGGCAGTCGCCAAACCGCCGACGCTTTCTCCGCGCATGCTGCCCTTCCTCTGGAAACTCTGGCACGCGGCGAATCACTCGAAAAAACTGATCCGCAGCTTCGGCGCCGACGCCGTGCTGGGCATGGGCGGCTTCACCTCGCTGCCGCCGGTTTACGCCGGATCGAAGCTCGGGCTGAAAACTTTCATCCACGATTCCAACGCCCGCCCGGGTCGCTCGAATGTGCTCACCAGCCGATTTTGCACCCAGGTGTTCATTGGCATGGAACCGGCGAAGGCGTTTTTCCCGGATCGCGAAACCGTGCTGACCGGAACGCCGGTGCGGCCGGAAATTCACAACCTGCCGAGCCGCGAGGAAGCGGCGGAACGGTTCGGGCTCGATCCCGCGAAGCGCACCATCCTCGTCACCGGCGGCAGCCAGGGCGCCCAACGGCTCAACGAACTTTGCGCGGAAGCGGCGGCGAAACTTCCCGAGGAGATTCAGGTCCTGCACATCGCCGGAGCCAAAGACTACCCACGCGTCGCGGAAATTTCCGCCAGCCGCCCGAATTGCAAGGTGCTCGGGTTTTGCGATCAGATGCCGTCTGCCTACGCGCTGGCCGATCTGGTCGTCGCCCGTTCCGGCGCATCCAGTTTGACCGAGATTTCGCTCGCCGGAATTCCATCGATTCTCGTGCCCTATCCGTTTGCCGCGGATGATCATCAGACGCGCAATGCCGAGGTTTTCGCCAACGCCGGCGCGGCCGAGTTGATCCAGCAACGCGATCTGACGCCGGAAAAACTCGTCAGTTTGACCTCTTCCATCCTGAACGACTTGCAAACGCGCGAGCGCATGGCACAAGCCGCGCGCGCACTCGCCGTTCCGGACGCCGCCGATCGGGTCTGCGCCGCCATCGAAGCTACCCTCGCCCCCTAATGACCGATCTCTCCCAACGACTCACCGACCGCAAAACACCGCTCAACATTCACCTCATTGGCGTTGCCGGTTCAGGCATGAGCGGCCTCGCCCTGTTATTGATGGGAATGGGGCACCACGTCAGCGGCTCGGACAAAGTCACCACGGCGGAAACCGATCGCATGCAGGGCCTTGGCCTGGTATTTTCTTCCCCTCCATCCGCCGCCGGGGTGAAAGGCGCGGAGCTGGTCGTTTATTCGTCCGCCATCAAGCCGGACAACCCCGCGTTTGCCGCAGCGAAAAAAGCGAAGATCCCGCTGATTTGCCGCGCGGAATGCCTGGCGGCGATCCTCCACACCAAAAAAGGCATCGTCATTTCCGGCACCCACGGCAAGACGACCACCTCGGCCATGACCTCGCACTTGCTGCGCGAGGCGGACCAAAAGCCATGCCACTACGTCGGCGCGGAAATCCCGATTTTGGGATCGAACGCGAAATGGTCGGAAGAAGGCGTCCACATGGTCGCGGAAGGCGACGAAAGCGACGGCACGCTTGCGCTCTACCACCCGGAACACGCGGTGATCCTCAACATCGAGGCCGAGCACCTGGATTTCTATCGCGACATCGATCACATCAAGGAAGTCTTCACCAAACTGGCCGATCAAACGACGGGTAAAATCGTTTATTGCGCCGAAGATCCCGTCGCCGGTGAGATTTGCGAAGGCCGCGAAAACGCCATTTCCTACGGCTGGGACGACGCGGATTACACCGCCAGTGACATCCGTGAATTGAAAGGATCGTCCGCTTTCACCGTGATGAAAAACGGCGAGCCGCTGGGTGATGTCGAACTCGGCATTCCCGGAAATCACAACATTCTAAATGCACTGGCAGCGATCGCGATCGCCGATTGCTGCGGCGCGGAATTCACCTTGATCGCACGCGCGCTGGCCACCTTCGCCGGGGCAAAGCGCCGTTTCGAAACGAAATACCTTTCGCCGAAATATCGCATTGTCGACGACTACGGCCATCACCCGACCGAGATCGCAGCGACCCTGCAAACGGCTCGCTCATTGAAACCAAGCCGCGTGGTGGTGTTGTTTCAGCCGCACCGATACACCCGGACCCAGGCGCTGGCGGAGGACTTCGGCAAGGTGCTGCAGGAAGCCGATCTGGTTTTCATCACCGATGTTTACCCGGCTTCTGAAGCGCCAATTCCTGGGATCAGCGGCCAGACTTTGGTCGATGCGGTTGAACGAAATGGCGACATCCGCGTGGTTTCCGTGCCGGATCTGGCCACCGCCCACCACACCGTAGGCAATGCTTTGGAAACCGGCGATCTCCTGATCACGCTGGGCGCTGGCAACGTGCATGAGGCCGGCCACCGCATCGCGGGCGATCTGAAGATTCTCGAAGAAATGGAAGCCCTCATGCCCGAGGGCGAAATCGAAGGCCGACTTTACGAGCCGATGAAAAAGCACACGACGATGCTCGTCGGTGGCCCGGCGCAATATTGGATCGAGCCGCACAGTTTTTACGGCTTCGCCTTCCTCGTCGATTACTGCCGTGGCCGTGGCATTCCGGTGCGGGTGGTCGGTCGCGGATCGAACCTGCTGGTGCGCGATGGCGGCATCCGCGGTGCGGTCATCCACCCGACTGGCGGCGCTTTTTCCGAAGTCACGATCGATGGCAAAGGCATGGTCACTGCAGGTGCTGGCGTGCGGTTAAAAAAACTGGCCAGCGTTGCCGGCGGCCATGGGATCGGCGGTTTTGAATGGATGGAAGGCATTCCCGGAAACGTCGGCGGCGCACTGCGCATGAATGCCGGGGCGATGGGTGTGGAAACGTTCGATCAAGTCGTGCGTGTCACCTTCCTCGATGAAGATGGTGTGATCCGGACTCGCGAACGCGAAGAGATCGTCGCCAAATACCGCAACGTCGCCGAGCTGCGGCGGAATTTCGCCCTTCAGGCGGTTTTCAAAGGCAAAGCGGACAAGCCGGAAAACATCAAGAAGCGCTGGGAGGATTCGCGTGAAAAACGCAAAAACTCCCAACCGATCGCTGCCTCCGCTGGCTGCATTTTCAAAAACCCGGAATACATCGCCGCCGGTCGCTTGGTCGACTCAATGGGTCTCAAAGGCACCACCCACGGCAACGCTGCGGTTTCGGAAACTCACGGCAATTTCATCATCAACCAAGGCGGCGCGACCGCAACCGAGGTGCTGGAATTGATCGATTCGATCAAAGCGCAGGCCAAGGAGCAGCGTTATGTCGATCTGGAAACCGAGGTAAAGATCCTCGGCGAGGAAGAACCCACTTTTTAAATCCGTTAACAGTCCACGGTCATGTTCAAACAAAAGAAAATCGTTGTGCTGATGGGCGGCCCCGGGGCCGAACGCGAAGTGTCGATCGCCTCCGGCAAGGCGGTCCTGAAGGCGCTGCAGGATCTCGGTTGCCAAGCCGAGGGCCTCGAAGTCACGGATTTCACGGTTGAGCAACTACCGGAAGGAACCGAACTGGTTTACAATCTAATTCACGGAACCTTCGGCGAGGACGGGCAGTTGCAGGCATTGCTCGACAGCCACGGCATCGCCTACACGGGCGCGGGCGCGGAAAGCAGCCGGATTGCCTTCGACAAAAATCTGGCCAAGGAAAAATTCCTCGCTGCCGGTGTTCCGACTCCAAGGTCTGAAACGATCAAGCTTTCTCCGGGCTTGCTGCCTGAACTGACGATCAAGGCACCGCTGGTCATCAAGCCCCCGCGTGAAGGATCGAGCGTCGGCGTGCAGATTGTCCGCGATCAAGCGGAGGTGCCCGGTGCCTTGCTGAAAGCGGCGGAGGTTTACGACGAAGTGCTGATCGAGAATTTCATCGAAGGCAAGGAACTGACCGTCGGCATCGTCAACGATCAGGCCATGCCCATCGTCCACATCGCGCCGAAAGGTGGCGGCAGCTATGACATGGCGAACAAATACCCCTGGCTCAGCGGCGCGGCGGGCAGCGATTATTACTGCCCGGCGGATCTCGATGAAGCTACGACGCTCGCCGTACAAGAAGCGGCGTTGGCGGCCCATCGCTCGTTGAGCATTGAGGCCTATTCGCGTGTCGACGTCTTGTTAGACTCCGAAAACCGACCATGGGTGCTGGAAGCCAACACCATCCCGGGCATGACCGCGACCAGCCTGCTGCCGAAGTCCGCTGCGGCGGGCGGCATTCCCTTTCCCGCACTTTGCCAGACTATCGCTGAAATTTCCCTTCAACTCCGATCCTGAACCGCGCGGCTGTGGCCGCCAACCGATGCCATGAGAAAGACCACCCGACTCCGCAAACGTCCGCGTTCGAACGTGCTCGAAGTGCGCGTCATGTCTCCGCGCATCGCCTGGCTGCAATTTGTGGGATTTCTAGGCGGCCTGTTCAAAATCGCTTGTGTGTTTGCCGTGCTCACCGCCGCAGGCTGGGGCGTCTGGCGCGGTATCCAGCGGGCGTTCTATCAGAATCCGGATTTCACGCTGCAAGTCATCGATCTCAACCCGAATCCGGCGGTCGATGAAATGGGGCTTGTCCGCACGGCGGGAATCGATCTCCAAGCCAATCTGTTTTCGTTGGATGTCAAACAGATCGCCGAGAGCCTGGAAAAACTTCCGTCCATTTCTTCCGCCACCGCGGAAAGGCATTTACCGAACACACTCGTCGTGCGCGTGAAGGCCCGCGAACCACGGGCATGGGTGGTTGATCAAAACAGCCATGAGGTCATTGAACGCAAACCCGGCGCACTGCTGGTCGATCAACATGGATCGATCTTCCCCTGCGCGGAGCACCAATTTGATGAAGCCGAACAGTTACCGGTGGTCCTGATTCCCGTTTCGCCAGAGCATCCGCTGATTGCCGGCGGCAAGATCACCCAGTCACAACTCACGCATTGCTTCCGTCTGCTGGACGCGGCCTGTGCTGAGGACCCGCAAGCCATTCACTGGATCGAATCGATCAGCCAGTCCAACGAATGGTCGCTGTTGCTCGTCACCCGTGGTGGCACCGCTGCGACTTTCAGCCTGGGTGATCATCAACGCCAGATCGCCAATCTGCGTGCCGCTTTGGACCACGCGCATCGCCAGGGTTACTCCATTGCCACGATCAATTTGATTCCGCGCGAAAACGTGCCAATCACTGTGCGTGACGAAACGGTGCCACGCGCCATTCCCGTCCCAGAACCTACTGCCGGAGAAATCCGCCAAGATCGCCGCAGCCGCGACTTGGAAGCCCTCCTCAACCGCTGATCCCCGCACCTTCCACCCATGCCACGTCGCACCAAAATTCACGTCGGTCTTGAAATCGGGACCAGCAAAACCTGCTTGGTTGTCGGCGAGGTCAAGCCTGATACCGCAGTGAAAATTCTCGGCATCGGCGTCACCAAAACCGCCGGCGTTCGCAAGGGCGAAATCTACGATTTCCCACAGGCTCGGGCTTGCCTGAAGGATGCCCTGGTCAAAGCGGAAGACGCCAGCGACGTCGAAATCGGTTCCGTTTTTCTCGCCATCACCGGCTCCCACATTCAAGGCGTCAACAATCGCGGCACCTTTCGCTTGCCGGAAGGCGAGCCCACCGTCGCCCCGGAGCATGTCAAGGAAGCGTCGGAAATCGCGCGCGATGTCCACATCCCGCCGGACCACGTTTACATTCACAACATCATCCGCAATTACCGGTTGGACGGATTGGAACACCACACCAGTCCGGTCGGGCTTTTCGGCAAAACCGTGGAGTCGGATTTCCACATCGTTCACGGCATCGGCACGCGCATTCAAAACAGCATCAAACTGGTTCGGGAAATGCCGCTCGAAGTCGACGATGTCGTCTTCTCTCCCATCGCCACCGCCCAGCTTGCGCTGGATCGCGAGCACCGCGACCGTGGCGCATTGGTCATCGACATCGGCGGCGGCACCACTGACTACGCGCTCTACCTCGATGGTTCGATCGCCGCATCCGGCTGCATTCCCGTCGGCGGGGATCACGTCACCAATGACATTCACCTCGTCACCGGTTTGCCATTTTCCAAAGCCGAGAAGCTGAAAATCCTGGAAGGCGACGCCTCTGCCGACCCCGCCAGATCTTTGGGCACGGCCAAACTGATCGACGATCGAGGATTTGCCGAAGTGGAAGTTCGAAGGTCCATCTTGAACGAAGTCATCCGCCAACGTTTGGAGGAAACCCTGAAGCTCGTTTACCACCGGCTACCGGAAGGCGGCGTCGAAGCGATCGGCTCCGGTGTGTTTCTCACCGGCGGCACTTCGCTCATGCGCGGCTTCAGCGAGCTCGCATTCGATGTTTTCAAACGCGATATCTATCGCCCGGAGACCCCGGAAATCAGCGGCAATCGCAATAGCTTCAAGGATCCGAAATACGCGACAGCGATCGGCCTCATCCGTTACGCGCAAATCCTCGAGACCGAGCGCGCCACACCGCCCGGAATCATCAAAAAAATCAGCCGACTGTTTTGGTTTGGGAAATAGGTAGGAGCAACAAACCATCAAACCCCCAACAACATCATCCATCTGGGAGCAAAGCTACGGAGCCAACATGATCTGGAAGAACGGTTGCTCGACTTCGCTACCCGTGTCATTACACTTGCCCGCTCGTTGAATCAGGACCATGCCCAACGTCATGCAGCCAACCAAATCCTTCATTCGGGCACTGCACCACCATCTCGTCATTTGGAGGCTCAATCCGTCGAATCGCTTGCGGAAAAGGGCCCTCATTAACCACCATCCACTTCGTCGTTCGATCCTGGACGGTCGATGTTCAATTTTCATTTCCCACCACCCATGATTTCTTACACCCGAGACCCTCAACAAACGATCCCTACTTCATCCGTCAAAATCATCGGCCTTGGCGGTGCGGGGGCGAACATGCTGGAACGCGTCGCACTCGACGGTCTGGAAGGCGCTGAATTGCTTGCCACCAACACGGACATCCGCGCCCTATCCGCTTTTGTGGGCGGACAGAAAATCCAGCTCGGCCGGAATTTGACCAAAGGCCTTGGCGCGGGCGGTGACCCGGAACTCGGCCAGCAGGCGATTCTCGAAGCGGAGGACGAAATCCGCTCCTCCCTCAAAGGCCGCCGAATCGTTTTCCTGTGCGTCGGCCTCGGCGGTGGAACCGGTTCCGGCGCGGCTCCCATCATCACCCGCATCGCTCGAGAAGAAGGAGCGTTTGTCGTGGTGTTTGCCACCATGCCGTTTGCTTTCGAGGGCCGTCGCCGCCGTGAACAAGCCGATACCGCTCTGAATGAACTGGCGGTGCTTTCCAATGCGCTGGTCACTTTCGATAACAACCGCATGGGTGAACTCGTGCTCGCCAAACAAGGCATTCACGAAGCGTTTTCCGCAGCGGACCACATGATTTGCGAGTCGATCAAAGCCGTGATCCGCTTGGTCATTCGCCCCGGATTGATCAACGTCGGCTTGGACGATCTGATGAGCGCGCTGCGCACCAACCGGTCCCGTTGCCTATTCGGCTCAGGCTTGGCCAAAGGCAAGGATCGCGCCGCGCGAGCACTGCGCAACGCACTCGCCAGCCCGCTGCTCGATCAGGGCGCGCTGCTCAAGGATGCGCAAACGGTGCTCGTCCACCTTTCCGGCGGCGAGGATCTCACCCTGTATGAAATCGAGTTGCTGATGCAGGGACTGCAGAAGTTTGTGCCGGAAAAAGCCCACGTTTTATTCGGCGCTGCGGTTGATCCTGCAATGGCGGATTCCCTTTCCATCACCCTGATCAGTGCGTTACCGGAAGATCATTTGGCCGCTGCGCCGCGCGATTCACTGAGCAAAGCATCTCGCGAAAATCCATTGCTGGATCCTAGTGACGGATTCACTTCCTACTCCGATCCGGAGCCGGAACCTGAAGAATTTGAGGAAGAACCCGAACCAGAGCCGGAGCCTGAACCATTGGCTAAAGTCGTTCCGTTGACCCGATACGAGCCAGAACCGGAGCCGGAGCCTGAAATCCAGCCGGAACCCGAGCCAGAGCCGGAACCGGAGCCAAAATTCATCCCACAAGCAGCTCCAAAAGAGGAACCACCGGTGCAAGTGGCCCCGGAACCTGAACCCGAGCCGAAACCTGAACAACCCGCTCCATTCATCGCAGATCCAGAAGAGGATGATGAGCCACCTTTCGCCGAAACCACATACGCTCCGCGGAATACCAAGGGCAAAAGTGAGGACGAAATGGACGCATTCACCTTCTTTGACAATCCGGCTCCCGCCAAAGCACCCGCTAAAAAGCTCTGGGGCAAGCCGGTGACTGACGAGCTGCCTGAGCAAAAACCGGCGTCCAGCCAACCAGAGCGGCCACGCGAGGCGATCCCATCCGTCGAACAACCCAAGCTCAAACTTGGTGGCAAACCACCCGGTAACCAAAGCGAGCTATCGTTCGAATCCGCGCCACGTGGTCGATTTGAAGGTCAATCGCCAAACGTAGTCGATGGTGAGGACCTTGATCTCCCACCGTTTCTGCGGAAGAAACGATAAGTTTTGAGAAGCTGATGGGGTGGTGGCACCGGGGATTTCCTGATTTTGCAATTTTTGCGTCAGGTCCTGGAAAATGCCGCCACTTCACCATGACGAATGCCCGTTCCGGTATTTGTCATAAATGAACCCCATCACCTCAAAACTACCATGCTTCGCTCCTCCTTGCTTCTTGGCGCGCTGGTTGGCTTGGCCGCCTCCGCCCATGCATCCACCATCAGTATCAACTTTGTCGGCTACGGCGGTGCCGACGGCACCTTGTTTTCCGATGAAGCTGCTGGCGTTGTGTCGGCTGCTAACTGGAACAACGTGCGCCCGGATGTAGAATCCGATATCAACTACTCCAGCGGTTTCCTCATGGATTCTGCAGGCTCTGCAACCAGCGTCACCATCAGCTGGCTCAGCATCGGTCCATATTATATCTCCACCGGCACGGCCACCGGGGACAATGTGATGTATAATGGCTATCTCGATAACTTCGGTGATTCCCGGACCGTAACCATCAGCGGATTGTCGCCGACAGAAACCTATAACATCTACCTCTATTCGGATGGCGATAACGGCACCAACAGCCGCACCGGCACCTTCACCATGGGAGGCGTCACCACCAGCATCACCGATGATCCGGGGAACTTCGATGGCAGCTTCGTCGAAGTCTCAGCGGGCGCCACGGGAGTCGGCAATTACACCGTTTTCACCCTGACAGGTTCGAGCAGTTACGATCTTACCTTCCACGGCAACACCTCGGACGACCTTCCGCGTGCCGCCCTCAACGGCATCCAGATCGTCTCCGTTCCGGAACCAAGCCTT
This sequence comes from Luteolibacter pohnpeiensis, assembly GCF_016595435.1. Taxonomy (GTDB): domain Bacteria; phylum Verrucomicrobiota; class Verrucomicrobiia; order Verrucomicrobiales; family Akkermansiaceae; genus Luteolibacter; species Luteolibacter pohnpeiensis. The sequence continues at coordinate 18,551 of NZ_JAENIJ010000018.1, forward strand.
ACCCTTCTTGGACTTCTGGGCCTTGTCCCACTCTTGCGTCGCCGTAGGAACTGATCTCTTTCTTCAAATGCAAATGGCCGCCTCTTCGTCCACCTGGGCGGGGAGGCGGATTTTTTATCTTCACCAAAATTCAAGTGGTTCTGAAGAAAATCCCGTGTTTGGGCGCGAATAGCAGTGAGAGAAAGAAGAACATCGCCTGAACCAATACAATGCAGGCCCCTGAGGCAGCATCGATCTGGAAACTGACCATAAGGCCGATCCACGTGGAAAGGACCGCTGAGGTGATCGCTACGATCAACATCCGATCCAATCGGTCGCACCATAAATGACCGATGCATCCTGGCGCCACCAACATCGCGACCACCAAAATAATCCCCACGGCTTGCAACGACACGACGATGGCCAGAGATAACATGGACAAGAGCAGATAATTCAAAAATCGGTCCGCCAAAGCCATGGCTCGTGCTTGCCCGGGATCAAAACAAACGAGCAATAAATCGCGGCGCAGCATGAGGGTCACTGTCAAAATTGCACCACCCAGGCTGAGGGTTTGGAGAAATTGTGATCGGGTGATACCTAAAATATTTCCCACCAAAATGTGATCCAGATGCATCTCCGAGGGCGTTCGACTGAATAATACCAGCCCGAATGCAAACATGCCTGTGAAGGCCACACCCATCACCGTGTCTTCCTTGATCCGGCTATGCCGCTTGATCCATCCAATGCTGCTGGAGCAAAACAAACCCGCGGCAAACGCTCCGATCAGGAGAGGCAGACCTGTTAGATAAGCCAAAACAATCCCCGGCAACACCGCATGGGAAATCGCATCTCCCATCAATGACCAACCTTTCAAAACCAGAAAGCACGATAGTGCCGCACACATCGCTGCAACCATGGATCCGACCAGCATCGCATCCCGCATGAATTCGAATTCCAAAAAATCCAGCCAGCCACTCATGATTCGATTTGATGCTGTTTTACCATGCGCCGGGCGTGGACAAAGCCATGTTTAGGACTCCAGAAAAATGCGCCGATGAATAGCAATGTCTGGAGTGACACGATGCACCCGCCTGTTGAACCATTCAGATAGTAACTGGCGTAGGTCCCAAGCACCGAGCTCAATAGTCCCAGCAGTGAAGACAGGCCTAACATGCGACTGAATCGATCTGTTAGAAGATAAGCCGTCGCCCCCGGTGTCACCAGCATCGCCACCACCAAGCAGGAGCCAACCGCCTGTAGCGCGGCAACGGCTGTCGCTGCCAACAAGGACAGCAGCAAAACATGAAGCCATCCGGTTCGCAATCCAAGTGCACGGGCTTGGTTGGCATCGAAGCAAAACAACATGAGATCACGCCACTTCAAGCCGAGCACACACAGCGTCACCACGCTGATCGCCAGAACTTGGATCATATCCGGATTCGAAATACCGAGGATATTTCCAAGCAAAATGGTCCGCAGATCCACTCGTGCCGGGTAAAGTGAAATCAGCAACAATCCGGCAGCGAAGAATGTGGTGAAAACGATGCCAATGGTCGCGTCCTCGCGGATTCGTGATTTCGCTTTTACGAAGGCCATCTTACCTGCGGCCATCAAACCCGCGACAAACGCTCCGACTGCAAACGGCAGCCCGAGGATGTAAGCAACCGCAACACCAGGCACCACCGCATGGGAAAGAGCGTCTCCCATCAGAGACCAACCCTTGAGTGTCACAAACGCGGAAAGAAAACCGCAAACACTCCCGATCAGCGCGGTTGATAGAATCGCCCTTACCATGTAATCATACTGGAAAGGGATGAGCAGCTGTTGATATAGTTCACTCATTCACCCAGCTGCGGTTAGACTGCCAAATTCCGTGTAGTTTTGCCCCACCTTGGTATGCCGAAGCATGCCACCAAATGCTTTTGACAAATTTTCTTCCGTGAACACCTCGGAAGTCGGACCACTGCTGATCACCGAACGATTCAGAAGCACCACTTCATCGCAATAATTCGGCACGCTCCCCAAATCGTGAGTGGATACCAATACGATCCCCCCTGCCTGGCGGATCTCGCGCAAGAGTGTGACGATCTCTTTTTCGGTTTTGATGTCCACTCCAGTGAAGGGTTCATCTAACAAAATCACCTGGCCGCCTTGCGCCAAAGCTCGGGCAAGAAATACCCGCTTCTTTTGGCCACCGCTTAACTCACCAATTTGGCGATCTTTGAAATCCCACATGTTCACCCGCCGCAGGCTTTCCTCAACTTTCCTTTTATCGATAGCTCTGGGGATGCGCAAAAAATTCATGGCTCCATAGCGTCCCATCATCGTGACATCCCAAACACTCACTGGAAATTGCCAATCCACTTCCTCCGATTGCGGGACGTAGGCGACAAGCTGCTGCTTGAGCGATTCCCGGACGGGCTTCCCATGGATTTCCACTTTACCTCCACTGGGCCTAACAAATCCCATGATGCTTTTGAAAAGGGTCGATTTGCCACAACCATTCATGCCGACCAGTGCGCAAATCGTCCCGGAGGAAAGCTGAAACGAAACTCGATCCAGTGCCTGGTGACCATTCGGATAGGCCACCGATAAACCGCTGACTTCAAGCTTGGTGGAACTCATTGACTCTTTCCGCTGGTGGTTGAAAAACCTTGAACAATCGTATCCGCGTTCTTTTCAAGAAGCTTGAGATAGCTGGGAGCCGGCCCACTTTCGTCTGTTAGAGAATCCACATAGAGAACTCCTCCGTATGCTGCCCCGGTTTCGGCAACGACTTGCTTGGCCGGTTTGTCACTGACGGTGCTTTCGGAAAAGATCACCGGGATGTGATTTTCCCGCACCCGATCGATGACTTGCCGCACCTGCTGCGGCGTTCCTTGAGCATCCGCATTGATCGGCCAAAGATACAATTGCCGCAGTCCGTAATGATCACAGAGATAAGAAAAAGCACCCTCACTCGTCACCAGCCATCGCTGTGATTCCGGAATTTCCGCCAACTTTTTTCGCACCGGCTCATCCATTGCCTCGATGCGGGCTGAATAGTCTGCGGCATTCCGGTTGTAGATGGGCTCATTGACTGGATCGACTTTTACCAACGCCTTGCGAATGTTCTCCACATAGATCAACGCATTCCCGGGGGACATCCAGGCGTGGGGATTCGGCTTCCCCCGATAAGGCCCCGCAGCGATCCCCATCGGTTCGATGCCATCTGTTAGAACAGCACTCGGAACATCATCCAGTTTTTGAAAAAATTTCTCGAACCATAATTCGAGGTTAAGGCCATTCCACAACACCAGATCCGCTCGTTGCGCTTTCACCAGATCCTTCGGTGTCGGGTCATAACCATGAATCTCGGCTCCTGGGCGGGTGATGGATTCCACAACCGCCGCATCTCCTGCTACCTCACGCGCCATATCTGCGATGATGGTGAAGCTGGTCACCACTCGAATCCTGCCATCCGCCACTTCAGGCTGACTCTTGCAGCCCATCAAAGCCCATAAGCCAGCCACCACAAGCACCGCATGGCTGAGTTTGATTCCGATCGTTATAGGTGTCCTTGACATGAATTGACGTAAATTTAGGCATAACTAAATTTAATCGTCAAATCTAATATTTTTACTCAAATCGAATACAAAAAAGGAGAGAGCCATAGCCCTCTCCTTTGATTTTATCGAAATGCGGATCGTTGGAGTTATTCGGTGACCCAAAAGGTGAGCGTAGCGCCATATTCGGTCCCTTCAGAATAGCCTTCGCCTGTTTCTTCAGGAGCATCGACATGGACGGCGATCATGTATTCATCGGGTTGGCTGATTTCGAAAACAGCCCCGCCGTTGGCAGCCGTGCGTGTCTCGAGCTTTGGATCCAGATCTGCGCCAAAAGGATTACCACGTGGAATGCAGGAAATGAGCGCGTCGTTCAGCGGTTCACCTTTGAAAAGCACTTTCACCAAAACCTTGCCTTCGCCCTTAAGTCTCGTTGGGTCATCCAAGGGAATGATCTCCAGCGGAAGTCCGTCGGGTTTGACGATCGTGGCAGTTCCAGGGGCTGAATCGGATCGGCCCGATGCAAAATACGTCTTCGCCGATTTGATGGCGCGTTTTGGCGCGTAGCTGACGATCGCATCGTAGGTGTGAATCAACCGATAGAGCCCGGGTGCCGAGTGATTGATTTTCGCGGTCCAATACCCGCCTTTGGGGTCCAGGCCACGATCAATCAGATCTGGCTTGAGATTGGTCACGGTGCCGGAAGGACCGATCAGTGAAAAAGTCGACCGCTCCAGTGGGATTTTACCCGCCAATTTGAAATCGCGGTGATTGTTCCCGTGATTGCCCAACATCAAATCGGCATAAACCGGCTGACCCGTTTTTACCTCTGACGAAGGCACTTCCACCCAGGAATCGTGACCCTGCAATGGCATGATCCCAACTGCCAGGACCACTAAATATCGTTTTATACTATTCATAACATCAGATGGGGACTACCCAACCCCAGCAAAAAAACTCACCACAAAAAAAGCGTCCGGCAGCGGAATTTCAACTGCGGATTCGCAGGAAAAATTCTCCGCGCTTGCCCACGACGGGCAGCAGGACTTCACTGTCGCATGAATCGCCCGGACGGACGCCAGATTGACCAACTTCGCCCTATTTCCTTCGTTCCCAATGTTGCACCGCATGCCACCGGGTCCGTTTTGGTCTCATTCGGAGATACTCGGGTCATCTGCTCCGCCACGGTCGAGGACGATGTCCCGCGCTGGATGCGTGCCCAGCGGGTGGAAGGCGGCTGGCTCACCGCTGAGTATTCGATGCTGCCGTATTCGACGCTCGATCGGAAGCCGCGTGACATTTCCCGTGGTAAAATCGACGGCCGCTCCTCGGAAATCCAACGCCTGATCGGACGCGCACTTCGCGCCGCGATCGATTTGAAAAAAATCGGCCAGCGCACGGTCTGGATCGATTGCGACGTGCTGCAAGCTGATGGCGGCACCCGCACCGCATCCATCACCGGTGGCTGTGTTGCGGCGGCGATCGCCTTCAATAAATTGATGGCAGAGGGCAAACTGAAAACTTTCCCGATGAAGCAACTGGTGGCCGCAGTCTCCGCTGGCGTTTACGAAGGCGTTCCGGTTCTGGATTTGAATTACCTCGAAGACAAAGCCGCGTCGGTCGATTTCAACGTCGTCATGACCGAGGCATCGGAATTTGTCGAAGTCCAGGGCAGCGGCGAAGAAGCGGTTTTCACCAGCGAGCAAATGACGGCGATGCTGGAGCTATCGAAGAAAGGCATCGCGGATCTGATTTCACTGCAAAAAGCTGCCATTCTGACCGCAGACCGGGCCGCTCCGGCAGATCTCGCTTCGCTTACCGCTGCTTTTGGCAAACGCTGAGCGTAATCACGACTTGGTGATCCAGTAGTAGGCCGTTGCGGGTTGCAGCTGGATTTGATCCGCTGTGCCCAGTGGCTTTTGGAGTCTCCCATTAATGTCGAGCTGGCGAACTTCCAGCTTGGCAGCATCGGCGCGTTTGAACCGAACGGTGCCAGCCAACTGACGGATCAGCCACGGATCGCTGCCGATGTTGATGATGCGCTTGAGACCTTCGCCAGCAGGCTCCGTGGCAAACCCATTGGCCTTCTCTTCGCTCATCACCTGCAACAAAATGCTTTCTGAATCCGCGAGCGGTTTTCCATCCAGGGAAACTGCAACGATTTCGCCAATCTCCAAAGGCGAGCGGATCTCCACATCCGTTAGATCGATCACCCCGCCCTCTTTCAGGTTCCCTACAGCTCCTTGAGCCGCCGGAGCATTCAATCTCAGCAAGCCTTTGCCATAGTCCAATTTCAGCTCACCATCGCGGCTCCTGACTTCCTGTTTCTCGCGATGGATCAGGTCCGATAAATCCGCGACTCGATCCGCTTTCTTCTCAGCGCCGATGCCAAGCGCGGTTCTTCCCGCAAAAAACGCCAAGGGGTCGATCCCGGTTGAAATGTTCCCGGCGTCCCCTTGATCCTGAACATCCTGTTTGCGGAGTTCATCCAGATTTGCAACCGGGACAAGCGGGCTTCCTTTCAAGGCCAGAGCATCTGTTAGAGTCAACGAGAGATCCGCAACCACCTCACCCGGATGAACAAGACCCTGTCGAAAAATCAATGCCGCTGCGGGAAACTGTCCCATTTGAGTGGGACTCATCAATGTCCATGGCTGCATGAAATAGCCTGGCTTGACCGACCATTGCGCACCATCCAGGGCGAAATGGACCAACGCATCGCTGCCTTGAAGCGCGCCGTAGGCAGCGTAAAAAAGCGGCGCCTCACCACGGTATCGGTTCGGCCGGTTCCAGGTCGTTTCGGAAATCATCGACGGCTTGCCAAAGTAAGTTGGATCGATCGCCGGATGGGAAAAATCCTTCGAATCCCCCGGCTTTTCCGGATCAAATCGTAAAGCACTACGATCCCCGTAGGTTTGGCCATTCCGGATCGACCACGAAGCATTGTCACCTTCCAAATGACAGCCGAAGTAACCATGGCGATCGATGAAATCGCCAGGCGTGTAGCTGTATTTTTCCAACGGGCCGAGGATCGCCTGATTCGCCGTGGTCCAGTTCGAAGCCGTGATCAGACCCTCGTAGCCGAGATTACGCAACCACTTGGAAGTCGTCTCGTAAAAGCCACGCTGGGTTTCTAACAAAAACGCGGCGGTGTCCTGATCGCGTTGGGTTTTGTCGGTGAAAATTTGGTAAAGCGGACGAATCCCCAAGGCATCGTCGGCGTCATGCGGAAGTTTCATTCCATGCCATGCTTGGTGGGCCGCAGGGAGAGAGCCGTATTTCGCTGCCGCCCACTTGGCGAACATCGCCTCCAGTTTTGCCAGCTGGGCTGGCGGTATGTTTTTCTCACTGAAGGTCCAGAAAAAGAACGAATCCTCATTGATCAATTCGATGCCCATGACCGCTGGCTCATCAATCAAGGCATGACTGTCCGAACCTGGTTGCTTCAGCAAAGCCTCCACCCAACTGCGATAGAGTTTTTGAAATTCAGGCTCGAAGTAAAGCAGCGCAAACGGATGCATGTTGCCATCGTATCCCTCTCGCCATCCGGGCCCCGGTTCCGGCGACAACCACAAGGGGAAATAGACCGAAAGATGCGAATAGATCCCTTCCTTCTTCATCGCCGCAACGATCTCGCGGACATGAGCCACTTTTGCCGCATCCAGCACACCGGTTTTCGGATCAAACACGGCACCGTGGATGCGAACCAGATTGACCCCATGGCTGGCGAGCATCCGCGCGCAGGCGGCGAGCTCCTCACCGTGCAGCGAAACAGGCGGGCCATTGACTCCCCAAAAACGGACCACTTCTCCAGAATCCCGATAGATAAAATCCGCGCCACGAGTGGCGATTCCACCATGTTCGCCGGCGAATTTTTCGTTCAGCCGCCGCAGATTAATCGGACTTTCACCCGCTGCATCCTGATTGGAAATCCAAGGCACCCAGCCATCGTTCGATTCGGCAAGCTCCCGCTGATGCGCCTCGATTTCATCGGGCTTGAGAACCCCAATCGGCTGAAAATCCGGCGGAGCGAAAACAAAGCAATCGAGGCTTCCATGATACTCATTCGTGCTATCGAAGGTGAACGAAAGATGATGCTTCCCCGCCTTTAACGTAACCCGCCCGACGTAGGCCCAGGCGATAAATCGCAAGTCCGGTTTACCATCTGAGGCAATGTTCACACTGCCGGTCTGTCGACGCGACATATCGATCCATTCCGATTCGCCGGAATCTAACTGATAACCGATTTTACTCTGAACCGGATTGGCCCGCACCCAGAAATCAAATTCACCCGCTGAATTGACTTCGAAATCATAACCGACCTCACCCGGATGATCCTTGGAAAAATGTGAAATGAAATCCCCGCCCGATAACTGCTTTCGATCGACCTGGGAGTGATACCACGGGTGCTTCACTGCCGTTGAATCGACCGCACTTTCGCCTTCGATCCAAATCGACTCAGCAACCGCATGGGATACCAAGAGGAGCGGTAGCAGCCAGCATCCGAATTTGACCATTCGGAAGATACCAAGCTGTTGGGACGGATTTTTCAATCTCATTGCCACCGCAGGATGCCGGTGGAATGAGGATTCTAGAGCCGCGTTATTTCTCTTCCGGCTCGTCGCCGAGAATCTTGTCGAGTTCCGCGACGCGCTCCCAAGGGAGCCGCTTGCGCTGGTATTTTCTCCAAATGATGTCGCGCAAGGCACGCCAGACTTCCTCAGGAACTTGATCGGTTTCGAGTCGCTCCCAGTCCGGATCTGTCTTCAGCGTGGTGAGGATCGTCCACTTCTGGGCGTGATAACTCGCGCGGAAATAGCGTTTGCCCTCGTCCGTGCGTTCGTTCCATTCGTGACTTTCCATGCCGGGCAGACTCTGGATTCAAGCGGCATCAGGCAAGGCCGAACCGATCGTGAAAGCAAATCGAAGCACGCTTTCCTTTTCGCCGCAGCTGGATATGGTGATCGCGTGCAGACCGAGGCGAACCGAGACATGTTTAAAATTTGGCTTTTCGCTGTGGTGACTTTAGGCGCCGGGGCGGTCTGCTGTCCATGGATCTACAACGGGTGCATGGCCCTTTACGAGGTCACCGCAAATCGCCAAACCATCGGCCCCATGGAGCGCCTTGGCGGCGTTTTCCATCACTGGCCATACGGATCATTTTTCGTCCTCAGTCTGTCGATCTGCGCAATGATTGCCGTCGTGCCATTTTTCGCGTGGCTGCGGATCAGCTCACGAAATCGAAATCTCTGGATCCAACCGTGGTCCCTGCGCTTGCCGGAAAACACCGTGCTCCCTGATCCCGGTCAGCCGTTGAAAAAAAATCCGCTGGGCCAGCTGCAGTGGATCACCGGGCTGATCCTGATGGCCGGGATCATGTTGATCATCGGTTATTGCCTGACCAAAACCGGCTCATTCGCCTGGATCACCCCCACTCCGGAGCTGCGGCGATGGATCTGGCGTTTGCTCATCCACTCCGTTCTGCTCGCGACATTTCTGGAGGTGTTCTTCCGCGGGATTGTAATGGGGATTTTTCTCCGCGCCCATCGGCCCGCCATCGCGCTGCTGGCAGCAGCCATTTTTTCGACTCTCTACCAAATTGCCTTTCATCCATCCGCGGCGGTTGGAGTTCCAGATCCTGAAGCGCTGCTTGCTGGGGTTCACTTTCTGACGGGCCAATTCAGCAGACTCGTCTCCCCAATCGCTTTGGTCGCGGAATTGATTCCGGTTTTCTGCACAGGATTTTTATTCGCTTACGCCCGATGGCGCACCGGATCGCTATGGCTGCCGGTGGGGCTGCATACTGGATGGATTTTCGCCAACGAGCTGTTCATGCGCGTTGCCACACCGATTGAGCGCAAAGATTGGTTTGCCCGGCTGCTGGCGGGCGATGGCTTGCAGCATGGCTTACTCCCCCTCATCGGCATCGGGCTGACCACGATGCTGGTGCATTTCCTGATCTCCCATCATGCCGAAAACTCTCCCCCCGCCGCCTGATCGCGGGCTGTTTCGCCGATGGGGAATCGCGGCACTGGACCTTCTCTACCCGCCAGTTTGCGCCCTTTGTGAACAGCCGCTCACGGAAAACCGCTCGCTCTGTCCGCCGTGCAACGACTCGTTGCCGCGGTTGAGGGAGCCGTTTTGCAGTGTCTGCGGTGAGCATTTTGAAGGGCGGATCGACGGCGATTTCCACTGCCCGAATTGCAGCAATCTGAAATTCGCCTTCGACTTCGCCCGCCCTGCCATGCTGCGTGACGAGCGAACCCTGCAGATGATTCATGGACTGAAGTATCAGCGTGCCATCCACTTGGCCCACGAGCTGGGAAGGCTCGCGAGCGAATCGCTGAGCGATCCTCGATTCCAAATCGCGTTGCAGGAAAAATGGCCGTTGGTGCCCGTCCCCCTGCACCGAAGCCGCTATCAATGGCGGCATTTCAACCAAGCGGAAGAGATCGCGTTGCAGCTTTCGCAACTCATCGGCTTGCCGGTGCTCCACGCCCTCAAGCGGGTCCGCAAAACCGCGACCCAAACCCGGCTATCGCGAAAAGAACGCTTGGAAAACCTGAGTTCCGCGTTCGCCAGGACACGGCAAAAGTTCGCGGAAACTCGTGGCGCAATCCTGATCGACGATGTTTTCACAACGGGATCGACGGTCGATGCCTGCGCTAAAACTTTGCGCAAGGCCGGATTTCAAAACGTCGCCGTCATCACCGTGATGCGTGGCTAGCAAACGCGTCATTTGCGAACCCGGCCACGATTTCGTAAAATCGGCCAGCAAATCAGCCCCATGACCAGCAGGGTCAGCACGGGGAGAACGCCGGATCGCAAACTATCCCCGATCCACAGCGGCCGCAGTGCGCTGTCGGGGGATGCCTTGTGATAGAGATTGAAGGCCTTGAAGGCGAAAACCAGCCCCGCATGCAAGCCGATCGGGAACCACAGTGAACCGGTGCGGACGCGGGTAGAAGCCAGCAACAGCCCGAGCGTGAACAACACCGCAAATTCCGCCGCGATGAATCCGGGATCGGTGAAATTCAGGAAAATCAACCCGAGCAGGTGAAATCCCGCGAAGATTTGCCCCGGATTGGCGATCGCCGCATCAGCAGGTGGTTGCATGAAATGAACGAACGCAAACAGCAGGGAAGTTCCAACGATCGCGGGGACCGGTTTCGCGACCCGCAACCAGATTCCGAGCAACAAGCCACGGAACAACCACTCCTCCACCACGGCTGCGCCGAGCGCAGGAATCACCGCCTTGCTGAACAGTTTCGAGACGGCCGGGGCATCGGGCCGACTGAAAAACGCCCCGAAATGCTGCAAGGTAGTCCCTAATATCCAGAGACTTCCTGCGGCGATGACAAACGCGGTGCAGATGTCCAGCAATCGGGTCTTCCAGGGCAATGGCTCCGCTTTCACGGAAGCTTCACGCGGGCTCGATCGACGGATCTGTCTCAGTCTCAGCAGGAAAACCGGCAGCAGGACGAGAACTGATAGCAACAGAGCACGGCTGAAATACCGGTCCAGATCGGCCCGCGCGGCGGATTTTCCGATCGATTCCAGGATCGGCGACAGCTCTTTCGCCTGCGCCTCCGCTGCCAAATCCATGCCTGCATTGTAAATCCAGGGCACGATTGCGGCCGCCAACAGGATGGAGCTGATGACCCAGAATACCACCGCTCCCGCCTCGGATTTCAAAAAACGCATGCGGGGCAGATATGAGTTTCTGCAGCGACCTTGTCCAGAACCGCTTGCCGAAACGCGCTTGCCGAATCCGGGATTGGATGGCAAGGCTGTCGAAATTCTCGGCTTTGAAAAGATTCCTTCCTTACTACCAGCACCTGCGTGCGGTCAAATGGCCGTTCGCCGCCGGTGTGATTTCTGGACTGATCTACGCCGTCGCCAGCGGCGCGGGGATTCCGTTGATGAGCAAAATCGTTTTCCCGATTTTATTTCCATCCAAAAAAGATAAACCCGAGCTCGATGGGCTCCAGACCTTCATCCACGATCGGCTGAGCGACCTAGGACATGACAAGCTGCTCTTGATCATCTGCTTATGGATCCCATTAACTTTCCTGATCCGCGCCATTTCCGGGTATGCGAACGCGTATTTGATCAATTATTCCGGCCTTCGTGTGGTCGAGGCCATCCGCGTTGACCTTTTCGTGAAGCTGCAAACGCTTCCGATCTCGTTCTTCAAAAAGAATAAGTCCGGGGATTTGTTGGCCAGGTTGATGAGCGATACGGACATCCTGCGGCAAGTCATTGCGGGCGCCTCCAGTGATCTCATCAAGCAACCAGCGACCCTGCTTTCCTCGATGGGCTTTCTGGTTTACCTCGCTTGGCAGAACCACAGCTTGTTCGCGGCCATCATCCCGCTGATCTCGATTCCGATCTGCGTTCTGGTGATTCGCTCTGTTGGCAAGAAACTCGCAGCACGGGCAAAACAACTGCAAAAGAAAGGCGGTGGATTGACCGCGGCGCTCTCCGAAAGCCTGCAATCCCCACTGGAAATTCGGGCCTATAACCTCCAGCAGCGCCAGATCGCCAACTTCCGCCTGAGAATTGCGGAAATCCTGCGCCTTGCCCTCAAGGTCGTCCGCTACAAGCAGGCCATCTCTCCATCGATCGAAGTGGTCGCCTCCATTGGTTTCGCCGCCGCCATTTACATGGGAGTCAAAGCGGGAATGGTATTGGAAGATTTCCTCGGTCTCTTCGGGGCCCTTTTCATGGCCTACGAGCCTGTGAAAAAGCTGGGCATGATCCATACGCTCTTCTCGCAAGGCGGGGCCTCGATCGAGCGGATCGAATACATTCTCAACGAAGATGACACCCTGAACGAACCGGAAACCCCGATCACGCTGCCACCTCTACGGAAAGCAATCCGCTTCGAAAACGTCTCATTTGCCTACCTGGATGAACCGGTACTGCGTGAAGTGGATCTGGAAATCCCATTTGGTCAGGTGGTTGCGCTCGTTGGCCCGAGCGGCGCTGGCAAATCGACTTTTGCCAATTTGGTACCACGGTTTTATGATCCCGGGCTCGGCCGCATCACCATTGATGGCATCGATCTGCGCAGCGCGCTGAAGAAAGATGTCCGCGCCCAAATCGCGGTAGTGCCGCAAATGCCAGCGCTTTTCACCGGCACCATCGCGGAAAACATCCGCATCGGGAAATTGGATGCCACCGACGAGGAAGTTCAAGCGGCAGCCCGCAAAGCGCATGCCCACGAGTTCATTCTCGCCCAGGACAAAGGCTACGACACGGAAGTTGGCGAGCGCGGCGAATCACTCTCCGGTGGCCAACGCCAACGCATCGCCATCGCCCGCGCGTTCCTGAAAAACGCGCCGATCCTGATCCTCGACGAAGCGACCAGCGCGCTGGATTCGGAAAGCGAAGCCATGGTGCAACAGGCTCTGACCGAGTTGGTAAAAGGCAGAACGACCTTCATCATTGCCCACCGTTTCAGCACCATCACCATCGCCGATCGGGTTCTGGTCTTCAACAAGGGCAGAATCGTCGCGGATGGCAGTCACGCTGAACTACGCGACACCGACCCGACCTATGGAGCGATGCTGCGCAGCCAAATGCTTTCCGACACATCCACCACCGAAGCGATTCCAGCAGAATCAGTGGTGCAGGAATGATTCACGGCAAAGAGCGGCGTATTTTCCGCCCTCCGCCAGCAATTCTTCGTGCGCACCGCTTTCGATGACCTGGCCTTTTTCCAGAACGTAGATTCGGTCTGCATCGCGGATGGTGGAAAGACGGTGGGCGATCACGAAAGCCGTGCGGTTTTCCATCAACCGATCCAGAGCATCCTGGATTTGCCGCTCGGTTTCCGAATCGACCGAAGCGGTGGCTTCATCCAGCAGCAGGATTGGCGCGTTTTTCAGCAAGGCACGGGCAATCGAAATCCGTTGTTTTTCCCCGCCGGACAATTTCACGCCGCGTTCGCCGACATTCGTCTCAAGCTCCTGCGGCAGCGCGCGGACAAACTTCGCGGCGTGAGCGGCTTCCAGCGCGGCCCAAATTTCCGCATCCGTTGCCCCGCGTTTGGCCAACAGGAGATTTTCGCGGACCGTGCCGTTGAACAAAAATGCTTCCTGGGTCACGTAGGAAAGTCGGTCGCGCAGATCCAGCTTCGCCACTTGTGAAATGTCTTCTCCATCGATGGTGATTTTACCGGAAGTCACTTCGTAAAATCTCGCGAGCAAGGACAGCACGGTGGTTTTGCCGGCGCCTGTTGAGCCGACCAGAGCGATCGTTTTGCCGGGTTCCGCTTCCAGGGTGACGTTTTTCAGAGTCGGATGATCCTGATACGAAAAGGAAACGTCTTCAAACCGGACATGCCCATTGAGCTTTTCTGGCAGGTGTTTTCCTGTCGTTGAATGGGATTCTTCCTCGGAATCCAGAATTTCGAACACCCGGTCCGCCGCAGCCCGACCGGTAAGCGCCATCTGATTGAGGCTGTTAAGGCGGTCGATGGGTTCGTAGAACAGGGATAGAAAGAGCAGGAACATCGTAAAATCACCGGTCGTCAAATGACCGGGATCCGTTTCTGGAAGCATCCGCGCCGCGCCGCCGACCGCCAGGACCAGCGCGTAGCCGAGCATCCGGGTGAATGACATGCCCGGGGAATAGATCGCCCACCATTTCATCATCCGCAGCGTGGCTTGGCGCAGTGATTCTGAAAACTGATTGAACCGGCGATGTTCCACCTGCTCAGCCGCGTAGGCTTTGATTTGACGGACACCGGCAATATTGTCGTGAAGCAATGCATTCAAATCGGAAGCCGCCTCACGCTGATTCCGGTAACGATCGCGACCCTTTGAGGAATAAATCCAAGCTCCAATGGCCAGTAGCGGGATCGGAATCACCGCCCATGCCGCAACGGCGGGATTCAGATAAAACAGAAAGACTCCGATGCCGATCACCTGAAGTCCCGCGACCAAACCCTGCTCGATGCCGTCGATCAGCACCCGCTCCATGTTCGTCACATCCTCAACTACTCGGGTCATGATGTCGCCAGTTCGACGCGTATCGAACCAATTTAACGGGAGTCGCTGAATTTTTGCGTAAAGGTCCGAGCGGATATCGTAGATGACCTTCTGCTCGAAGTGGTTGTTGATAAAAATTCTTAGCGAATTGAGCCCGTCCTTGGCGAAAAAGCCTGCGACCACGACAAAAATCCAAAAATAAAATTCTCCGTGCCGCTCTGGGTTCGGAATGACGGTATCGATCAGGTAACCGGTGACTTTCGGGAAAACAAACACCCCCGCCGTCATCCCCACAGCGCACACAAGTTGAGCAGTTGCAAGGCCTGGGTAATGCTTCAGGTAGGAAAAAACTCGCAGAATCGACTTCATAGGAAACCCCGCACCGTTGCCCCTTTGTCAGCGATTTGTAAAGGCGGGTAGGTCGAAACCTAAAAACTCTGTAAAATTTGAGATTGCCGAGTTGAAAGGAGCCTTCCTAGAGTCCGGTCACACACGCGGAACCACAGCTCTTAAACAAAAAAAACCATGGCCAACGTTTTCGGAATCCTCACTGCTATTGTACTCGCAATTGCAGCATTTGTCGCAGTCAAAAATAAAAATGCTTACGAATCTGAAATTTCAAATCGTAAGGAAGCACAAACCAAGCTCGCTGCTAGCCAAGATCGACTTCAAACTGCCGAGGACAACCTCGCTGCAACCAACGAAGAACTGAGCAAAACCCAAGACCAAGTCGCAGCCTACACCACCGAGGAAGCCAATCAGAAAACTTCCAACGAAAACCTTTCCGCTGCCATCGAGGCGAAAAAGCCTGAGATCGCATCCAACAAGGAAAAGCTCGACGCTGTTCAAGAGCAAGTTGACCGCCTTGGACCGATCAAAGGTCTGGCTGCTAAAATGCGCGGCATCCTTGCCGAGCAAGAAGATCTCAAGGAGTCAGTTGACCAAAGCACTGCAAAACTCAACAACCTCATCGCTGAAAGCAAAGCCGCTGACGCAGTGGTTGCCGGCCAAAAGGCTGAAAACGAATACATTTCCAAAGGTGAGTCCTTCCCGGACATGAAGACCACCATCCGCTCGATTTATCCAAACTGGGGATTTGTCACTCTTGGCGCTGGTAACAACAGCGGCGTCGTCACCAACTCGGTCCTCAACGTTGTCCGCAACGGCGAAGTGATCGCCAAGCTCCTCGTAACCGCCGTGGAAAGCAACAGCGCTTCCGCCAGCATCGTTCCTGACAGCCTTGCAGAAGGAACCGTCCTCAGCACGGGTGACGTCGTTGTTCCAGGCGCAAAAGACCTCACATCAGCCTCCAACTGATTCACCTTTCCCAAAAATCCTCCAACAAAAACTCTCTTAGGAATCCCAATGAAAATCGTTTTTAACTCCTTGGTGATCGTGGCGGCCGGAGCTGCTGTGTTCTTCTCCTTCTCACTCTCTTCCAAGTTCAAGGAAGAGCAAAGCCAGCGCCTCAGCGCCAAACACGAAAACGAAAGAGTCACCACCAAGGCCGAAGGCACGGAAGCGACCCTTGCAGAAACCGAGGCTCAACTCAAAGACGCTCAAGATCAAAGAGAGCTGCTTAGCCAAAGCATCACGACTCTGAAATCGACCGAAAAGTCCCTCAAGCGCGACATGGCCGATGCGGAAGCAACCATCAAACAGCAACAAGCTGAGCTGACCTCCGTTGAAGAAACCATCCAACAGCTGAAGGACAGCCTTAAGGAATTCGGCGGCGACATCACCCTTGAGAACCTTGGCGATAAGATCGCTGAGATCGAAGACGCCAACGCTGCAAAGAAGACCAAGATCGAAGAATTGGAGTCCAATTCCGACGCTGCTGAAAAGCGCATCGCTTCCACCAAGGCCGAGTCCGATCGTCTCACTCAAAAATCGAACGACCGCAAGGCTCGCATCGCTCAAAACGCAACTGAAGCTGTCGTAACCGCCGTGAACCAAGACTGGGGCTTCCTCGTCATCGGTGCTGGCAGCAATTCCGGCTTCGCTCCACAAGGCAAACTCCTCGTCAAGCGCGACGGCCGCCTCATCGGCAGCGTGGCTCCTTCCGCGATCGAAGCGACTCAAACGGTGGCTAACATCGACATGGACAGCCTCTCCCCAGGAGTTCGCATCCAACCAGGTGACCGTGTGATTCTCGCTACACCAGCGAGCAACTAACGCCCTCCAGCGATTTTTCGCTCTTCACAGGCTCCGCAGGCTTGCACGCCGCGGAGCCTGTTTTACGTTCAGGCCATGCGTTGCTCATTTCTCATCCTGGCCATTTGCGCTCCGATCCTCGCCGGACTGACATCCTGCGCCAAAGACACCGAGCCCAAGCCAGTCGGCCCGACCACGGATAGCACCAACATTCCGTGGAACACGGCAGTTCCTGGTCAAGGTGGCGCCGGCATGTTCGGCCTGATGCCGCAAAATCAATATCGCCGCTGATTTTGCCGTCGGTTGACCGCCCGCTCAATCCCGGTGATAGGGCATGCCTGCACGGAGTGAGGCGACTCGGTAAAGCTGCTCCAGTAACACCAGCAGGGCCAATTCATGCTGCAGAGTAAACGGGGATAGTGCCAACAGCCCATCGCAAGCCTGGCGCAGTTCCGGAGTATGGCCGTCCGCCGCGCCGATCAGGAAAGCAACTGATTTTACATCGCCTCGTAGTTCCAGCTGCTGCAGCTTATCGGTAAACTTCCGCGTCGTCAGCGCTTCGCCCCGCTCATCGAGAGCAATTCGGTAGCACCCTTGGGATCGTTCCAGCAGGCGAGCCGAGACCTCCGCAGATTCTCCTGCTTTGACCTGAATCATCTCGCACCCGCCAAAACGGGATAAACGCTTCACATACTCGGCAACGCCCGTTTTTGCGTAAGCCAGGGCCGGTTTTCCGGCATAGAGGATTCGAATCTGCATGGGACGTTCAAAGCTTGCCTCACCGCAGAGCCGCCGCCAACGTCATTTCATCCATGAAAGCCATCCTTCTGCTCCTCCCCCTCGCGATTTCCGCTTGCAGCAGCCCTCCCGGGCCCGTGGTTCCTGAAACTGCAGTGGAGCGCCAAATGATCGGTCTGCTGCAAAAATTTGACCGCTGGGACCTCAATGGCGATTCAGAACTGGATGCTTCCGAGCTGAAGGAGGCGTCCCAAATCAGCGGCGAATCCACTGCCACCATCATTCAGTTTTACGACACCGATCACGATGGCAAAATTTCCCTCAAGGAGGCTCAAAAAGGCTACGCGCGGGCCGATGAAGCCGAAAAGATCGTGAACGGATGAGCCAGATTTACGAATCCGACAAGATCCTCGCGGAGTATTTGCTATTTCACTACGGCAGTGACGAAGAAATTCTCCCTGCAACTCAGAATTGGCCGGATGGGATGCGCAGGGCACTCGGATTTCCCATCCGGACTACCACGCACTTTTCCAACAGTCGGCCCGGCCGGGGTCTCGATCTCGGTTGCGCCGTTGGCCGGTCGACCTTCGAGATGGCTCGCGCCTGCCAGGAAGTCATCGGGGTGGATTTCTCCCATGCGTTCATTGCCGCAGCCAATCAGTTGAAAAACGGCCAATCCTTGGATTTCCTGCGGCTCGAAGAGGCCGCCCATTTCACCCAGCTCACGGCATCCTTACCAAACGGGATCGATCCCGCTCGGGTCGAATTTACCCAGGGTGACGCCATGAATTTGCCTGAAATCGGCTCGTTCGATCGTGTTCACGCCGCGAATCTGCTTTGCCGTCTACCGGAGCCAGTGAGGCTGCTCGCTCGCCTGCCTCAGTTGGTCCGCCCTAAGGGTGAACTGGTTCTGGTAACACCGTGCACTTGGCTGGAAGAATTCACACCACCGCCAAATTGGCCGCTTCCGGACACTCTTGCGTGGCTCAAACACCACCTTGCACCCCATTTTACGCTCCTTCGTGAGACAGAAGAACCGTTTTTAATCCGGGAAACCGCCCGCAAATTTCAATGGAGCCGTTCACTGGTCACGGTCTGGCAGCGGAAGCCCCAGGAGGAATCAGCCAGGACCGTTTCGCAGCCGTGATGTGAGGTGGCTTCAGGTAGATCGGCTGGGGGGATGCCGCTGCCCAGAGCGAGCGGGTCGCTGCTGGTGTCGCCAGCCAAGCCTGCCACAAGCGCCCGGCTGTCGGAAATTCCAGCTTCACTTGCGCGACCATAGCTTCCGGTAGAGGAAAGCGGTCCGGTTTTTCAAAGGAAATGACGGATTCTCCGGCAGCAATGGCGGCTTCAACTTGTTTGAAAAAGTCCTCTGCATCTGTGATTTGAGGCGGAGAAATCAACTCAAGCTCATCCACACGCGCGGTCCAGAAGGCTCCCCGCCGTGCGTCGCCAACCATCAAGCACGCATTTCCTTGTTCTGCCGAAGGGATGGCGAGAATCGATGGAACGGCAATCGCCGGGCAGGACGCTGCGATGGCGGTGCCTTGCGCAGCTGCGATGCCAACGCGGGTCCCGCTGTAACTCCCCGGCCCACTGCCCACGAGCACCAGATTCACTGCAGAAATCGGGATTTCTCCGAGCAGTTCCGCGAGCGGAGCAAAAAGCTGAGCATTGTGATTCCGGTCACTGGTGAACGACAGCTCCCGCGTCACTTTGCCAGATTGCACCAGCGCCAGTGATGCCGCAGGTGTCGAAGTTTCAAGAATCAGAGCCGTAGTATCCTCCACGCGGGCAGCTTACGCCTGCGAGCCGCCGCTCCGCCAGTCCGCTTTATCCAGATTTCTGGGAGATTCTCCCTTGCGCGCAACCCCGCAAACCGCTTGTTTACGGGCGTTCCTGTAATTCTTAAATTTTTTGATCATGACCGATTATGCACGCGGCCTGGAAGGGGTCATCGCCAATGAATCCGCCCTAAGTAAAGTGGATGGAGCCATCGGAGAACTGAGCTATCTGGGCTACCACATCGACCAGCTCGTTGAAAAATGCAGCTACGAAGAGGTGGTTTATCTGCTGCAAAACGGCCGTCTGCCAAACCGTGCCGAGCTGACTGACTTCGAAAAACGCATCCGTGGCGATCGCGAACTGCCGCAAGGCGTGCTGGATTTCCTGAAATCAGCGCCGAAGAACGCCTCCCCGATGGATATTCTCCGCACCGGAGTTTCCATGCTCGGCCTTTATGATAAACGCGTTAAGACCGGCGCTCCAGACATCCAGGAAAATGCCGAGATCGCCCTTTCCCTGATCGCCAAGACCCCGGTTCTGGTCGCCGCCTATCACCGTTTCCGCCAAGGACTGGAACTCCCTGCCGTGCGCGAGGACCTTTCGGAAGCTGCCCATTTCCTCTACCTCATCAACGGCGAAGAAGCGGGTGAAGTCGCAGTAAAAACCCTTGATGTCGCTCTGATCCTCCACGCCGATCACGGCATGAATGCCTCCACCTTCTCCGCTCGAGTCACGGTGGCGACCCTGTCCGATATGTATTCAGCGATCACTTCCGCCATCGGAACCCTCAAAGGACCGCTTCACGGCGGTGCCAACGAAGGCGTGATCCTGATGCTTCAGGAAATCGGTGATCTCGATGGAGTGGATGAGTATGTGGAAGGCAAACTGACCCGCAAAGAGAAGATCATGGGCATCGGCCACCGGATTTACAAAGTGCTCGATCCACGCGCACCTCACCTCCGCAAGCTCGCGATCCAACTCACCGAAGAACTCGGCGAGCCAAAATGGATCAAAATGTCGGAGCGGATTGCCCAGATTATGCGCGATCGCAAAGGCCTCGAAGCCAACGTCGATTTCTACTCTGCCACCGTTTACTACTCCCTCGGCATTCCGACCGATCTATTCACTCCGATCTTCGCGATCGCCCGGACCTCCGGCTGGACCGCCCAGGTGCTTGAGCAATTGCGCGACAATCGCCTCTACCGTCCATTGACTCTCTACACCGGACCGAAGGAAATGCTTCCGGTCCCGCCTATTGAATCCCGCTAACGGGTCCCCCTGATTTCAATTCATGGCCTTGAAACTACAACTCCCAGTGGTTGCCGCCAGCATGGCAATCCTCATGGTCTCCTGCGCAACTCAAAGCGGGACAACCGAGGACCCAAATGCTGCGACGCAATCACCGGGAGTTGTCGAGCCCGTGAAACCGCCAGCGCAAACCGAGGCGACCGGAACGACGCCGATCGAGTCGCCTTTCCATATGCCAGACACGATTTACGATCTGCCCGGCGATCACCAGTTCGATCGGGCATCCACCCAGTCCAACACTGAAAATAGCACTGGATCTGGATCCGGAGTGGTGGCCCGACCTCCCACGGAATCCACGGAGAAGCCGGAATCCTCGGATTGACCGCAGTCCGGCCCGCGCTGGTCCAGTCTGGCTCGTCAGAGATTCAGGATTTCTTTTCGGTCAAAATCCTGAAACCAATATCCGGTCTACGCACCGAGCGATCCTCCAGCCACTCGCGCTGAGGTCGTGATGGTCCCATCCGAATGATGGTCCAAAACGTTCCACCCGCAGGGTTCGCTGGATTGATCTGCATCTTCTCAGTCCATTCGTAGACGGCAATCGGATCGGACTTATCCAAGGCTGCGAACCATTCATCCTGATTCGGCAGGCGGGATTTTTTCCAATTCGCATACGCGGAGGCATCCCACCAATCCACTCCGGTCACGGGATTTGCCGGATTCCCAGCTTTTTGAGGTTCCCACGCATCCGGCACGTGCCCGGATTTCGTATCCGGCTGTTGCCGGTGATTGTAGGTCTTCTCCAAATGGGATTCTTTCAGAATGTCCAGCGCCTGCAAAAACGCGACATACTCACCGACCGAAATCGGACGTGCGGAGATAGCGAACGCCGGCAACTCAGCCACCGCTCCGTCCACACCGACATGCTGCCCCGCTGATACCGAAATAGGCGCGGCTGGCTGGACATCCAAATCACCAGGATTGGGATCGGGAGCTTGATGCCGACTGAAAATGAACACCAGCAAACCGGCCAAGATCACAGCTGCGGCCACACTGGCCAAAATCGCCGGCTGCCGTTTTTTGGGAGGATGTTCCTGAAGCTGCCGGTGGATCTCACGGCAATATCCCTGCAAATCTGCCCAGCTCTGCACGACTCCATCCCCTTCCCCGCGCATCCAGGCAAGCAGCACGAGCAGCCTGCCACTTGCGGGTCGATTTTTTGCAACCAGCCGCGGCAGCTCCCGCCCAAGAGCAGCGATATCGCGTTGAGATGTCCCTGGCTCCCGCTCCCCGGCAATCGCCAGGTTCGCCAGTCTCACACCCCCATTTGGCAACAGATAGCAATCTTCCGCGCCGAGAGGAACATTCGCAATCGATTCACTTTCCAGGAATTGCGAAATTTCACTAATCCGCTCCAATATCCCCACCAGCACCTGAGGATCCATGGTCGTCTTTTTCCGGGCCAGCTCCGCCAATGATTTTCCTTCCAGAATTTCATAAGCAAAAAAGCACTGATCCGGAACCGAGACCGCCTCGTAAATTGAGGCAAACGCGGATTGATGGATCGCCGCCTTCACCCTCACATCCGCTAGAAAGGCCTCGGTTTGATCGGCATGCTCGCTTTTCAACTCATCGACATAAACGGGTCGCCGAATCGACACTTGTTCGGCCAACCAGGTAGTCGCCATGGACGACTCCCACACCGCTTCTTTTAGCAAATAATCACCCAGTTGGCGCGCCTCAGTGTTGGATTCCATGGCTGTGAGCGAAATGATCTACCGTGGCGGCAAAAGTCCGGCGCTCGGATCGAAGTCCGGCGGGAATTCATTGGAAAAATCCGGCAAAGCGTAGGGATCATTCATATTCTGCGAATTCCGGTTTGGCAGCCGCGCGGCCAAATGCCGTGGCCAGGCTTCCATATCCATGACTTCCCCTTTATAACTCAAGGTCACCACTTGCCCGTAATATTCCAGGCTCCCAAATAGGTGCTCATTTGCAACACTCTGCGATGGGATGGTATAGGTCATCAAAAGCGTTTCCGGGCCATCTGCCCAGTTGATCGGCTCCGTGAGCCAGTGCTGCTCCACCCAGGAATCGTCCTCCAGTGGCACGATATCCCCCTTTGACGTGAGATTGAAAAAGTTCACCTCAATGGAGATTTCACCGACATCGAGTTCAGCATCCGGGGCAACTTCCACCGGTATGGTCAGCGTCACTTTCTGACCCTTTGGATCTTCGCCCTTGATTATCCCCACCCGATCCAAGGACAGCTTGCCCAGCTTATCCGTCGGTCGCTCAAAACCATCCCTCAGCTTCGCGGCCGCTGCTTGATAGAGCGACCCGGCACCCGCGACACCCAATTGGAAAACCTGCTCGTAGTATTCTGACGCCTTGTCCAGAACGCCCATGTTTTCATGAATTTGCCCGAGTTCAAAAAGGACTGAGGCTTCATGCGGAGACTCCTCCAGAGCGGACTCCAACTTCGTGATCGCCCGCATCATATCGCCAGCGATGCGGGCCTGCTTTGCTTCTTTCACAAGCCTTTCGGATCGAGGAATGGCGATCGAAGGAGTTGTTAACGGAGTCGGCTCAACCTTGGGAAGCGGGGCAATCTCCAGGACCGGGGGGCGGGCGACGATCGATTTGTCGGCAGTTTTTTCGCCGGACTGTGGGATTCTCAGCGTCACGACTTTCGGAACTTCTTTCTCCACGATCCGGACCTTTTGCGAATCCTGAAAGCGCTTCGCCAACGCAATGCCTCCGATCGCAAGCTGGCCAACCGCGAGCAGCGCAAGACAACCGCACGCGATCGCAAACACCGGTGGTCGCGTCTGCTTCGGCAAACTGTCGGTTGAAGGACTCGTCATTGCTGGAAGATGGCTAATGGCCAATACACTGTCAATGCACCGGCAAGGTCAGGACAAAGCAAGATCCCGACACCCGTCGTGTGCCACAAGTCAAATCCCCGCCCATCGCGCGCGCGAGCCTTCTCGATAAGGCCAGGCCCAGTCCAACGCCCGGCGATGATTCCGCCGCTTGACGCGCAGATTTGTGGAAAGCACGGAAAATCCTGCGTTTCTCCGAATCTGCGATGCCTGGGCCATGATCGATTGCCAAAATCCGGATCTTTCGCCTTCCCTCCTGAACACGAAGTTCCACCTCCGCCGGATCGCTCCCGGCAGCATATTTCGCAGCGTTGTCGATGAGATTGAACAAGATGTGCTCCAGTGAAGCCGTATCCAGGCGGATTTTGCGAAGCGCGGCACGGCTCTGCAATTCCATGCGCAACGTCAGATTCGCCGAAGCAAGTCGGGCTTCGAACCGCTCCCGCATCGGCTCCAAAACTTCCGCAATCGGCTGACTGTCCTTCACTTTGCGAATGCAGCGCCGCTCGATCCGGGAAAAGGCCAACACATTCTCAACCAGATGCGACAGTCGATCCGCCTCACGAGAAAGCACTTTCAAGTAAGTGTCCTGCTTTTCCGGCTTCACCGCGCGGTTGGCCAACATTTCCGAGTAGAGCCGGAAAGTCGTCAGAGGGGTGCGCAATTCATGAGTCACCGCAGAAACAAACGACGCCCGGCGTTCACTCAACCGAATGATCATGGCGGCCAGCACGGTGGCTGCAAGGATCGCCAGCACGACCGCCAGCCAGCCCACCGCCAGTGAAATCGCGATCGGCGCTGAAAAAGTCGGCCTTTCCCCGGGAAGTGAGCCCGGCTGCAAGCGCAGCGGGAACGAAGCCAGCACCAGCCCATCATCCGAAATCCCCTGGGCTGGAACCAAGTCCGCACCCGGCAAAATATCCCTCACTTCCCGCAACAAGCGGTTTTTCAATAGCCCGACATCCAACCAAGTCCCCCGGAGGGATGCGGGACTGTAGGGATCGACCTTGAACAAAAACAACTCGCTGCCGATCCAAATGGCTCGCGGGGCGACCGATTCCTCCTCCTGGGCAAATGGATCGCGGGATAGGGCATTGTCGATAATCTTTCCGCGGCTTAGCCACTCCAGATTGCTCGCCGCTTTTTGTTGGGTCATGCTGGCGCGGTTCAGATTGTTCTCGCGAATCAGATTTTCCAGCTCGGCGGGGCTTTTCCCATCGGTCCGCAGTTTTGCCAAAACGGCCAGACACCCGCCAGGTACGTTTTCCAGGACCTTCGGCAACTCCTCCGAAGGTTGAGCCGACCAAACGAAGCTGCGCCGGACCAACACCAAATCCGCTGCCTCAGGCTGTGGCCGATTCAATGAGACAACGGTCACTGCCCCGAGTGAATCCATCCGCCAGAGTGCCAATCGCATTCGTTCCTGCAAATCAGCGCGACCTTCCGCAGCAATTCGATCCCGCTCCGCGCGGATCGCCCTCGTGGTCTGCCATGACATGGCCAGCAAAATCACCACAGCACAGATCGCAAACGCCACCCAGGCCAATGCTCCATTCCGGACTTTCATGACTCAGCACCCGTGATCAATCGATAGCCCTTGCCGCGCTCGGTTCTGAGGAATTGTTGATCTTTGTCCCTCAACTTGGTGCGCAAATGCATGACGTGCATGTCAATGGTCCGGGTTTCCGTGCGGTCGGGATCGAGTCCCCAAAGATGCCGGAGCACCTCCTCGCGGGAAACGATTCTTCCGTGGGAATCCATGAAATACCGTAGCAGCTCAGCTTCCCGCTCTGATAACTCCTCGACCTCCCCGCCGCCAAATCGCAGCGCCCGCGCCTGAAAATCCACCACACCGCCGGGAATCCCGCGTTCATCCGCTGGAGCCGCCCGTTCGCACGTGCGCCGTAAAACCGCATCCACACGGGCCAGCAATTCCTTCATGCTAAATGGCTTCACCACATAATCATCGGCGCCATCCTTGAGCCCGCGCACACGATCATTTTCCTCACCCCGGGCGGAAAGGATGATGACCGCTTGGCCAGGGCGCTTGCGTTTCAGCGCACGCAAAATTTCGAACCCGGAGGGACCCGGCATCACCACATCCAGAACCAGCAGGCGATATTTTGACTTCAGAGCCAACTCCATTCCCGAGTGCCCATCGGCTGCCTCCAGAGTATGGTATCCTGCATATTCCAGCACGTCCACGATCCCCTGACGGATCGCAGAATCGTCTTCAATGACTAAAATGGTGACTTCCGGCACGGCGGTTCGAATTTTGAGGATTCTCTCAAGTGAATCTGCCTCCGTCCGTAAATTGTCGGTAAATTCAGTCAGTAGCGGGCTTTTCAGATGCTTTCGAATCGATCTCTGCCTGTGGCTTGGGCTTCGATACCCGGCCTTTCGGGACATTCCAGGCCGTCAGCCATTTTTGCCCCGTTTGATGAAATCCGCGGTCGACCAACCGTTGCTCCATATCCGGGAAATGAGCGGCTCCATAAAAAATCCCGATGGATTTCTCACCCTCACCCAGTTCTCGATCCAGCACCTCCATGCAGCGAGCGTTCCGATCTGAAATGACAACGTTTTCCCCAGTCAATCCACTGACCTGATCTTCCGCTCCACCCAGGGTATGGATCAACGCCAGCTTCATGATATTCGACTTTCCGGTAATCAGTCCATACATGAGCCTTAACGGGTTAGGCTCGCTCACCTGGTCCTTTTTGGAGTTTAGCGCAAAACTGACCAAAGACTCCCCTCGCTCCGCCTGTTTGGCCTCAAATTCCGCAGCAGTCATATCGGCGTGGATGAAATTCTGCGCGGTGTAATCGACCACATCGACCTGACTCGAAAGATCCAGCATCTGCGCGGCCTTGTTGTAAATGGTCCGCAGTGCATTGAACTGCGGCGCTTTTTTGGCAGGTGCGGGTTTGATTTCAGGGGCTTCTTCATCCGTAGCATCATCGGCTGCGGCCTCCGCGTCATTTTCATCCGCATCCTCACCGGCGACTTCCGGTACCGCTGCTGGTTTCGCCGCTGCCTGACGACCAAGATTTTCGCCACCGATCATCTCGAACAGCACCACGTCGTAGCTTTTGAAAACCTCGTTGAGCTTTTCGTAGTATTTTTCATCCGCGATGTGGATGGCTCCGATCAAATCCAGGGTGACGCCGTCTTTCTCAAACCGCGTCACCGCAGTCTGCAATCGGGCGGATTTCGGACTTTCCACCACTCGAACAAACTGTTCTTGGGCATTCGGCTGGGCGAACGACGCCTGAGCAAAGGAAAATAAGGCAGCGGCAAGAACCAAGGATCGTTTCATATGTCAGAAGCTGGATTTCCCAAGAACAGCGTCTCCAACGGGTGGAATTGTCAGCAGAACCCGTTGTGACCGTTGCTCAGGGCGATGTTTTGGACTATAGCGGTTTTGAAATGAAGTCGCCAGTCCCTTTGGAATATTGCCCGGATTTGCTCCGCTACACCCGTCGCACCACCCGCGAGGTCATGGTCGGAAATGTCGGGATCGGCGCGCATCACCCGATCCGCGTGCAATCGATGATCACCTCCGACACGCGCAACACGCCGGCTTCCGTGAAGCAGGTACTCGATTTGGCGGATGCCGGATGCGAAGTCGTCCGCATCACCGCGCAGACCAAAGTTTACGCGGCAAACCTGGAAAACATCGCTCGCGAAGTCCGCGCCGCCGGATGCCAGGTTCCGTTGGTCGCCGACATTCATTTCAAGCCAGACGCCGCAATGGAAGCCGCCAAATGGGTGGAAAAAGTCCGCGTCAACCCGGGCAACTACGCGGATAAGAAAAAGTTCGAAGTCCGTGAATACAGCGATTCGCAATACGAAGAAGAGCTGGAGCGCATTCGCGAGGAATTCACTCCGCTGGTCCATCTTTGCAAAGACCTCGGCCGCGCCATGCGCATCGGAACCAACCACGGGTCGCTCTCCGATCGCATCATGAACCGCTACGGCGACACCCCGCTGGGCATGGTTGAAAGCGCGCTGGAATTCGCCCGCATTGCCCGCGATAACGACTACCACAACTTTGTGTTTTCGATGAAAGCGTCGAACCCGAAGGTCATGATCGAAGCCTACCGGTTGTTGGTCGCCCGGCTCGATGCGGAAGGCGCGGATTGGAATTACCCGCTCCACCTCGGCGTCACCGAAGCAGGCGATGGCGAAGACGGTCGGATCAAAAGCGCTATCGGCATCGGCTCCCTGCTCGCAGACGGCATCGGCGATACCATCCGCGTGTCACTCACCGAAGACGCCATCCACGAAATCCCCGTCGCCAAAAAACTGGCAGCACCTTTCAATGACGTCTGCGCTTCAAAAAGTGGCTGTGGCGTCCCGCCGCAGGCCGTGTCGGCTGCGTCCCGCAGCCGTCTTCTGTCCGATGACACCACAAAACTACAAATCAACTGGGATGCGGTCGAAAAATCCGAAGCCAGTTATTTGCCCCACTGGAGCGTCGAACAAGGAACCTACGCCGTCTGTTTCCGGCTCGCCGATTCGCTTCCCGCTTCCGTGTTGGAACGTTACCAAGCGAAACATCAGGCACTATTGGCAGAACTCGAAATCCTGATGCGCGCCAGTGGATCGCGTAGCGCACTCGACGAGATGTTGAAAGTGCGGAAAAAAATCGCCGACCTCCAAATTTCAGAAATCGATCCAGAGCTAGATCGTGGGCACGGCGAATGCCTTTTCAAAAACGAGCATTACGCCAAGCTGATGGTGGACGCACTGAAGCATTTCGATGGGGCGCGCTATGACCTTCTGGCCTGGGCCGTCATGCCGAATCATGTTCACGTGATTCTGAAACCAGCTGCGGGAGAAGAGTTGGAAAAAATTCTTCATTCGTGGAAGAGCTTCACGGCTCACGAGATCAACAAGCTCCGTGGTTCCGAAGGGAAGATATGGCAAAAGGAAAGCTATGATCATCTGATCCGCGATGGCGAAGATTTGAAGAATCAAGTGGCTTATGTTTTGAATAATCCAATCAAGGCTCGGCTTGAAAATTGGCAGTGGGTGGGAACGGCTTATGAAGATGTCGCAGCGGGACGCTGCAACCACGACCTGCGGCGGGACGCCGCAGCCACCGATGAAGCAAGCCACGAGAAACTCACGCCATCTTACGATCCGTTTTCTTATGCACGGCGCTCCAGTTCGGTGCTGACCGTGATGAGTCATGACCTCGGCGGCGACCACACGGTGCGGGTATTCACGACGCAAGAACGTTGGAATGCCCTCGCTCATAAAATCTCCGCCATGGGCGATTTCAAACCGGAAATTATCCTCGAAAAAGCAAGCGTCATGGCCATCGATCCACGGGACGAAGCCGCGATCTCCGCGTTGAACGCCGACACTCAGCCGAGTTTGATCACCGTTGCCGACGGGCTCGATCTGGAAGTGATTCACGCCTTTCGCGAACTCGCCTTCAAGGCCGATCCACGCCACCCGATCCTGCTGAAGGACACGCTTCACCCACCGTCCGACGATACCGATTTCATCGATGCCTTGCTGCCAGCTGCCATGAACATCGGTTCGCTGCTCTGCGATGGAATCGGCGATGCCATCCTCATTCGCGGTGAAAAAGCTCCCGGCCAATCGCTTCGTCTCGCCTACAACATTCTTCAAGCCGCCGGCACCCGGATCTTCAAAACCGACTACGTCGCCTGCCCGAGCTGCGGCCGCACGCTTTTCAACCTGCAATCGACCACCCAAAAAATCCGTGCTGCGACCGGCCACCTGAAAGGCGTCCGCATTGCTGTCATGGGTTGCATCGTCAACGGTCCCGGCGAAATGGCTGATGCCGATTTCGGTTATGTCGGCGGCGCACCTAACAAGATCAATCTTTACGTCGGCAAAACCGCAGTGAAGTTCAACATCCCCGAAGCCGAAGCCGTCGAGCGATTGATCGATTTGATCAAGGAACACGGAAAATGGATCGACGCCCCGGTTGGAGAGCCCGTTGAAGTTTGAGCCATGTCAGAAACCGAATTACTGACCAAACCGATCGAACAAACATCGGTCGACACCCCATGGAATGTGGTGGTTTACGATGATCCGGTAAACCTGATGGAATATGTGACCCGGGTGTTGATGAGCATTTTCGGCTACCATCAAACCCGCGCCACAAAGTTGATGATGGAAGTTCACGAGCAAGGTAGATCGATCGTCTGGAATGGAGATCGGGAGAAGGCCGAGTTTTACACCCAGCAGCTCCAGTCACATCAACTCAAAGCCTCGATGGAAAAAGCGGAATGAACCTGATGCCGACACTCGAAGGCGGACTCCGACTCGAAGCCGAATCAGAAGTGGATTGGCAGATTCTCTATGCCATCCCGCACGATGCCGCAGGAACTGATCTCGCCAGTCGTCTGGGCGATTTGGTGACCGACGACTCACTCGCTGAAGATTGGAATGATTTCGTCGTTCCCGATTTAAAGTCCCAATTCGATAACCAGATTGAGCACGTCTCCGACGCTATTCGAGAGGCTCATGCAAGCGCCGAAGGGGAACGGGGAACCATCTCGATCAAGCCTGCGGAATCTTCCATTTGGTATGGCGTGCTGAACCAGGCGCGTCTTTCCCTGGAAGAAATGCACCATTTCGGAAATCGCGATCAGGTTGATCTAACAGGACAGGACCCGAACCGCCGGACTGCGTTTTTCCGGTCTCAATTTTACTGTGCCCTCCAGTCAGAAATGCTGCGGCATGGGCTGATTTGACCGGGCAAACTCGCTCCGAATTCGGACCAGTAACTCGTTCACTTTTGCCCGATCTGGAACATCCTGGAGTTGGGAGCAGGCGAATGCCGACTTCAATTCTTCCAATTTGCGTTCCGCTTGTTCGACCAAATCCTCGTAGGCAAACTCGCCTGCACGAATGCGGAGCAGGTAATCCCGATTCGGCCGCCGAATCCGGAGCACGCCTTCTTTCGCGATCTCCTCAGCCATTTCTAACAAGCGAATCGTGTGCATCAGATTCTTGGAATCGTAGCCACGCCCGTGACCGGCGTTGTTTTGAAACCGCTCTTCATTTCGATTTGCCACCCACTCCCAATATTCACGGTGAGCCTTGCAATGAGCCTGAAACGCATCCTGGTTGCAATGCATCCAACCGATCGGAGTCGCCTCTTTCGGCACACTGCTGAAGACCAGAGAATCTGGGTCTTTGCGCGAGATCACACCACGGTAGATGTGTCCGTCATTGTGATAAATCGCATAAATCCCGGGGGAATTTTGAACCGCTGTTAGACCGCAATCCTCTTGGTTAATTCCGCGATCCTTGAGCCAATCCTCAAGTCCGACGCTCCCCTGCCCCTGCGGAACATGACAGAATTCCAACAATGACTTTCGCTGCTCCGGCTGCGGGTTGACGATTTTCTTGTTCAATCCCCGGGCTTTACGAATCTGCCCCATCGCATATTCCCCGAACGTCTTTACGCAAAGTTTCGAGAGAAACAGTGATGGCTCCAGGAGCTTGAATAACGGATGCTGATACCTCACGCAATCCTCAGGCATCGCGATCAACTCCAGAGCATTCGGATTATTCTTCAACAGAAGCTCCATGAAGCGACCGATTTCATAATAAACTTCGTCACCCCGCTCATCGGAGACTTGCTCGATTTGATCCAGGCCCAGCACGAACGGCATCGGTGCGACAAATATGCCACGCAAATCTTCATCCGAATGCTCCAACTGAGTTCCGTAGCACCGGCTGCCAGCTACCGCCTCGAACAAGAGCAGTTCTGGCTTTCTCACTTCATCTAACGAAAAATCATTACTAGAAATCGCTCGATGATTGGCACCCTGCGAAACTTCGTTCACCAGCAAAGCATCCAGCACCTGCAAATCTTCGGGACCGCGCGACAATGTCGGCGCAAGCTCCTCAAGTTTTTCCAGTCGAGCTGCAAGAAACCGATCAATCTTCGGATTTCGCGGCATGCGCTCGCCCTCATCGCTAACCGATTTATATCGGAGCAATTGATCAATCTCCGGCAACAATTCCGCCGGAGCCTGCGCAAGCAAATCGGCGAACGGAACTGGAGGAGCCCCATTCCCTTCGCTCACCCATGAGGCAGAAAGCAGTGCCCTCATCGCGTAAAGGTAGTCCTTTGCCCGAACCGTCTCTGCCCCTAACTTCCCGAGAATCATTTGTTTCCCGAGGCCTCGATAATGATCCGAGGATGCCTTGGCAGAAAAGACCTCGCGCGCGGCACTTCGCCAGCGGCTCAAAAATCCCGGTTCTTCGTGATAAACGATCGGTGAATGCAACCACTCCACCAAAGCTCCATTCGACTTACCTAACAGCCGAAGGGATTTCCGAACATCCCAGCCTCCAGCATCAAGAAGCCCTTCGAGTGGCAATTCGATCGAATCAAAATAATCCCTAACGGATAGATACGTTTCCGAGTTCCGAACAAAGATGAAGCGAATGTCGTAGTCGCTATCGGGCGACGCAAATCCCCAAGCCCGGCTGCCGGATTCACAGGCATAAAGAATCTTCACCTCGCGTTCGGATTCGATCCGCTGCAAGAGAAATGGAATTTGATCAACCGTCATGACACGTGAGGATATGCCGACCGCGATCGGCTACCTCAATCTTGAACTTCACTGGCAGGAATTTCTCAATCACGGAAATATTGGAAAGAACATGTGCGCTCGGTTTCATCATGACGAATGAACCACCTCCGGCCAATGCCATCGGCAAAAGCAACTGATCGGCCAGGTTGCGACCGACGGTTGCATCGGAATCAATGAAGCGCTTGATGCTGTTTGCAGCGCGATGACCCACCGATTCCGCGCTCACTCCCATTTCTGCCAGGGCACACGACATTTCATGGGCGTTGGTAAATTTCGCTCCAACCAAGCAGCCAATGCCACGGCCCGGGCCATCTTCACGAATTTCGATTTCCGTATCCTCACATGGCAAGGTTACACAAGCGGAATCGAGGATGCGCCGGGCGATCGATTCATTCAGCGCCCGGACGACCACCCGTATCGACACCGACTCCAAAGCGCCCCGATCGTGGAGATCCAGGACACCAAACTTGTTGATCGGTTGAATCGCTGCCTCCATGAGGCCGCCGCCTGCGGGTGCGAATCCGGTCTGGTGCAAAGTCAGCTCGGCATTCACGCCCATTTTCCGGATCGTTGGCATATACGCCTTATCCAGAAATTCGAAGGGCGGTGCCAACGGGTTGATCGTTCCGCCTTCGAGCCGGATGTTCGATGGGGCCGCAGCATGCAGCAATGCAGGCAGCAAGGTCTGGAAAAGCAAGCTGGTGCTACCTGCCGTGCCAATCGAGAATTGGTACGATCCACCTCGTATTTCACCGCCACGGAAAACCAGCTCGGTTGAGCCGATCTCCGCGCCATCCACCGAGCCGTCGGAAATTTCCTGGGATGCCAGCACACAGGTGAGGTGCTGCCGCATCAAGCCCGGCTTGGACCGCTTGCCACGGATGTTCACCATGCGAAATGGCTGACCCGTAATCATGGCAAGGGACAGTGCGCTGCGCAGCATTTGGCCGCCGCCGTTGATGCCGTCGAGTTGGATGAGTTTCGTCATTTTTAGAACAGCCGCGCACGATGACGCAGCTGTGGTTTGTTAGAATTTAATCATCGGCTGCGGATTCATCCTTGATCACGAAACGAGCTTGGAGTTTGGCGACAGATTGCGCCAGACCTGCAGCTTCCACACTCCGCAAAACTTCTGGGAAGTTTTTATAAGCATCCGGCGCTTCGTCGATCGGATACTTGCGGCAATTCGTTAGAATATCGGAAGCATCAAACTCGGCATCGATCTTTTTCTGATCGAGTGTCCGGCCTGCATGACGCCGACCCATCGCCCGGCCTGCGCCGTGGTTGACCGACCATGCAGTTTGCTCGGCACCGCCTTGCGCAACCATGACGACCGAGCCATCACGCGGGTTGCCAGGCAGAAGAATCGGGTGACCGGTTTCGGCAAATGGCGTTCCAGCCAACGCGAAGTGGCCGCCTGGAATCGCACGCGTCGCACCTTTGCGGTGAACCCATGCTTTCTTGCCATCCACGATTTCTTCCCGCGCAATGTTATGCGAAATGAAATAGACCAACTCACCGGTCGCACCTGGCAGGATCTCCTGAAATGCTTCGAGCACGAGTGCGTTGATCAACATATGATTGACCGTCGCGAAGTTCGCACCGATCGACATGTCATCGATATAAGCATTCGCTTCCGGGGTTCCGAGGGGTGCGTAAACCAATTGCTTGTCGCCAGCCGGGAATGGCGTCGCCCAAGCGCGGAACTTTCGTTCCAGATCACGGAATTGAGCTTGCGCCAAAACGTTGCCGAGACCGCGCGATCCGCAATGGCTCAAGAACGAAACATGACCGTCCTTCAAGCCAAACACATCCGCCGTCTTCCGCATCGATGGGCGATCCACCACACGCGTGATTTCACATTCACCGAAGTGATTGCCACCGCCGTAAGAACCTAGCTGGTTAATTTTATCCATGAAATGCCGGACCCGGTTTTCAGCAAGGATCAACTCCAAGCGCGCACCGAGTGCATCATGGGTTCCGTCGTGGCCGCGATGCGTCGAGTCCTCGCATCGGCTGGCCCAGCGCGGAGGAATGCCGAGTGCTTCGCAAACCCGCTCGGACGCGCCTTCGGTGACGGCGAGCACGCCGGTTTCGCGATCAATGTGCCGACCGTTTTTCACCGTTCGTTGGCCACGACCGGCACCTGTGGGGGTTCGAGAAACGATGGCGTCGATTAGCGCCCGTCGCGTTCGTTTGTCGACGATGACATCTTCAGGAATGTCCATCTGCAGGAGCGACATCGAGCATTTGATATCCACGCCAACCGGACCCGGATAGATATGGGTTGGCGAAACCATGACGCAACCGATCGGCGCGCCGTAGCCGGCATGGGCATCCGGATTCAGGACCACATCGGTCACGCCGGGAGCCATGCGCGAGTTGATCGCTTGCTGCAAGCAGGTCTCGTCGAAGGAATCACGAATCGCATCGGTTCCGATCACGGTGATCGGCTTGCCGGAGCTGTCTGGAAGAGGGATGAAGCCGATGGCTTCGTCGGTTTTGGTAATTGAATTCATTGGTTAGAAAAGTGATGGCGACTAAGGGTTGGTGAAACTTCCTGCTCTATCCATTAAGCTACCGGACCGTCGATGGTGGCCCGGACGGGATTCGAACCCGTAACCTGGTCATGAGAAATGATGTAGTTCCACCGGCATTCGCCAGGATGAAGATGAGGTCTCGCTAGAACCGCGACAAGAAGTCCGAAAACATTTCTTTGCTCTACCACTGAGCTACCTTGCCGAGGCAAGGGCCGGAGTTGAACCGGCGACCAAAGAATCAATGTAGTTTTCGTGGCATTCGCGGTGGGCGGACGAGGGACCAATACGGCGGCAAGGCGATGCGAAACAGTTTGGTATCGGTTGGCAACGATGGAGTTTCACAAGCATCCGCCGTATCGGCAAATCAGGCGATTTTCA
Source organism: Luteolibacter pohnpeiensis (assembly GCF_016595435.1). Lineage (GTDB taxonomy): Bacteria > Verrucomicrobiota > Verrucomicrobiia > Verrucomicrobiales > Akkermansiaceae > Luteolibacter > Luteolibacter pohnpeiensis. The sequence continues at coordinate 53,397 of NZ_JAENIJ010000018.1, forward strand.
TTCGGGGGTTAAGAGGTTGATTTTCGATTTCGCGGATCCAGTGCAGGAGTCCGTCACCTCCAGCCGCGAAGCTGGCAATCAGACTGAAGACCTGATCACTGAATCCGGCAATGTTGAGGATGTCTCTGCGATCCGGCGCTTGAGTCGTTAGATTCGGAACAAGATCGATGCAGACCAGTTTTGCCTTCGGATTGCGGTGCTTCATCTGCTCCCATTCCGCGAGCATTTTGGTTCCACTTTTGCGATGAGGATCGGCCCACGATTCGTTATCAGAGATGAAGATCACCAAATCAGCCCGGTATCTTTCCGAATTCAGCTTTGCCAATGGCGCCGAACAGGACGTTCCACCGCCGCCGATATTGGCGAGCTTTTCCGCGTTCGTCATCACTGTGTCCCGTGCATTCAGTTGCAACTTCACGACATCGACTTCGAACGGTAAAACTCTCGCTTTGCGATTTTTGCGAAGCAGTGCTGCAGCGATCAGTCCCGCCACATCAATGCATCGGACTTTCGAACTTGCACCGCGACGGTAACCCGTGACGGGCATGTGCATCGAGCCTGAGACATCCGGACAGATCACGACATTTCCTGAAATCTCCGGCACGTTTTGGAGAGCGATTTCCATCGCATCCTGCAGGGCATTGCAAAGCTTCAAGGGAACTTGGGAAGACGCATTCAGATAGGCGACCATCAATTGATAGGGAAACACCCTGGCTTTGCGGATTTGATCAGGATCGACCAAACGCTCCGCCAATTGGTCCACCAACTTTTCGTCTCGATACACGCCATGCCGGGCAAAGGTGTTGAGATTCATCCGTGTGGTTTGCCAGGAAGCTTTGGCTGCGATCACTGCCCATTCCTTCTCGCCCAGATCTTGTGCGGTGAGCATTTGGAAAGGAACGTCGGGCACGGCACCCTCTTTCTGCCTTTTCCACAACTCGAAATCGCGCAGGGAAGCAGGCAACTTTTCAAGTTCGTAAGGCTTGCCGATCAACCATGCATAAAATGCCTGGCGCGATGGATTTGCCGGATGCGGATGCACCATTTTGACGATGTCGACCAGGGACGGATCGTTGCCGATTGTTGCTTGGATCAATTGCCGATCGCTTGCGTAGGCCAGCCATTGCCGGACCAAACGCTTCGGTGCCGAACCCAACGATTTCCGACCGGTGATGCCGGACCGGATAATTTGCACGAAGGTCCGAAGCATCCGGCCATTGTCGATGACCGATGGAAAAATCTCTGTCAAACGGTCCAGATCGCGAGTCGCCAAAACCGCGCAGAGCAAGGCCGGCATGTCCTTCATGTAACCTTTGCGCCGGGCATACAGAGCTGTTTTCGCGAGGAAATCGACGTCGACCTGAGCGGCCAATTCCAGAACCCGGTCAAGCTGGGCCTCCGCAGCGGCATAGAACGTCGGAGTCAGGCATCCGGTAGCCGCCATGCGGGCAAGCGATGCTTCTGGAGAAAGCGAGTATGCTTCCGCGCCGGCATCATTGCGGGCATTCGCGGGCGGCAGCAGCGAGCTGCGGAAAGAATGGAAGAGGTTCTTGTTTGCCATGATCGTGTTTCCGTTGTTTCAGCGGACATTCCCCTATTTGGCACGGCATGGACCAATTTCGCGAAGCAACGACCCAAACCATCCTAACTCGTTCTTTTTCTGAGCTTTGAAACTTTGAAAATATTTTCACGACAAGCTTTCACGGAAATCAATTGCCGAGCAATTATCTTTTTCGCTACTCTTTTATCCATGAAGCGAGTCCTCATCGGCATCCTCGGCACGAAACTCGACAGTGGCACGGAGCCGCATCGTTGGGACCGCTGGCGGCCGACGGTTTCCTTGTTTCAACACGAGGAATTGCTGTGGGATCGGCTGGAACTCATCGCCGAACCGAACTTTGGGATCATTTCGAAGGTCGTCACTGACGATGTGGAAATGGTTTCCCCGGAAACTAAAGCAACCGTGCATCCGATCGATTTCGGCCGCGACCCGTGGGATTTGGAAAAAGTTTACGGCGTTCTTCATGACTGGGCGCGTGGCTACCCATTCGACACCGACAACGAGGAATATTTCATCCACATCACCACCGGCACCCACATTGCCCAGATTTCCCTCTTCCTTCTAAATGAGGCTGGCACGCTTCCTGGCAAACTGATCCAGAGTTCGCCACCACCTGCGATCAAATCCCGGAAACCACTTTCGGCCAGATATTCCGTCATTGATCTCGATCTTTCGAAGTACGATCAACTCAGTACTCGCTTCACCAAGGAGCAGGCCGAAGTAACGGCATTTCTGAAAAGTGGCATCGCGACTCGCAGCAGTGGCTTCAACCGATTGATCGATCGCATTGAGCAAGTCGCGCTGCGTTCCAAATCGCCCATTCTACTCACGGGTGCAACCGGCTCCGGCAAATCCCACCTTGCTCGGCGGATCTATGATTTGCGGCAACAGCGTGGCGGACTGAAAGGCGATTTTGTTGAGGTCAACTGCGCCACTCTAACAGGTGACACTGCAGCTTCCGCTTTATTCGGTCACGTCCGCGGATCATTCACCGGCGCCCAGAAAGATCGACCTGGTTTGCTCCGACAAGCCAACACTGGCATGTTGTTTCTTGATGAAATCGGCGAACTCGGGCTCGACGAACAGGCGATGCTTTTGCGTGCTCTGGAGGATAAAACCTTCCTGCCAGTGGGAGCGGACACGCCGGTCAAAAGCGACTTCCAACTGATCGCCGGCACGAACCGTGACCTCCGGGAAGCCGTGGCTCGTGGAACCTTTCGCGAGGACTTGTTGGCACGCATTCATCTGTGGACTTTCGCACTTCCGAGTTTGGCAGAGCGGCGCGAGGACATTGCGCCGAACCTTGATTTCGAGCTCGATCGTTTCGGCCGCGAACAGGGCCAGCGCGCAAGTTTTAATAAAGAAGCCCGCATGCAGTTTTTGAAATTCGCCGAGGCACCGAGCACCCCCTGGCGCGGCAATTTCCGCGACCTGAATGCCGCCGTCACGCGCATGGCAACCCTCGCACCGCGTGGCCGTATCCGGGTTGAAGAAGTGGATGAAGAAATCCAGCGCCTTGAGGAAAGCTGGCATCGACCCAAAGAAAAAACGACCAGTCAGGATTCGATAGACCTAACAGAAGTCTTATCCCCAGAGATTCTAACAGAAAGTGATGAGTTTGATCTTGTGCAACTCCGATACGTCATCAGCATATGCCTTAAATCCGCAACCATTTCAGAGGCTGGACGTGAAATTTTCAACCGTTCACGGGAAAAACGTGCCGTTCGAAACGATGCGGATCGTTTGAAAAAGTATCTCGCAAAGTTCCGGTTAGAATTTTCTGAAATTCGCAAAATGGGTTGAATAATTCGAACCCAACGATCGTTCCACCCTATGTTATGAAAACGATCCATATCCTCGCTCTCGGAGCTACCCTCAGCTTGACAACCGTCATCGCCAATGCAGCTCCCCACGATAACCGTTACGATCAAAATTATCGTGCGGAACCTTATCAAAAGGAGAGAAAACCAGCCCCTAGAAAGCACATCTCGATCGAAACCAAAGCCCAAATCCGCCTCCGCGAACTTGGATACTATAGAGGTGCAATTGACGGTGACTTCGGTCCTCAATCGACCCGTGCCCTCGTCCGTTATCAACGCGACCACCGCCTGCCAGCCACCGCACGCCTTGATACCCGCACCCTGCGCAGCCTCAAATTGAGCTAATGCCGGCACATTCACTTCCCCTCAAAAAATCCCGCCCGATCGATATGGTCCGGCGGGTTTTTTATAGCTTGGTATTGGACGTTAGACCCGTGTTGTTTAAGGATGTCGCATCGCCTTGCCCAACCCCGAAGACATTCAAACCTTTCTCAGCGAATCGCGATGGAAAGACCGCTTTGACGACGAAATTCTCGCCGTTGCCCAGTCATTTGTCGGGAAGGTCAAAAATCTGCAAATAGATCCAGTGATGGATGACGGTGCCCACCTGTCCGCCACGATTGCGGGTGAAGAAACCGAGATCGATTGGTGGCAAACCAACGGAGTTTCAGATTTCGAAACCAGCTGCAGCTGTGAGCTCGGCTCGTTTTGCCATCACTCTGCCGCATTGCTTCTGCGGGCGGCGAAGGAGCGGGATGCCTCACGATTGATTGGCAAATCCAGCCCCACTCAACTCGCCGCCACTCTCCCAAGCGCGAGAGATCTTCTAAAAAATCCACCGCCGGACCTGGAGAGGATTTCATTCGAGCCGAGATTCGAACTGCGAGTCACCCGCGAGCCCACCGATCGGCAAATCCAGCTTCTGCTCAAATCGCTCGGCCAAAAAGAACCCGATTTCTGGATCAGTGCGGAAGCAACGGTCATCTACGGAAAACATCGTAGCTCACTACGCTCAGCCGCCCCCGATTGGGTAAGCCCAATCACGCTGGAAAATGGCCAACCAGCTCTGATCCAGCACGATTCCGGAGCCGAAGCCGCAGCCGCACAACAACTCCGCGACACTGGGCTTTCCTCCCTGCAATCGAACTCCTCCTGGCGGTTTTTGCTACAGCAGAAATCCGGCGGGACGAAGACGCCAGATCGCTGGTTCCCTGACCCCGGCCGTGTTCCCATCGACGCTTTCTGGCATCAGTTCCGCGGTGAAATGGTGGAGCGCTTGGAGCTGGCCGGGTGGAATGTCATCGTGGCTGACAACGTTGGGCATCGGGTTCACCAAGCAGATCCCGAACGCTGGACCAATTCCCTTTCACCCGGAGATGGCGGTTGGTTCAGCCTTTCTGTCGGTTTCGATGTCGGCGGCAAGAGATATGACCTGCTTCCGATTCTCGCTGAATTGTTAGAAAATGATTTTCTCGAAGAAACTCTGGATCGACCGGACAATGGACACGTGTATGCCCCGCTGCCTGATGGGGATGCGCTCCGCCTGCCAATCGGCAGAGTCCGGCGGATTCTGCATCATTTAGCTGCACTGATCGACCCCAAGTTTCCGGACCGGGCTCGCCTTCATGCCTTGGATGCGGTCGCGCTAGCCGGGCTCGGCGAGCTTGGTTTGGGAACACCTCCGGATCTGTTAGAATTAGCCGGAAAACTCGCTGATTTTTCAGGCATTGATCCGATCGATCCCGCCGAAGGAGTTCAAGCGACATTGCGCGACTACCAGCTCGCCGGCTTCCGCTGGATGCAATTTCTCGCAAGGCATGGCCTGCATGGAATTCTGGCTGACGACATGGGGCTTGGAAAAACCCTGCAAACTCTCACTCACATACTAACCGAGAAGTCATCCGGTGCCTCGCGCGGTCTTCCTACATTGGTGATTGCCCCGACTTCGGTGGTTCCGAACTGGCGGGCAGAAGCGACCAAGTTCACCCCAGATCTACGCGTGCTCGTGCTGAATGGCCCTGAGCGGAAAAAATATTTCCGCTCGATTCCCCATGCGGATCTTGTGCTCACGTCTTTCGCATTGCTCCAACGCGACATTGATAAACTTCGGGCTTATCCGTTTCACCTCGTTGTCCTGGATGAAGCCCAGCACATCAAAAACCCTCGGTCCAAGGTTGCGCAAGCTGCGTGCAAATTGGATAGCAGTCATCGACTCTGCCTTTCTGGAACTCCCGTCGAAAATCATCTGGGGGAATTCTGGAGTTTGATGAAGTTTTTGATCCCGGGCTTCCTTGGAACGGAAGACGCGTTCAACACCCGATTCCGCAAGCCGATCGAAAAAGATGGCGACATGGAAAGAAATGAACTGCTGAAGGAACGCGTTGCCCCGCTCATCCTGCGGCGCACCAAAGACCAGGTAGCCAAGGAGCTGCCGCCGAAAACCGAACTCGTTCACTTGATCGAGCTTCATACCGCTCAGAAGGATCTTTACGAGACGGTGCGCGCCACCATGGATAAACGCGTGCGCGAAGCCATTGCCGCCAGAGGAATCGAGCAGTCACAGATTGTGTTCCTGGATGCCTTGCTTAAATTGCGTCAAATCTGCTGCGATCCGCGACTTCTCCCCGATGATTTCAGCAATGAAGTTCACGAATCGGCCAAGCTGGATTATCTAACAGATCTACTCGCCACACTGATCGAAGAAGGACGCCGCATTCTTTTGTTTTCCCAATTCACCACCATGTTGGCTCTTATTGAGCAGCATCTGATTCGCAAAAACGTCGCTTATCTCAAGCTCACCGGAGGTTCAAAAGATCGCGGCAAACTGGTCGAGGATTTCCAGTCAGGCAAAATCCCGGTCTTCCTTATATCTCTCAAGGCAGGTGGCACCGGGTTGAATCTAACAGCTGCTGATACGGTCATTCATTACGATCCTTGGTGGAACCCAGCCGCTGAAGCGCAAGCGACGGACCGCGCCTATCGGATCGGCCAAGACAAGCCGGTATTTGTTCACAAACTCCTGTGCCAGGAAACCGTTGAAGAACGAATCCACAAACTGCAGCAGGAGAAGGCGAAACTTGCTGCGGGACTCCTAGCCAATGCAGACATCTCCGCGCGACTCGATGCAGCAGCAGTGCGCTTGCTTCTGGATAAGTAACGGATCGAGTTTAGCGGAGGAGTGGCCGCCACCAATTTTCATGCTCGAGATACCACTGCACCGTGGAACGAAAGGCATCCGACGGACTCTGCCTTGGTTTCCATCCAAGCTCGCGACGTATTTTCGATGAATCAATCGCATAGCGAAAATCGTGACCAGGCCGATCGTTCACGAACTGAATTTGATTGGCATATGAAAGCCCGTTGTTAGAAGGATGGAGCTCATCCAGATGCTGACATAAATTTCTAACAAGATCGATATTCCGCCATTCCGCATTGGCTCCGATCAAATAGGTTTCACCGCAAATTCCACGCTCGGCGACTGCTAACAAGCCTTCGCAATGATCCTCGACATGGATCCAATCGCGGACATTCATCCCATCACCATAAATCGGAATCGATTTACCGCTGATCGCATTGATGATCGCCAATGGAATCAATTTTTCCGGATACTGACGTGGACCATGGTTATTTGCGCAGTTGGTTACGATCGCCGGTAAACCATAAGTGTCATGCCAGGAACGGACCAAATGATCACTCGCTGCCTTACTTGCGGAGTAGGGCGAGTGTGGGTCATAGCAGCTCGATTCCGAAAAACTGCCAGCCTCGCCCAACGAGCCGAAAACTTCATCCGTAGATACGTGGATGAATCGAAATGCCGCCTTCCTCTCTGCTGTTAGATTTTCCCAGAAATGCAACGTCGCTTGCAATAGAACCGCCGTCCCGACGACATTCGTCTGCACGAAATCGAGAGGAGCATGGATTGAACGATCCACATGACTTTCCGCCGCCAGATGAAAAACTGTGTCTGGCATAAACGAGGAAAACGCCTGATTCATGGCTGCAGCATCAGCAATGTCAGCTTGGAGAAACTCGTAGTTCGGGTGAGCTGCCACATCGTCCAGAGATCTTAGATTCCCGGCGTAGGTCAGTTTATCGATATTCAGAACGCGGTGACCTTTGCCAAGAAGATGCCTCACCAGATTGGAGCCGATAAATCCAGCGCCACCGGTCACAATCGATTTTGGAGAATTCACCGACATGATTCATAGCCGTCCGATCAGCAGATGGCCTGTATCCAATCACGCGATTTCCTCCTGATTTCGCAAGCCCGATCTCAACGATTTAGCCTTCAGAGCAAACTAACCAACGCGGCAAGAATGATTTCATTTCAATAACGCCGCATAGGACACCATGAAGAGATCACTCATTCTTGCCAGCGATCGGCTCCGCGCTTTTTTCGCCTCAAACATGCTCCGTCATTCCTTCACTGAGCACTCTTTCACCACTTGTTCCCAGGTGAAAGATTGGTGCAGCATATCCGCAAGGAAACCATTCTTCGCAGATAATTTGGTGACATGTTTCAGAGCATCCAAGTTTTCAAATCGGCTGAACAATTTTCGACGAATGGTTTCTTTGGGAACCACTTTAACACCGTATCCTTCGGGCTGATTCGCCGACCAAAAGCGAACAGAGGTTTGGTCCTGACCAAGAAACACCACTGAATGACCACGCTCCTTGCCGCCGATTTCATCGGTCCACCAAATCTTCATGAAGTCGCCCGGCTGCGCTTGGGTGTAATCAGTGAAATTCCTGCCGCACTTCAGTTCCTGAAATAATTTTGCAGTGCCTGGGCCATTCGCATTCCATCGACCGAATACTAGTTCCCCATCCTTCACACCAAGGTCTGCAAGCCGTTGCAGCGCATCTGTCGATAGCGTCACGTTGCCGCCTTTGCGCAGCATCTCGATCGTTCTGAGAAAAACCACATAAGTGGCGCCGGAACAAAAAGTTGCCTTCGTCCCCTTGAGGTCTTCCTGGATGACGCCGTCTTGGATTGTCACATGAGAGGCCAATCGATCGACCGCCGTTTGCGAAGCATCATAGCCTTTTCCGCTAGGCATGGTTTTGAGCGCTTCAAGAACATAGCGATTCAACCCGGCTGGTTCAGCAGCCCATGAGCTCGATAATCCAAAAGCAACTCCGCTAACGATCAGAACGATCGACATCAGCACTCTCCAGTAATGACCGAAACCTTGTTTCACAACACGACCATTTCTAACTTCAGAACACCGATATTTCAATGCCTTATCCGGGTTCGAGTTGTGACTCGAGAACATCCAGCATTCGCATAAAAATCACGCGCGCCTCATCCTCGGTCACGGAGGATTCATCAGGCAGTGGAATGTACTGCAGACTGAAATGAAATCGATCATTGAACTCTGAATCAGGCTCTTCATCTCGAATTTCCATCTCAAGGACATACTCACCCCGGTTGATTTCGATGTGCCCTTGTTTCGCCCGATCCAGGCATTTCCGAAGCTTGTATTTGGGATTAAAGGATAGCCAACCCATATACTGACTGTCTCCGTCAGCGCCATTGAAGCCGAGTCGGATATCCACATAACCATCCAATTCCAGATTAGGTGTTAGATTGGCAAGGTCTTCTTTCAATGGCTTGAGTGAAGGGCCATTCTCGGTGGAAGCCGCATTTATGATTGCTTGCACTAACCGACCGGGAAAGTCATCGCCATCCAGCAACTCCTTCTTGAATCCCGCTTCCAGGTAGGCTTGCCGCAGCTTCGCGATATGAGCAGCCCTAGCTTCAGCAAACTTTCCAGCGGAGCGATCGGTTTTCCAGTCCAGCACAAACGGCTCAGACCAATGGGTGGTAATATCTGAAGAAGTATGGCCATCATCCAACCCGACCCGGACCGTCAGTGGCGCATCCTGTTCAGCGAAATCATCTAACGAAATCCAGAAATCACCATTCGCTCCCGGTTCAAAGGAGTGTTCGACAGGACCGGCACCATCATAGCCGATGTGGAGATCGACCCATTTACCGCCAACCTGTTTCTCGAATCGCACGAACCGTGGTTCGAACTGACCATCCTTCGGCTCACCAAACCCGGTAAAAGTAATCGGTTTCTCGCTATGATTCTCGAAGTGAAACCATCCGACATAAAAATCCCCTAATGGCGATGGAGTGATCTCCTTCGGTTTGAAAACGACCTCACTGCCGGTTTCAGCGGCGTGAAGTTGGATCACAGCAACAACCTGCAGCATGATCAGCGTGATCCATTTCAATGCATGAACTGGGAACAGATGCCTTGAATTCTTCATGACTGGGTGATGGCAACAAATAACTCTCCATCAACTCACGATTGGTTCCAGACCTTCCAAACGCAGAATGGGAGTTCTCGATTCGTTGGATTTTCCGATATCCAGGGTGAATACCAAATTCCAATCATTCAATTCATCGGGATCGATCAGAGTTTGATGGATAGTGGTTAGATCATCCGACAAATGCGTGTGCCGGGCATTCCGGGCTTCGGGATCGAGCCGAATTTGCTGATGACTTTCATAGTATGAATCAAGTTGTCGGATCAGTCTCTCATTCGTCCACAGCTTGCCTTCTGAATCTGCTGGTTCAATGAGCGAGAGCACGGTTTCGATCTGATCGCGAGCCAGCGCGGTAACCAGCGTGAGGAGATGATTCCGGAGTTGGCGTGTGAAGCTCAGCTTGTCCTTGGTGTAAGGGATCTTCGCTTTGAATTCCGCAAGTCGTTCGGCCGCTTTATCGGCTTTCTCTGCGGCATTCTCATCGATCGCTTCCGGATGCTGGATGTTCTGCCATTCATCCAACAAGCTTGAGTCGGTATGGCGGACGATGAGTTCGAGAAACGACTCCGCCTCATGTAGCTCTTCCGTTTTGAAAGTATCAGGAACGGTTTGCGAAAGAACCTTATAAACTTCGGTTAGATGTCGCAGCAGGACCGCCTCCCCACGCTCCAGTTTGTAGGTCTTCACATAATCTTCGAACGATTGGAAATTCTCGATCATCTCCCGTGCGACCGATTTCGGCCGGACATTTTCATTCGCCAGATACGGATGTCTGATTTTGTATTCGTTGAAAGTATCGTAAATGAAATCCTTACCGGGTTTTGGCCATTCAACTTCCTCCAAAGCCGCGATGCGATCGTCGTATTCGACGCCCTCGTCTTTAAGCCTCGCCATCAGTTCTGATTTCAAAAGATCAATCTGCTTGCGCAACACCGCGTCCGGGTTTTCCAAAATCGCCTCGATGAGTGAAATCACATTCACTGCGTAATCTGGAGATTCCCGATCGAGCTGGGGAATCGCATCTAACAACCACAGCCCGAGCGCGTGATTGAGAGAAAAATCCTCCGGCAAATCGATATCCAGCAGAACCTTTCGAGCATCCGTTCGCTTTGAAGTTGGCAGAATGTGCAGCACTTTTGCCTGCACCAGCCCGCGGAAAAGAGTGAAGGCGTGTTTGCGCAATGATTTCTTTTTTCCCTCCGTTTCATGGGAATCCGCGATGAGCTTTTTCAATGCTGCGCACCCATCTTCTTTTTCGCGAGACAGGACATTGAGCAGCATGCCGTGAGTCACCGAAAAATTCGAGACGAGTGGCTCCGGCGGAGACACGATGAGCTTTTGCATCGTCGACTCATCCCAATGAACGTAACCTTTCTCCGGCGGTTTGCGTTTCACAAACGACTTTTTCTTCTTGGGATTTGCAGCCGCTTTCTCCTCAAGTTTCAGGTTCTCGATGATGTGCTCGGGTGCCTGAATCACGACGTAACCGATCGAGTCAAACCCGCGCCGTCCCGCGCGCCCGCAGATCTGCCGGAAATCCCGCACAGCAAGGATTTTGGTACCACGACCATCGTACTTGCAAAGGCCCGTGAGCAGCACGGTGCGGATGGGAACATTCACCCCAACGCCCAGCGTATCCGTTCCGCAGACGACTTTGAGCAATCCTTTCGCTGTCAGTTTCTCAACCAACAGCCGATATTTCGGCAGCAATCCCGCATGGTGAATGCCGACTCCATGGCGCAGGATCTTCGAAAGTTCGCGCCCGTAAGGAGAACGGAAATCTGCGGCGTCCAGCGCTTCCGCGATCGCCGCCTTTTCCTCTTTGGTGCAGAAATTGGTCGAAAGGAGATTGCGGGCGGTTTCCGCGCAGGCTTTCTGCGTGAAATGCACCAAATACACCGGTGCTTTCCCGTCCTCATTCAGCTCCGCGACTTTTTCCTGCAACTGGGTGGTGGAATACGAAAACTCAAGCGGCACCGGTCGTTGATCCGACTGCACCAAAGTCGTCTCCGCGCCCGTGAGTTCGGTCATCATTTTTGAGAAAAACGACGAATCACCGATGGTGGCGGACATGAGAAGAAACCGGGCTTTCGGCAAGGTGAGGAGAGGAATTTGCCAAGCCGCACCCCGGGAATGGTCCGAATAATAGTGAAATTCGTCCATGATCACATCGTCCACACGCGCATCCGCTCCGTCCCGGAGAGCGATGTTCGCCAGGATTTCCGCGGTGCAACACAGGACGGGCGCTCCCGGGTTCACCGTGGCATCGCCGGTCAACAAACCCACATTTTCCGCGCCGAAACTGTGGCAGAGCGAGAGGAATTTCTCATTCGCCAGCGCTTTGATCGGCACCGTGTAGTAAGATCGCCGCCCTTGGCACATCGATTTGAACTGCATCGCCAACGCCACCAGGGATTTCCCGGAACCGGTCGGCGTATCGAGGATGACATTCTTATCCTGAAAGAGTTCCAGAATCGCCTCCTCTTGATGATCGTAGGGTTCGGTGCCGGATTTCGTAAGGAAATCGAGGAAAACGTTCAGAATTTCGTCAGCAGACGATCCTGGCGGGACAAGAGATGGGCTAAGATGGGCAGACATGCGGGACAGGTGGAGCGACGGGATAAATCATCGTCTCCGCGCAAGAGACTATTTTAAGTTGGTGCGCGGGAGAAGGTCGTTTATGGTGGCCGCCCCGCGAAGGAAAATATATGGCGATCAACGGAGAAGAATTGGCACTCGCATGTGCAAAGGCAGCAGATGACATCCAGGCGGAAAACATCCGCGTTTGGGACATGCGGGGAGTTTCCAGCATCACGGACTACATGGTGGTATGCTCCGGCTCATCCATGCCGCACCTTCGCGCAGTCCTTCGCGACATCGCCGGCCAGGTCGAGGAACTCTACGGCAACAAGCCCGCCTTTTCCGAAGGCAAGGCAGACACCCGCTGGGTCGTGCTCGATTTCGTCGATGTGATGGTCCACGTGATGCACGATGAGCTGCGCGATTTCTACGCCTTGGAAGAACTTTGGGCGGACGCGAAAGAAATCGATTGGAAAAAGGCCCTGGCCTGATCAGCGATCCCGCGCTTCAAGCGCCCTGAATCCGACATTCGTGTTTTTTCTGCATTGGCCGATCGGGGCACGATGTTCCATCTTGCGGCCAGCCCATGTCCGATTCTTTCGTCCACCTTCACCTGCATACTGAGTTCTCCCTGCTGGACGGCATGATCCGCACCAAGGATCTGGCGAAACGAGCAGCGGAGCTTGGCATGCCTGCGGTGGCAATGACCGATCACGGCAACCTCTATGGCGCGATCGAATTTTACCAAGCGTGCTCCAAGGCAGGCGTAAAACCGATTTTCGGCTGCGAAATCTATCTGGCCCCAGGCTCGATGGAGGACAAAAAGGAAATTCTGGGCCGCAAGCGGGCGACCCACATGACCTTGCTGGCCGAAACGAACGAAGGATGGAACAATCTCAGCAAACTTGTTTCGAAGGGGCACCTCGAAGGACTTTATTATGGGAAACCGCGAGTGGATCGTGAGGTCCTGCGCGAGTTTTCCAAAGGCATCATCTGTCTAACAGGCTGCATTTCCGGCCCCGTCAACGAATGGCTGCTGGCCGACGACGAAGAGAAGGCCCGTGAAACGATGGCCGAGCTGGTCGACATTTACGGCAAGGAAAACGTTTATGTTGAAATCCACAACCACGGGTTGGAGCCACAACGCAAGGTCACTCCCGGGCTGCTCAAACTCGCTCAAGAATTCGGCCTCAAACCTGTAGCAGCCAACGACGTCCACTTCCTGAATCGATCCGATCACGAAGCACACGATGTCATGATCTGCATCGGCACCGGTCACTTGCTCATCGATGAAAACCGGATGCGTTACACGCCGGAAGTTCACTTCAAAACGCCTGAGGAAATGCGCCAGCTGTTCGCGGAAATTCCGGGCGCATGCGACGCGACCCTGGAAATCGCCGAGCGCTGCAACGTGACGATCAAGCTGGATTCGACTTCGTCCGAAAAATACCCGCAATTCGGAACACCGGATGGCTCACCGCGTGAGGAATACATCATGCGGATTTGCGAAGAAGGCCTGGTGAGGCGCTACGGCCCCGAGCGAGCTGCAGAACCCGAAGTGGTCGACCGGTTGAAATACGAAGTCGGCATCATCAACCAGCTTGGATTTGCGTCCTACTTCTTGATCACCGCCGACTTCATTCAGTGGGCCAGGGATAACAACATCCCAGTCGGCCCTGGCCGGGGATCGGCCGCAGGCTCGCTCGCCTCTTACGCGATGGGCATCACCGACATCTGCCCGTTGCGGTTCGGATTGTTGTTCGAACGATTCCTCAACCCGGAACGGGTGAGCCCGCCCGACGTCGATATCGACTTTTGCCAATCCCGCCGTGCGGAGGTGATCGATTACGTCCGCAAGAAGTACGGTGAACGCAGTGTTTCGCACATCATCACCTACGGCACCATGGGTGCGAAAAGCGTGATCCGCGATGTCTCGCGAGTGATGGGAATTTCCTATGGCGAGGCCGATCGGATCGCCAAAATGATCGAGGCCAAGCCGGGGGTCACCCTTTCCAAGGAATGGGATGCAAAGCCGGAACTGCGTGAACTCATCGAAAGCAGTTCAACCTATCGCGAGCTGTGGGATTACGCGCTCAAGCTCGAAGGCATCAACCGCAACGTCGGCGTGCACGCGGCGGGTGTTGTGATCGGCGACCGCCCACTCGATGAGCACGTCCCGCTCACCCGCGGCAACGAAGGTGAAGTTGTAACCCAGTATGACATGGGCGCGATCACCGAGGTCGGCTTGCTGAAGATGGACTTCCTCGGGCTGAAAAACCTTACCGTCATCCAGGATGCGGTGGAGCACATCCGCAAGCACACCCCGGATTTCAAAATCCAGAATGTCCCTCTGGATGATCAGAAGACCTTCGAGATCCTGAACCGGGGCGAAACGATGGGCGTGTTCCAGCTGGAATCCGGTGGCATGGTCGAAACCTGCCGCAAGTACGAGATTGCCAGTATTGATGACATCATCGACTTGATCGCCGTTTACCGTCCGGGAGCGATGCAGTTCATCGACCAGATGCTCGATGTCAAAAAAGGTCGCACCAAGCCGATGTATGAACATCCGCTTTTGGAAACCGTCTGCGGATCGACCAACGGCGTCATGATTTATCAGGAACAGGTGCAGAACGCCGCAAAGCTGCTGGCGGGTTACACACTCGGTGGAGCTGACCTTCTGCGCCGCGCGATGGGTAAAAAAGACCCCGCCAAGATGGCGCAGGAGCGCTCAAAATTCGTTGAAGGCGCGGAGAAAACCAACGGCATCAATGCCAAACTCGCGAATCAGATCTTCGAGAAAATCGAGATGTTCGCCGGTTACGGATTCAACAAATCCCACTCCGCTTGCTACGGCCACATTTCCTACTGGACCGCTTATCTCAAGGCGAATCACCCGGTCGAATTCATGGCCGGATTGCTCTCGAACGAAATCAACAACACTGAAAAAATCGCCGTATTCGTTTCCGAGTGCCATCGGATGAAAATCGAGATTCTGCCGCCAAACCTCAATCGCTCACAACTCCGGTTCGCCCCGGAAAAAACACCGAGCGGCGGCGATGCGATCCGCTACGGCCTGGCCGCGATCAAAAACGTCGGCGAAGGCGCGATGGCGACGGCCATTCACGAGCGCGAGACCAAGGGCGAGTTTGCGACACTCGACGATTTCGCCACGCGTCTGGAATCCAAGGTCGTGAACAAGCGCATTCTGGAAAACCTGGTCAAGGCGGGTGCGCTCGATTGGACCAACGAAACCCGCGCAGGGATGTTTGCCCGGCTGGAGCAGGTCGTGGCCTCCGCTTCATCGGCACAGCGCGATCGTGCCTCGGGCCAGGTTTCCTTGTTCGATGCGATGGATTTTGCTCCTCAAACTCCGAACAAACAAACGCGCCGCAGTGAGGCCACGATTGAGGAATGGCCGAAAGATGAGCGGCTGGTTCACGAGAAGGAGCTGCTGGGATTTTACGTCACCGGTCACCCGCTGGATAAATTCCGAAAAGTGATCGATTCCGACCGCTATCGGAAAATTGGTTTGGTGGACGACATCGTCATCAACAACCCGCGGGACCGTTATCCGTTCGCAGGCATGGTCCGTTCGCTTGAGGCGAAAACCACGAAAACCGGAAAACCTTTTGGGGTTCTGATTTTGGAGGATTTCACGGGTTCCTCGGAAATCATGCTTTGGGGCGAAACATTTGTTCCCGCCCGCGATGCAGGATTGCTGGAACCAGGCAAAACCATCCGTCTCAAATGCGCGATCCAGGTGGACGATCGCACCGGCGGCCGCCGTATGACCGGTTACGAACTCTCCGAACTCAAGGCGCGGAAAGCTTCGGCGAAAAAGGGTCCGATCGAGCTGACTCTGTGGACCACTCGCCACGGTGAGCGAGACTTGGACGAAATCCGGGAGGCATTGATCGCCAACCCGGGGCCGACTCCGGTCCTGCTGCACTTTCAGAACAGCGCCGGGAAACGTGCCACGGTGGAAGTTGGCCCCTCGTTGAGCGCCAAACGTGGCAGCTCGCTTGAAGATGCCCTCGCACGCTGGCTGGATGATTGAGATCCAGCCTCTGGCTCGGGCATTCAAGCTCGCAGGCTACTTTGCGCAGCCTGCGAAATTCAAATTACGGCAGGATCATGAACAATCCGCCGTTGCTGGCCCAATCCGCCACGCCGACAGGAACCCAGCGGCGTTCATAGGAAGGTCCCCATGAGTCACTGACGGCCAGTTCGTTCGTTGCCTCGTTGTAGCCGACAATCATGCAGATGTGGTAAGCCTCAGATGGCTTGTCTTGCTTCGCAACTGTCTTGGCCGTTTCTGCGATGGTGGCGGCGTAGGTTTGCCAATCTTTGACTGCAACTCGGGCCTGGGTGTCTTCGTTGGCGACTTTATTGTAATCTTTCACCGAACAAAGCGTCCACATCACTGGGATTCCCTCGTCGATGTAGCGTTTCACGTCGCGGATTTTAAGATTCTTCACGTGCTCATCCTTCGGGCGGCGACCTTTGCGGTAAACTTGGGAGCGGACGTTTTCGAGCAACTTCTCGACTGAAGTTCCACCACCGGCGCTGCTTCCGCCGACCATGGCGAGGAGATACATGTCGGCATCAATGCCCATCGTCCGCATCGCGCGCTCGAAAGTCGCAGGAACGCAGTAACCCTTTGGGCCTTGGTCGACCATGGGAATTTGCGTCAGGTAAACATCGCCATTTTTCTCCCGCGCGATGGACGCCAAAAGCCTGGCTTTCAGATCCGAGTCCTTGATCCGGGTCGACTTACCACCCGCATCCGCTGTGTCGCTGGAAATGATCGACAGGCTGACATATTCGCCCGGTTCATTGGAAAGCAGGATGGCATTGCCATTCCAATCCCAGCGGACGATTTTCCGACGGGTATTTCCTTCGCCGTAGCGCTCTTCAGCACCTTTGCCGAGAATGGAAGAAATAGCATCTGAAACGGTTTGGTCGTCCTGATCCATCGCGGCTTGCAAGGAACCTTCCTCTTCGCTGACGCCACCCTTGAAGTGGTCTTCCGCAAAGCCGGCGGTGCTGGCGAAGTCGCCCTTGTTGGCGTAGACGATGGAAATACTGGTCGCCTTCCCTTGCTCGTCTGAATAAAGCGCTACCGAATAGGGCATCGCGCCGAACAGCCGGTAGCCTTTCACGAAGGAGGCGTAGAGGCGCCAGCTTTTGCCGAATTTAGACTGCGACTCCTGCTTGAGCTTCAACCTCTGCGCCAAGCTTTCGGCGTCCATCAGGTCGAAAGTTTCCTGTGTAAAGATGTCCTTACCGGCAGCTTGATTGAGGGCAGCCGATTCCGAAGCGAGTCGTTCGCCGAGCTGCTTCACGTATTGCTGATCTTCCGCGCTGAGCAGGTCGAGCGGCATGTCGAACATTTTCCCGTCTTCACGTCGCAAGGTCACGATCCCTTTGGATAACCCTTGGAAGCTGGCCTTTACTCCTTCACCGTCAGGGCTTTTATAAATGCGGAAATTGTCCGCATGCGCCATGGGCGAGATCAGCGCTAGCGCCAATAGCAGCTGCCCAAACTTAAGACTGTACCGCAACTTCATTGCGTCTCCAATCCTACATTCACCGCCGGTCGTCAAACGGAAAGCGAATTTTGACATCTAGTCACTTCGGCATTCCTTGCTACTTGTGTGATGGGGCGCGAGGGTGTTCTATCCGTCCGTTCGCAAAATTCTTCAAAGTCATGAAATTTCTTTTCGTTCCACTCCTCGTTACCGCTTTCTCGATCCATGCCAGTGCCGCTGATCCGGTGATGCGCCCACTGTTCAATGGAAAAGACTTAACCGGTTGGACCGGAGATGGATACGTTGTAGAAGACGGCACGATTGTCTGCACCCCAGCCGGTAAAAATCTGGTAACTGAGGGCACCTACACCAGCTACATTCTGGATTTTGAATTCAAACTGCCACCTGGTGGAAACAATGGCCTGGGGATTCACTATCCAGGCTACGGCGACTCTGCCTACACCGGGATGGAATTGCAGATCCTTGATAACACCGCGCCTCAATACGCGAACCTCCTTGATACCCAGTATCATGGATCGATTTACAAATTGGCCGCGGCCAAAAAAGGCTTCCTGAAGCCTGTGGGAGAGTGGAATCGCGAGCGCGTCTCCGTCCTCGGACCCGCTGTCATGGTGGAATTGAATGGCGAGATCATCCTGCGCCAAAATCTGGACGACCTAGCCGCCCGCAATCCTGAGCATCAAGGAGTTAAAAGACGTTCCGGACACATCGCATTTCTCGGCCACGGTGATCCGGTCGCGTTCAGAAACATTGGCATTGTTGAGGTTCCTCCTGCCGCCAATACCGAGGGAGTGATCGCCGCCGGGTTCAAACAGATCTTCGACGGCAAATCCCTCAACGGCTGGAAGCACGACCCCGACAATACCCACAACTGGTTCGTTTCCAATGACGTGCTCAAGCACGATGGCAAGGAAGGAGCGACCAACGATCTGTGGACTGAAAAGAGTTACAAGGATTTCACCCTGGTGTTCGATTGGCGCTGGGCTGGTGATGGCGAAAAAATGCAACGCCCGATCGTGCTTCCCGATGGCAACAACAAAACCAATGACAAGGGCGAGCCTGTCACCGAGGAAATCGAAGAGCTCGACAGTGGCATTTACCTCCGTGGCTCCGAAAAGAGCCAAGTGAATCTCTGGAACTGGAGCGTCGGGTCCGGCGAAGTTTACGGCTACCGCACTGACAAGAACCAAACGCCTGCCGTTCGTGCTGGCGTCACCCCTAAAATGAAAGCGGACGCCCCCGTCGGCCAATGGAACCGCACCATGATCACCCTTAAAGGTGACCGCCTCACTGTCGTGCTCAACGGACGGGTCGTGATTGAAAACGCTCAGCTGCCTGATGTGAACCAAGAAGGCCCAATCGGCCTGCAGCATCATGGCCAAGCGATTGATTTCGCGAACTTGTGGATCAAAGAACTCTGATTTCTCCACGAACCGGATATGAATTACGATGAGGCGATCGAATGGCTGTTTTCCACGCAGCTGTTCGGGATCAAACTGGGCTTGGAAGGTCCCCGTGCCCTGCTGAAGGAATACCTGGCCTATCCTTTAAAGGGAGTGCAGGTGATCCACGTGGCCGGGACCAATGGCAAGGGCAGCACCTGCGCCATGATGGATAGCGTGGCGCGCGCAAGCGGCCTGCGCACCGGTCTTTTCACCTCGCCTCATCTCATCGATTATCGGGAACGCATGAAAGTCTCCGGGCAAGATATCCCGGAGGATCGGTGCGCTGCGGGCCTCACTGACCTGCGGAGGATTTGCGAGAAACTTGAAAATCATCCGACATTCTTTGAGATCACTCTGGCTCTGGCCATGCGCTGGTTTCGCGAGTGTGAATGCGAACTGATCATTCTGGAAACCGGCATGGGCGGGCGATTGGATGCGACCACTGCCGTGCCTGCCGATGTCTGCGTTCTGACGCCGATCGCTCTGGATCACACCCAGTGGCTCGGTCATACTCCCGAGGAAATTGCCTACGAAAAGGCCGGCATTTTCGTGGAAGGCAAACCGATCATTTCGTCACCGCAAGACGCATCCATCCGCTCGGTGCTGGAGAAAGAAGCGAATGAAAAACGCAGCGAGGTCGAATTCACGGATCAGCCTCTTCTGGGCTACGCCATGGCGCTTTCGGGGGAACATCAGACCTGGAATGCCGCAGTAGCGATCACCGCGTTGTTTCGCGCCGGGCTTCACCTCAATTTCGACACCATACAATACGGGCTTTCCAAGGTATCCTGGCCGGGGCGCTTTGAAATGTTCAACAGGAACGGCAAGATCATCGTTCTGGATGGCGCCCATAACCCACACGCCGCAAAAGTCTTAGCTGACACCTGGAAGCTGAAATTCCGCGACGAACGTCCGACACTTTTGTTCAGCGCAGTCTCAAGCAAAGATATTTCGGGCATTTTGGAACACCTCGCGCCACTGGCTTCGAGAATCTGCATTTGCCCGGTCGATACTCCACGGGCGACGCCCACTGAAGAGCTCGCCGCCGCCCTCCCCCCCGATGCGCCGCCGCATCATTTGTTCCCTGATTTCGATGAGGCCTTCTCCGCGGCGATGAACAGTGACAGCCCCGTCCTCATTGCCGGATCCCTGTTCCTGGTCGGGGAAGCACGCGCGGTGCTGACGGAGCAAGCATTTCAATCCTGCTCGCAGTAGAACCCTGGCGACTTGGATTTTTCCAAGCACTACCCAGCTCTTGATTGCGAACTGGGATGGAAGGGCCATGCTGTTAGCGATGAAACGTGCCATCCTCCTGCTCCCAGCGGCGGTTCTTCTTTTTTCCTGCAGTTCCGGCACCGGGGTTCCGGTCGAAATCGCCCGCTCGAAAAATCCCGAGCAAGCACTGGTCGCGCATGAAAAAAACCGTGGCGATCTGTTTTTATTCTACGAGCCAACCGGCAAATCCCGCTGGAAGCAAAACTGGACTGCGCAGCTCGATCTCACCGGCGTATCCTGGAATGATGACCGAACTGCCACCCTGATCGCCCCAAGTTTTGTGGTCATGGCCGCCCATTTCGTGCGCCCCGCCAACGTGCCGGTGATGTTTCACGACCGGCACGGTCATCCCTACGAGCGTTTCATCGACAAATGTGAACGCATCCCTGGAATGGATGTAGCGGTGGCAAAACTCAATCTTCCGCTGCCTCCGGCGATCAAAGCCTACCCCTTCGCCTCGGCTGATGCCGCAAAACCTGGCCGATCCGTGATTCTCAGTGATCAGGATAAACGCTTATTTGTGCACGAAATCGCCGCTCCGGCCGGCAAGGGTGTCCGGTTTAAATTTGACCAAGATCTCGATCCGATTTTCCGCAAACGCCTGATCCCTGGTGATTCCGGGAATCCCAGCTTTCTGTTGGAAAATGGGGAGTTACACCTCCTTGAAACCCATACCACCGGTGGTCCGGGGGCAGGGCCATGCTACGCCAATCCTGAGGTCCAGGAAGCGGTCAGGAAGGCGATCGCCGAAATGGGAGGCTAAATCCCGCTGCCAGCCAGGCCATCAGTTCCAGCGGCGCAGGTTCTGATGCTCGTTCGCCACTCCGCATTCCGGGCAGCGGACGACTGGTTCGCTATTTCTCGCCTCGAACGCGTGCAAACAAAGTCGGCAAATGATCCTCCGCCTGAGCGAGCGCCGCTCGGCGCGGCCGCGCATGGAACGCGATATGACCAGCGCGAGCAAAATGAACCCGCAGCTGCCGATGATCACGGTCAGGACAAATTCAATGAGTGTCAGTTCCATCTGCAGGTTGGTTGACGAACGTCACGGCCAGGGCGATCCATTCGTGTTTTTCCGCAAAGCCAGGGTCGAATTTGACCTGGCGAAGCCACTTTTCCAGAGAACCGGCTCCGGCTTCCGATGTTCCAACGAGGGAAACGCAATCACTGACCACCCCATCCGGCGTTAAACGGATCAGGAATCGCCACGGCGTGTAAGTCATCTCCGGCGCGATTTCACCCGCAAAGGCAGGCAGCTTTTTAGGCATCGCATCCATCGGTACCTCCACCAGTGGGTAGAGTTGCGGCACCAAGCGCGCTGCATCCGGCTGTTGCACCCATTCCGGCGCTTGGTGTTTCGGAAAAACCCTTTCGCCTTTGGCCGTGAACGGAATGCCCGATACCGGCTCGCCTTGGGGTAAATCCCGGAGCTGGGGCACATAAGGCATGGATGGAGTGCGGAAGGCATCGCTTACCTGATTTTCCAGCTGCTTCATCACATTCCATGAATCCGGGTCCACCCGGGAAGGAAATGGCCCTTCCTCCTGCGCCCGTCTGGCCCACAGCTCGGCATCTTTGCCCATCCGAAGGTCGATGATGGATGCTTTTTCTTCCAGCCAATGCGGGCGGGCTGAAATATCCACCCGGACAAAGGTGATTGCGAATGCGAAAACCCCGAACAGCAACACCGCTGCCAGCACCTTGGGCATCAAGGGGGCATTCAGCCCACGCCACGGGAAAATAAATCCACTTGGCTTCGGGCCATGATGGTGGTGCCGCGCCATGATCAATCTGGATTAGGAGCCTCCGTCGCCTGGCCTACCAATGCGACCCGGAATCCCTTGGACAAGGCCAATTCGCTGATTTCCCGCTCCACCTTCACGGGAGTTCCCGCATCGGTTTGCAGAAGCACGATCGAATCGGTCGGCGCCCCGCCCTCGCGTAATTGTTCCAAGCGCTCGCCCAGCTCTTCCTGGGTCACTGCATCGCGTCCGAAATGGATGCGTGGTGCCGGATTTCCCGGCCCAAGAGTCACCACCAGGGTATTGGTGTAACGATCCAACTGAAATCGCGAAGGAGGCAAATCTACCGTCACCCCGGACCGCAAGGTCAATGACGGACCAAGCAGGATGAACATCAGCAGCAGCGCGAACAGATTCACCACCGCCACTGCATGGAGAAATCCCGGCCGCTCCGGCAACGACAGCTCCAACTTCATTTCGGCGTCTTACCCTTTGGTTTGATCGGCTTCTTCCCGGCATTCACCTCCCCGTGGAAGGGCGAAAACTCCTCATCTTCCCGCGCATCGGCGATCAAATGGACCACTTCAATTCCCGCCCGTTCGATCCGGTAGACCAAGCGCTTCGCGCGCCCCAGAAAGTAGAGATAGAACAAATAAAATGGCACCGCAATGGTCAGCCCTAAAACCGAAGTTACCAGCGCGGTAAACACTCCGCCGGAAAGTTCCGCCGGTCCGGTAAATCCACCTTGCTCACTGACTCTCTGGAAAGTTTCCACCATTCCCACCATGGTCCCCAACATGCCGATCAACGGTGCCAGCAACGCCGTTCCCAGAATCGCACGGATATTTTTTTCAATCCGCGGCACCTCCAGCTGACCTGCCTCTTGCACAATATCCCGGAGATCCCGACGATCCAGATAGTAACGGAGCAACGCTGCATGTGCCACCCGCGCCACCGGCCCAGGAGCCCGTGCTGCCTCGTGCAAGGCCTCTGCAAATGAGCGGCGCCGGATATGGTGAGCCAGCCCGACAAGCAAATCCCCCACATTGATCCGCGCCCGGTGGAAAAAGAACATTCGTTCCACCACGCACACCGCGCCGACAAACGCCAGCCCAAGCAGCACCCAGACCAGCGGCCCGCCCTGTTCCACCAAGCCCGGTGGTTCCAGCATTCCCAACATCATGCGGCCCGAAAATTACGCCCACCCGCCCGTCGCTGACCAGTACCAAAAAGAACCGTCGATCAGGTCCCGTATCTGTCTTCTTGCGCGCTTGCCTCCCGCCCTCCTCCTTTCCACCATCAGCCCATGCAAGAAGCTGCCGCCGCCCTGAAAAAACTCCTGCTCGAAAAATCCGTCCGCACCGGAACTTTCACCCTCGCCTCAGGAAAACAAAGCGACCTCTACATCGACTGCCGTGTCACCGCGCTCGATCCATTCGGCGCCGCCCTCATCGGCGATCTCGGCTGGCACGCCGTCCGTTCGAAAATCCATTCCGAGCACCTGAAAATCGACGCCATTGGCGGCATGACCCTCGGTGCCGACCCAATCTCGCTTTCCATCGGCATGGCCTCTGCACGCCAGCATCCCGATGAAGCGCTGCAAGTTTTCACCGTCCGCAAAGAGCCGAAAGGCTACGGCGCCGGCAAACAGATCGAAGGCAATTTCAAATCCGGGGACACCATTGTGGTCGTCGACGACGTGATCACCACCGGTGGATCCACCCTGAAAGCCATCGACGCAATCGAGCGCGAAGGCGGCAAGGTCGCATTTGCGATCGTGCTGGTTGATCGGGAAGAAGGCGGTCGCGAGGCCATTGAAGCCCGCGGCATCCACGTCATTCCGCTCTTCACCCGCACCACCCTGCTCGGCTGATCAGCCGGGCTTTTACGGGCTGCTTCTCAAAAACAATTTCAACCCGGGGCATGGACATTTGTCTGCCATGTCTCAGGTTGAGACCATGGAACTCGACCTTACTTCGACTCACCGTGAAGCAGCCTACGCCATCCTGGCCGGTCTGGTCACCCCAAGACCGATTGCCCTGGTATCCACGATCGATATCCACGGCCGCGTCAATGCTGCGCCGTTCAGTTTTTTCAATGTCTTAGGTGCCAATCCGCCGATTGTCGGGATTTGCCCTGGAGATCGTGAACCCGGCGTCCCCAAGGACACTGCGGCGAACATCAGTGCCACGCTTGAGTTTGTGGTGAACCTGGTCGATGAAGACCTCGGTGAGCGGATGAACCTTTGCGCCGCTTCGTTACCGCCGGGAGTGAGCGAATTGGAACACGCCGGCCTTACCGCCGTCGCCTCAAGTGTCGTCAAACCGCCTCGAATTGGAGAAGCTCCGGCCAGTCTGGAGTGCGTGAGCCGCGGCACCATCGAGATTGGTCACAACCGGCTCATCATCGGTGAAGTGCTCCGGGTTCATGTCCGCGAAGGGATTTTCAACACCGAAACCTGGCGAATCGATCCGGCCGACTACCATCCACTCGGCCGGATGCAGAGCCCGAACTGGTATTGCCGGACCAAGGACATGTTCATGATGAACCGTCCCGGCTAACGGCAATTGCTGTGAAAAAGACATTGCAGGAACGCCGCAGCTGGACTTTCCTAACGCCGCTGTCAGGGGCCGTGAAGGTTCGGCAGACGAACCCCGCCAGGCCTTGATCGGAGCAACGGTAGTTTGTCCGGATTTGTCGCGGTTTCCTGGCAGCACTTTTTTAACCCTCGCTCGGTGGGGAAATAACCGCCAGCCGCTCGACCCCGCGCTTGGAAAATTCCTCCCAGTAGCGTTTTTCCCAAGCGCCAGTCCTGGCTCTCCGTTGTTCCTCAGTCAGGCGCTCCCAGGCCTCAAAACCGATTGCACGGGCCAGATCCCGATCGGAAAGCCGGACCGCTAGCTCGTCCCAGAAACTTTCATTGCGGAATTCGTCGTAGCATTCGTGGTAGAACAGCTTTTCCTCGACTTCCTGCTTCACCCGGAATCGCTGGGTTTCCTCATCGAACTCAATCCAATCGCCGAATCCCGAGTGGCCGGCTTTTTCCAGAATCTTGCTTTCCAGCGATTCGAATGCTGCCACCTGATCCCTCGCTTCTTCCTTCTGATTCCAAGAGGAAACATTGGCCGCGAGGCTCACCATTTCCACCAGCGTCGCCAGTTCCTGATCGGATAAACGTAAATGCATTTCGTGCCGCAAACAAACCACTGCCCCCTCGTCCGGGCAAGTCCACAACTTTAATTGCAACTCAAGGCTTGATCACTCTGCAGAAATCCTCCAACTTCGCGCCCTGCCGTGCACGAGTAGCTCAGCGGTAGAGCAACCCGTTTACACCGGGTCGGTCGGCGGTTCGATCCCGTCCTCGTGTACCATCTTTTTCTTAATCTATTTTTGTCATATTCTGACAGCTGGCTCATTAGCTCAGCATCCAAGTAGGCTCTCCGGTGAAATGAGAAGCCTTCAGCCCATCCCACCATTCCTCCTCCAAAGTTCACGGATTGGGCACGACCTGTAAGCGGTAGAAATTTTTAGCATCGCCACTCGGCTCGATTTGCCAGCGCCCGCTTGCGTCGATCTGGATGCGATTTTCTGGCACCGGCTGCCAATCGTCGCCAAGGGTCTCGGATTCCAGGACCTGCAAACTGGCAAACCGAAATCGATCCTCCAACGTTAAAAAGGACAACTCGCCGTCAGCCCCGAAAATGAAAGGAGAATCCGGCATAAGCGGCTCGCTACCAAGCATATACTCCACCAGATTCGGACTCGCATCGCCATCGGGATTGGCATCCATTGCACCCGCACTCCCTGCCCAGTCGAGATAAGGCTGGTCCGGGTCCAAGCCCAGCAGGTCCCCTAAAATCACCCGATTGGCGAATGGTTCCACCGTGGTTCCCAAGGCCCGGTTGATGGCATCGACAATCTGGTTCGCAATCAACGCCTGGCCAATGGTCGCGGGGTGGAAGCCATCGTGACAGAACAGGCGATCAGGTGCATTTTCCGGGTCCGGCTCATAAGTCATGAGCGTACCATTCAGATAAAATGGCACTTCATCGAAAACCCTGGCTGTCACGGAATCGATTCTCGCCACTTCGGCGCCTAATGACGTCGCGGTTGCCATGAGTGACGCATTTGCGTCCGCGATGCGCTGCCTGGCCCGCACGCGTAAATCCGGTTCGGTATATTTTTCTGAAACCTCCGGCGTTGCCCCAATATCCGGAAAGGTGCAGATGACCACCGGGACGCTCGAATTTTCCGAGCGAACGAATTGATAGATCGTGCGGATGTTCTGAACTGCCTCGGTAAGAAGTGCAGGCGGCTGATCATCGTTGAAAATGCCGTCGTAATCGGATTTCAGGTCATTTCCACCTAACAAAATCACCACCACGCCGATGCCGTCGTCTTCCAAATGCCGGACAAGCGCGGTTTTGGTGGCATAGCAGCCGATGGCGTATGCATCGCCACTCAAGGTGTCAAAAAAAGAACTTTGGATGACGTCGATCCAGTTCTCCGTCGTAAATCCCGGCACACCGTAGTTGTATTTGTAGCCGGCATCGCGAAAATCCGGGTAGGACAAAAGGTTGGCTTCATAGGACCCAAAGGTTAGATCCGCTCTTCGATTTTCCGCCAATAGCTCCACCCAGTTTTTCGTGTTGGAATCCACCGGATTCGAGGTCGGGCCACTGAAAACCGTCTCAAACCGGTATTCTTCGGTCAAACTGTCCCCAATTGCCAAAACCTTGACCGCTTGCCCGGAGGCCGACACCACACAGGCTCCGGTCACGGCGATTGCCCATTTCAAAAAATCCATCATTCAGGTTACTTGCGGGCGACCATCTGTCCAATGGCGACAAAAAACAAGCCTAGGGTCAGCTGACGAGTCGGGGCTGATTTTCCAGCCTACACCGGAGATTCGCTGATGCCGACTGGAAGAAAACCCCATAAAACAAGCACCCATCATGCTCATTCTCAGCGCTTAACGATCGCCACCACTTCGCGCATTGTCCTAAAGAGCCATCTATGCCTTTTTCACCCATGCGAAAAACATGGCTCCTGCTCAGTGGAGCGCTCACGGCTACGGCCTGGGGTGCGAACCCGAGCTTTTTCCGAACACCGGCGCTTCATGGCGATCAAGTGGTTTTCACGGCGGAAGGCGACCTCTGGAAGGTTCCCGTCGATGGCGGCCAAGCAATGCGGCTGACCTCCCACCCCGGCACTGAATCCAATGCTAAAATTTCCGCCGACGGGAAATGGATCGCCTTTTCGGGCCAATACGAAGGTCCAACTGAAGTCTACGTGATGCCGATCGACGGCGGCTTGCCCAAACGGCTCACTTGGAGCGGCGAAGGTTCGATTCCAGTTTCCTGGACCGCTGATGGCAAAGTCCTGTGCTCGACGACCGCCTATTCCACCCTGCCGAACGAGCAACTCGTTGCGATCAACCCTCAAAATGCCGAGGAATCCCTGCTGCCTTTGGCCCAGGCAAGCCAAGGGGTGATGGACGAAACCGGCCGCTTGTTCTTCACCCGCCTCGGCAACCAGTCGAGCAGCACCAAACGCTACCACGGAGGAACCGCCCGCAATCTTTGGCGCTATGATCCCGGCGGCAGCGAAGCGGTTGCCTTGACCGCAGATTTCACCGGCACCTCGGAAAATCCACTCTGGTCTAACGATCGGCTTTATTTTCTAACCGATCGCTCGGGATCGATGAATGTCTGGTCGATGGCCGATAATGGCAGCGATCTGAAGCAAATCACGAAATACACCGATTTCGCAGTCCGCAATGCCGATCTCGACGGTGGACGATTGATCTATCAGTACGCCGGAAGCTTGCATTTGCTGACTTTGGTCGATGGCAAAGACACGGAAATCCCCATCACACTGCCGTCGGATTTCGATCAAACCCGGCTGAACTGGGTTGATAAACCGATGGACTACCTGACCCGCTTCAGCGTTTCCCCCAATGGGGATCGGGTTGTTCTAACAGCTCGTGGCTCCGTTTTCGTCGCACCGGTAAAACCTGGCGGCCGTTTTGTTGAAATCACCCATCCGGATCGTGGCCGTTATCGTGAGGCGACCTTCATGCCGGACGGCAAATCCTTGATCGCGCAAACCGACGAAACCGGTGAGATCGAAATGGTGCGCCTTCCCGCAAATGGAATCGGCAAGCCAGAACTGCTCACCAATGACGGCACCATCTTCCGTTTCGCGCCTGTCGTATCACCAGATGGCCGCTGGATTGCCTGGGAAGACAAAAACCTGGAGCTGTGGGTCCGCGATCTCACGGCGCGCACATCCACCAAGGTCAGCACTTCACCATCACGCGGATTCAGCGATCTGAGCTGGTCACCGGACAGCAAGTGGCTCGCCTTTGTTGAGCCGGCTGAAAACACATTCCCGAAAATCCGCATTTATCGTCCGGCAGACGGAACACTCGTCGACGCCACCTCGGATCGGGTGATGAGCAGTTCACCGACTTGGTCGGGCGACGGCAAATGGCTCTACTTCCTGAGCGATCGGGAACTCAGGTCCTTGGTGCAATCGCCATGGGGGCCGCGTCAACCGGAGCCATATTTCACGGAGAGCACCCGCATTTACGCCCTCTCATTAAAGGCAGGTGAACGCTTTCCATTCACTCCACCCGATGAACTGCATCCAGCGGACAGCAAGGAAAAACGGGATCATAAACCGGACGATGAAAAGAAACCGGATCAGGATGAGGCACCATCCATTGACATCGACCTCGATGGCCTGGCGACCCGGTTGTTTGAAGTCCCGGGCGTTTCCGGCAACCTCTCCGATCTGCAGGCAGTCGGCAAATTCCTGTTCTATCAAACCCGCTCTACCGGCAGCCGCGGCGACCGCAGGCTGATGCGGCTTGATATTTCATCCGACTCGCCGAAGGCCAAAGTCTTCGCCGACGGATACCGGAACTATGAGTTCTCCACCGACCACAAGCAGATCGTCATCAACAAGGGCAACGGCCTATTCGTTGCGAAAACTGAAGCCGAAGCGCCAGCGAAATTGGACCAGCCCGTGTCGCTCAATGCCTGGTCACTTGCTGTCGATCCGAAAGAAGAATGGCACCAAATCTATCAGGAATCCTGGCGCATGTTGCGCGACTATTTCTACGATCCCAAGATGCACGGGGTGGATTGGCAGGCGATCCGGGAAAAGTATGAGCCACTCGTAGATCGTGTGGCGGATCGTTCCGATCTTTCCGAAATCCTATACGAGATGGCCGGCGAACTCAGCGCGCTGCACATCTTTGTCCGCTACGGCGACACCCGCCACGGTGAGGATAACATTCAGCCGTCCTCCCTGGGTGCGCGTCTCTCCAAGGACGTGGCAACCGGTGGCTGGAAAGTGGATCACATTTTCAAAACCGATCCAGACTACCCAGGTGAGACGAGCCCCTTGGCAAGCCCGGGAATTGAGATTTCCGAAGGTGACATCATCACCGCCATCAATGGCCGCGATCTGTCGGGCGTCGAACACCCTGAAGAGCTGTTAGAACAGAAGGCCGGACAGAAAGTCCTGCTCGAAGTCGAAGCGGGCCAGGGCGCAGCGCGCAGGAATTTCATCGTCGAGCCACTTGATCCGCGCTCAGCTGCCGATCTTCGCTACAACGAATGGGAATACACACGCCGCCAGGAAACTGAGCAAAAGAGCGACGGAAAAATCGGTTATGTGCACCTGCGTGATATGGGCAGTGGCAGTATCCTTGAGTGGGCACGAGACTTCTACCCCGTGTTCAACCGCCAGGGCTTGATCATCGATGTTCGCAATAATCACGGAGGAAATACCGACTCATGGATTCTCAGCCGACTGATGAGAAAAGCGTGGTTCTACTGGTCCCCACGGGCTGGGCAATCCTACTCGAACATGCAGTTTGCTTTCCGCGGTCATGTGGCCGTTCTCTGCAACGAATGGACCGCAAGCGATGGCGAGGCTTTCTCCGAAGGGGTCAAACGACTCGGACTCGGCAAGGTCATCGGCACCCGCACTTGGGGAGGCCAAATCTGGCTGAACTCGCAACGCTGGCTCGTCGATAACGGCATGTGCACCGCAGCTGAAATCGGTGTCTATGGCCCTGACGGAGATTGGTTGATCGAAGGCACCGGAGTTGAGCCTGACATGAAAGTGGACAATCTTCCGCACGATACGTTCCAGGGTAACGATGCCCAGTTGAATGCAGCAGTGGATTACCTCAACCAACGCATCGCCGAAGATCCGAGGCCGATGCCGCAAGCGCCGCCGAAGCCTGACAAATCCAAACCGGATTGGTGATCACCCGATCATCTAACAATCCCTAACAAACTGCAGCGGCAGTTCGATGTTCACCCATCGGACTGCCGCTTTTTATTGGATCGAAATCATGCCAACTCCGGCAGCGCCTCGGTCTGGGAATCTTGTGCTTTCTGCCGTTTCGTCAGACGGTCAAAGAACAAATAAACCACAGGTGTGGTAAACAGGGTCAGCGCCTGGCTGAGCACCAGCCCGCCGACGATGGCAAAACCAAGCGGCTGCCGCAGTTCCGAGCCGTCACCATGACCGAGCGCGAGCGGAATACCACCGATCATGGCGGCTATCGTTGTCATGGTGATCGGTCGGAAACGTTTGATGCACGCTTCAAATATCGCCTCATGGGGTGCAAGTCCGCGTTCACGTTCCGCCTCGATCGCGAAGTCGATCATCATGATCGCATTCTTTTTCACGATTCCGATCAGCAGGAGAATTCCGATGATTGCAATCACTCCAACATCATGACCTGAGATCCAGAGGGTGAGCAGTGCCCCCAATCCTGCGGATGGCAAAGTCGACAGGATCGTCAACGGATGGATGAAGCTTTCATAAAGCATGCCGAGAATGATGTAGATCGCAATGATCGCAGCGAGAATGAGGTAAGGCTGTGATTTCAGCGAGGATTGGAATGCTTCCGCGCTTCCCTGGAACGAACCTGTTAGACTCGCGGGAAGCCCCATTTCAGCTTCC
This sequence comes from Luteolibacter pohnpeiensis, assembly GCF_016595435.1. GTDB lineage: Bacteria > Verrucomicrobiota > Verrucomicrobiia > Verrucomicrobiales > Akkermansiaceae > Luteolibacter > Luteolibacter pohnpeiensis. The sequence goes on from NZ_JAENIJ010000018.1 coordinate 84,645, forward strand.
GCCCGGTCGACGGCTGCAACTGCTTCACCCAATGACACACCGGGTGCGAGGTTGAACGAAATGGTGACCGCCGGATATTGCCCAAGATGATTCACGGACAGTGGCTTTGGCACTCCTTTGTCAAAACGTATCAACGATGAGAGCGGCACTTGGCCGTTCGTAAGTGGCGAGGTCAGGAATATCTTATCAAACACAGACGTGTTCTCCTGCATCTCCGGCGGAACCTCGATGATGACTTTGTATTGATTGATGTCGGTGTAAAACTGCGTCACCTGCCGCTCACCGAATGCATTATACAAAGCATCATTGATCGCACTGGTTTCGATGCCAAAACGCGCTGCAGCCTGGCGATCGATATCGATATTTAATGCTGGTGCTGCCGACTCCTGATCAGACGCAGCATCGCGCAACTCAGGCAGCTTTTTCATGCGCTCCAATATTTTCGGTGCCCAGGTATTCAGCTCATTGCTGTCCGCGCTACGAAGTGTGTATTGATACTGAGTTTTCGAAATCAATCCGCCGACGTTCAAATCCTGTCTGGCTTGGAAATAAGCGGTTAGACCCGGAATTTCCTGAGTTTTCTTGCGAAGTCTCCCCATGATTTCCGTGACGGAATCGCGATCTCCCCGCTCTTTCAAGGTCACGAAATATCGGCTGGCGTTACTTCCGCCACCACCTCGCCCGCCGCCGCCAATACGACACTGAAAGGCCATCACTCCAGGGTCCGCCTCAATGATTTGACCGACCTGCTGGGTGTATTTGAACATGCGGTCGTATGACGTGTCTGGAGCCGCTTCGATCGTAACATCCATCAAGCCGGTATCTTGTTGGGGGAAAAAGCCTTTCGGCATTTTGACAAATGCATATCCGGTAAACCCGATCGCGAGCAGGAGCGTGAACAAGGTGATTCGTTGATGGCGAAACACCACACGCAAACACCGTTCATAGATCTTCTCGATGCTCTGGAAAAATCGTTCACAAAGTTGGTCAAACCATCCTCGGATGCTTTTACGATCTGGAGCGTAGTGATGCGTCAGGAATTTGCCGCACATCATGGGAACGAATGTGAGCGATACAAATCCAGAGACCAAAACCGCCACCGTCACCGTCACGGCGAACTCACGGAACAAGCGCCCGACAATCCCGCCCATCAACAGAACCGGAATGAACACCGCGATGAGTGAGAATGTGATGGAAAGGATGGTGAATCCGATTTCACCCGCGCCTTTCAATGCAGCCTGCATCGGCGACATTCCTTCCTCGATGTAACGATAAATGTTTTCCAACATCACAATCGCATCATCGATCACAAATCCCACCGAGATGGTGAGCGCCATCAGTGAAAGATTGTTCAGGCTGAAATCCAGAACATACATGATCGCGAAGGTCGCAATGATCGAAATCGGCACCACCGCGCTGGCGATCAAGGTCGCCCGGATATTTCGCAGGAACAGAAAGACCACCAACGTGACTAGGAAAACGGTCAGCACCAGGTGGAATTCCACCTCTTCCACCGATGAACGAATGGTGCGGCTGCGATCACTGAGCAACTCCACCTTCATCGCAGGGGGAATCGCCGCCTGCAATTGCGGCAGCATTTCCTTAATACGGGAAATGGTTTCAATAACGTTTGCGTCCGCTTGCTTGCGGATGATCAAGCCAACGCCACGTTTGTTGCGAACCAGTGCTCCGGATCTCAACTGCTCAGGCCCGTCCACCGCGCGACCGACATCCCTCACCCGTATCGGCGCTCCTTTTCGATAGGCCAGAATCAGATCATTGTAAGGCTCGGCCTTGAGAATTTGATCATTCGCATAAATGGAAAAGGTCTGCTTTGAGCCGTTGAGGCTGCCCTTCGGTGAATTCACGGTCGCCGAAGCAATCACGCCGCGCACATCATCCATGGAAAGGCCGAGTGAAGCGAGTTTCCCCGGATCCACTTGCACGCGGACCGATGGCTTTTGCTCCCCCATCACATCGACTTGGGCGACACCCGCGATTTGCGAAATCTGCTGGGCGATCACATTATTGCCGTAGTCACTGACCTCGGTGAGTGGTAGTACATCCGAACTCAGTCCCAAAATGAGAATCGGCGAATCAGCCGGATTCACTTTGCGATAGTTTGGCGGGCTCGGCAAATTCGTCGGCAACTGACCTGCTGCCGCGCTGATCGCGGACTGGATTTCTTGAGCGGCGCCATCGATATCGACCCCGAGATCGAATTGAACGGTGATCGACGTGCTGCCAAGTCCACTGGAAGAAGACATCTGAGTGATGCCCGGAATTTTAGCAAATTGGTTTTCAAGCGGAGTCGCCACTGACGACGCCATCGTCTCAGGGCTTGCCCCCGGCAAATTGGCGGAAACTTGAATGGTGGGAAATTCAACCTGTGGCAAAGGCGCGATGGATAACCGCGGAAATGCCACCATCCCGACTAACAGTATGGCCACCGTCATCAATGCGGTAGCGATCGGACGTTTGATGAAAGGCGCCGACATGCTCATGGCTGTTCCTCCTCCTTCGGTGAAACTTTCGAGCCTGGTTTCAGTTTGCTTTGGCCGACAACCACGACTTTTTCGCCAGCATTCAATCCCACCTCGATGACCGTGTCGTCATCCGCAGCGATGCCCGCAGTCACTCCGCGAGCTTCAACCGTCTGGTCTGATTTCACGACATAGATGAAATCGCCATCAATCCCGGGTTGCACCGCCTCGGAGGGGACTACCACACAATCCTTGCGAGTTTCGATCAAAACCCGCGCCGTCACAAATTGGCCGGGCCATAAGGTGAGCTGTTCATTCTTGAAGGTGGCCTTCAGTCGGAGAGTTCCCGTACTGGCGTCGATCTGGTTATCGATCAGCTCAAGCTTGCCCTCATCGAGAAGATCTCCGGACTCACTGAGAGCTTCGACTTTCAAGGGTGCGGCGTCAGGCTGGATGTTCTTGCCGAGCGACGAGAGGTATTTTTGCGGCAATGTGAAAATCACCGTCAACGGCTGGAGTTCGGTTAGAACCACCAGACCCGCCTCTTGATTTGCGGTGACAATGTTTCCAGCATCGACCAACCGCACCCCGGTCCGCCCGCTGATAGGTGCTCGAACCGTGGTGAAATCCAAATTCAGCTGGGCCGCTTGAATCGCGGCATCATCCGACTGCACCGCAGCAGACAGTTCCAGCACGTTCGCTTCCGCCAGCTCAAGCTGTTGCTGGCTGGCTGCGTCTTGCCGAGCCAGGCCCTTGATCCGCGCGGCATCCAGTTTTGCATTGTTGAGCCGCGCCTCATCCTGCGCTTTTTGGGCTTTCGCCTGTGCTAGAGCCGATTGGTAAGGGCGTGGATCAATCTCCGCCAGAATGTCCCCTTTTTGAACCATGGCGCCTTCGACAAAATTGACCTTTTCCAGCGATCCGCTGACACGAGGGCGAACCACCACCGTGTTAGAGGCCTGCGCCGTGCCAATGCCCGATAGCCAAACCGGCACATCCCGTAACTCCGCATCCTTCAGCACCACTGCGATCGGCCCATTTGCTCCGGCCTTCTTGGGGCTTTTGCCACCAGTCGGCTCTGGCAGCAGAAACACGCCAGCGGCGATAGCAATGAGTAGCAAGACAACCAATATCCAACGTTTTTTCATGATCGATCAGTAAGGCGGAAACCAAGCAAGTCGCGTCAAATTCCGGGAAGAACCGTGACGCGCGATTTCTAACATGGGTCGGAGTGGAATGCGTGCCGGTCCTGCGGATTTATTGTCGCAAATTGTAGTCATACGGCCCCACCTTGACACACTTTGCTACAATATTAATCGGGCTGTTTGACGGACAGCTTGTTAAATTGCCACCGATTGCTTCATGGATACCCTTCCCCACATCGCCGTCGTCGATGATCATCAGGAAATTCGCGAACTGGTCGCCCGCTATTTGGAACAGCATGGATACCAAGTCACGGAGGGAGAGAGCGCCGCAGCATTCCTAAAATTGTTAGAGACGGAAGTATTCGATCTGGTGGTCCTCGATATCATGATGCCGGGAAAAGACGGCTTTTCTCTATGCCGGGAGTTGAGGCAATTCACCCAGCTGCCCGTGATTTTCCTGACAGCGGTGGCAGAGGACGCGGATCGAATCATCGGCCTTGAAATCGGCGCTGACGACTATCTAACAAAACCTTTCAATCCTCGTGAGCTGCTAGCGCGGATCCGCGCGGTGCTCCGCCGCTCCCAAGCGGGATCACAAGAGAACCGAATCACCGTCGAACATGGAACCAAGCTCCGATTTGAAGATCGCGTGCTGGATGTCACACGCCAGGAAGTAACCGGTGACGATGGAGTTTCGATACCTCTCAGCTCCGCGGAATTCCGGCTATTAAGTGTCTTCCTGGAACATCCCGGCAAAGTCTTGAGCCGCGATGAACTTCTGGATCTAACCAGCGGCCGCGAAGCCGATGTATGGGACAGAAGCATCGACAATCAGGTGAGCCGACTTCGAAAAAAAATCGAGCTGGACCCGAAAAGTCCGTCCCTGATCAAAACTTTTTGGGGCGATGGATACTGTTTCACCGGAACTGTTTCGCGCGCATGAAACGATTCTGGATGCGCAGCCTGACAGGCCAGTGGGTGGCGTTGATCCTGCTCGCCCTTTTGATCTCGCAAATTCTGTATTCATTCATTTTCCGAGCAGAGCAGGAGAGATCGATGTTCGAGCTCCGGCGCGATGAATTTCTAGCGCGATCGGCATCCGTAGGACGCTTGGTCAAGACGGTCTCCCCGGAATTGCATGCGGAAATATTGCGGGCAACCAGCACCGGTTTGACGCGCTATTGGGTCAGCAGCGAACCTCTTGATAGCCCGATCGAATGGCAGAAAATCGCACGCGTCCACTTGCTTGAGTCATGGCGACCGCCGGAACCTAAAGAGGTTCAGATTCAGCCTGAAATCAAATGGGAAATGCTGGCCAACACCTCCCAGTTTGGCTCCGCCAATGTCCGATTGATGCAATTAAAACCCTGGAATGGCTTTGGCCTAACGGTTCCCGTATCGGATGGAGCTTGGCTGAATGCGGTAACGGCAAAGCCACAAGCGATCGCACAGCCTGCAGCGGACTATTATGGATCCCTCGCCATCACCATCCTGTTGCTTTCCTTGGTCTCGATTCTGGCCGCACGGAGAGTCGGCCTACCACTTCGTCGTCTAACAGAAGCGGCGGAATCGTTAGGTCGGGGCGAGGAAATACCAAAGCTTCCAGAAAGCGGACCGGATGACATTCGCCGACTTTCGACCGCCTTCAACCGCATGCAATCCCGGCTACGCCGTTTCGTCGAAGATCGTACCAGAATGATTGCCGCCATCAGTCACGATTTAAGAACACCGATCACTTCCATGCGTCTCCGGGCAGAGTTCATTGAGGACGAGGAAATGCGGAAACAATTCATTTCAGCACTGGATGAAATGAAAGCCATGGCCGAATCAACACTGGCATTCGCACGCGAGGACGCCACCCAGGAAGAGACGCGAGCAACTGATATGAATGCCTTGCTAGGCAGCCTTTGCGCGGATTTGGTTGAACTCGGCTGGCAGGTTGATTTCACCGAAGTGGAACGCGTGGTATATCGCTGCCGTCCCGGTGCGTTGCGGCGGGCGTTCCGCAATGTGATCGAAAACTCCATCCGCTATGGAAAGCGGGCAAGAGTCAGCTTGATCACAACCCCCGAACGACTTCAGGTCATCATTGCAGATGATGGCCCGGGCATCGCGCTGGAGGATCGTGAAAGGGTCTTCGAGCCATTCGTTCGCTTGGAAAATTCCCGAAACCGCAGCACCGGCGGAGCCGGGCTCGGATTATCCATAGCCCGCTCCATTGTCAGAAGCCATGGAGGAGATATTCAGGTGTTAGATGGTTCGAGGGTTCGCCTTTATTTACCGAATTAATATCATGACCTGGGCACTCCGGTCGATTTGGGTTGGCTCTTTGTCGAAGAGCCAACCTATCGCAAGTTCACCGAACCCGATCCAAACGAACTATCGACACCCGTGTTTTGCCGGTCGGCGAGCCGTCTACGTTGGGCGGTGCTGATTGGGCTGAGAGCAGTTGCCAGGCGCCTTCTTGCAGACGCAAGATGCCACCTGCGCGATATGAGCTGAAATCCGGCATCTTAATCCCCATCAGAGGAAAACCATATTCAGAATCTCCCTCCAGTTTCACCGATTCCAATGACAGCCAGATATCCCACGTTTTAGTCTCACCGGAAACGCTACGCACTACGGCTTCCAAAGTAGTGCCGGTATTTCGAGTCTCAAATGCCGTAGGAACCGCTGCCCATTGTGGCATCGGGAGCGTATCAGCCGCTGGGGACGATTCATTTTTATCACCGACTGGCGGTTCATATTCCGTCGGATAAATGTGCTCAAGAATCGACTCTACGGTGGACTTAGTTCCCGTTTCTACCCTCACAGCGGGTGTATTTAAAAGAGCAGCAGCATCACTCGCCAAACTGGCATCACGCCAAGCGTTGAAGTTCGAACCAGGCTTCACATCGTCCAATTGTAGGGCAAACTGCTTGGTATCGAGTTCCCAAATTTCGAGCCTCAGCCGGAATGCCACCGGCTTCTCGGAAGAGCGTTGATCGAGTATTTTTTGCGTTTGCTCATCATTGGACCTCATCTGGGTGGGCGCAAACGGATCGGATACAACTTCCGTGGGAGTGGACTCATTTGGTTTTTCCTCCTCTTGAGCCAGGAGGTTCGTGCATGGAGATAATAATCCAACTGCAACCGTAATAAGCGAGATATAGGTTTTCATGTTAATTGGCTCTGACGCATTTCTATCAAATCTATTCAACCATTTAAAAAAAGTTTACCTCAACCGATCCAAGCGCACCAAAACCAGGCGAACTTTATCTAAGGATTCATGTTTCAACTTGGGTGGAGTTGGTTGAGCAGTGAGCAAGCACCATTGACCTTCTGGGAGGCAAATCAGACCGCCTGCTCTGAAGTCTGAAAATTCTGGCATTTTCATGGCGAACTCCTTCCCGCCAAACTTGGTGTATCCGGTCAATCGGGTTTCATCCATACTAACACGCAAACGCCAAACTCCAGTCTCAGCGCTTTCGCCTTTGACCTCTGCCTCGAAGGTCGTACCCAACGAGCGGCACTCGAAATCTTTTGGTGCCATGACCCAATCCAACGGCGATTTCTTAACAGCCTCGCCTTGATCGCCCGGTGAGGGTTTGGATTTTCTTGGAATCTCAACTGATTCGTGTTCCGTCGGATAAAGTAGCTCCAGCAGGGAGGATGAAGTATTTTCTGACTTTTCTGTCGCGGACATCGCATAAACCTGAACCAACGAGACTGAATCATCTTTCAGGAGTTCACGCCGCCATCCAGCGAAGTCCGCGCCCTGCTCCATGCGATCAAGTTGCCGAACGAACTGTTTTGCATTCATCTCCCAAACTTCGAGCCTAAGTTGAAAGGCCTGCCGAGTTTCGTTCCTCCGTGACTCCACATTCTTCGCCGGAGACTCGGCGAACGGATCATCCGAATGGATCATTGCATCCGAAGATTCAGCACGGACCGAGGCTGGAGCCAGAAAACAACCCATCACGACCGCCAATCCGTAAATCCTCAATTTCATCAAGAATAAGAGACTGAGTTGGCTGACCGGAAATTCAAACCATTCTGTGGAATTGCGGATTTACCCGATAAGTTCGATTTCCTATACGTGGCCAACCCTATGAGTCCTCTGGAACCAACATTCACCCGCCGCCGCCTGATCAAGACGCTTTTCTGCTCAAGCCTGGCGATGCAGCTCAACCTGAACTCCACCGCATCGGCGGAAATGGTGCGCAATGGCGATCTGGATTTCATGGTGCTGGGAGATTTCGGCGCAGGAAACAACGACCAGAAGAAGGTGGCAGAGGCGATGGACGTGTATGCGCGCCGCCTGGGCAAAAAAGCTGATGGCATGTTCCTGCTGGGAGATAACTTTTACGGTGCGGTTCACGATGGGGTGAAATCCGAACGCTGGAAAACCGGATTTTCCGATCTCTATCCATCCCGGCGGTTCCCGAACCCATGCTGGGCGGTTCTGGGAAACCACGATTATCACGACACCATCGGCGGCGCCCAGATGCAGTTGGATTACAACGCGTTCCGCAAAGGAAAAACGCGCTGGACGATGCCTGACAATTTCTACCGTGTCGATCTCCCGGCAAAAGATCCCAAAGTCACTTTCCTGATGATTGATACCAACTGGGAACCCATCAACCGGCGCACCCACGGAGCCAATCCGCCATGCTGGATTTCCGCGGAAAAGCAGGCCGAGCAACTGGTTTGGCTGAAGCAGCAACTGGAATCCAAACGCGCTCCATTCACGGTCGTCATCGGCCACCACCCGCTTTATTCCGATGGCAATCACGGTGATACGCCCGAGCTGATCAAGGACATTGGTCCGTTGCTGGAAAAAGCGGGCGTCCATCTCTACCTCGGCGGGCACGATCATGACATGCAGCATCTTGAGCTGGAGGGCCTGCGGACCTCATTCGTGATTTCCGGGGCCGGTGGCGCAGGCATTTACCGCATCGACAAACCGCGCAAAGGCGCAGTTGCCAAATCCGAACACGGATTCAGCCATCTCTCGTTTAAAGAAGACCGGCTCTACCTCAGCCACATCGGTCTGAACGGCAAGTCACTCCACGCATTCAGCAAAGGCACGGATTTCACTTGGAAAGTGGAAGTCTGACGCCTGAGACTTGGCGCATGGAACAGCGTAGACTTGGAACAAGCGGGATCGTCGTCAGCGAAATCTGCATGGGCACGATGACCTTCGGCCAGCAGGCAGATGAAAAAACCGCGTTCCGCATCATGGATCGCTCGATCGATGCCGGGATCGATTTCTTTGATACCGCGGAGGTTTACCCGGTTCCACCAACCGCCGAGCTTGCTGGAAATACCGAGAAAATCGTCGGTCGCTGGATCAAGAAAAACCAACCGCGCGACGGCGTCATCATCGCCACCAAAATCGCAGGTGCCGCCCACGGCTGGTTCAACCCACCGGTCCGCAATGGCAAGGCCGCGCTCGATCGCCGCCACATCCGGATCGCGGTAGAAGGCAGCCTGCGCCGCCTGCAAACCGACTACATCGACCTTTATCAAATCCACTGGCCGGACCACGGAATGCGGCCCGAAGACACGCTCGAAGCACTGGATGAGCTCGTCCGCGAAGGCAAAATCCGCGCCATCGGCACCAGCAACGACAACGCCTACGGGGTGATGAAATCGCTCTGGACCTCCGATCGAAAGAACCTCACCCGGATTGATACCATCCAGAACAACTTCTCGCTCAACAACCGCCGCTTCGAGGACGAGGCCGCTGAAGTTTGCCGCCGCGAGAATGTCAGCTTGCTGCCCTACAGCCCGATCGCCGGGGGCGTTCTTGCCGGAAAATACAACGATGGCGCACTTCCAGCCGGCGCACGCTTCTCCGACTACATCGCCAACGGCGGACCACGCCAGAAAGCGATGGCCAACCGCTTTTTCAATCCACGCAGTGAGGAATCGACCAAGCGGTTCATGAAAATCGCTGCCGATGCCGGCCTGCACCCAGTCACCCTGGCCGTTGCCTGGAGCAAGCAACATGACTTCGTCGCCAGCACCATCGTCGGTGCCACCAGCGAGGATCAACTCGACCCGATTTTCGCCGCCGCGGACTTGAAGCTCGAATCGGAAGTCATGGAATCGATCGATCAAGTCAGCCGCGAAATCCCTTACCCGATGGGGTGAAATTTTAGCCAAGCATCCCTGATTTTAAACTTTCCCGAATCATAATCCGGCACTATGAGAGGCCAATGAAACTCCTCATCGTGTTGGTGGCCTTCGCCTGCTTGACTTCATGCAACACCACCATCGGGGTCGGCCGTGACATCAAGCAGGGCTACAATTGGACGAAATCGAAAATCCAAGGTTCCGGTCAAAGCGATCAGCAATACGGCGCTCCGGTTTATTAAGCTAGCCCTCGGCAGTGCTTGATACTGCTTTGGCAGAAAATCGGAACGGCTTTTGGCAATCGCCTGGCCCAACACTGATTCCAATTTTGCCGCTCACTCATATTCAGAAGCTCATCGCAGTTTCTGAAGGGCGAAAAAATGTTCGGGATTTATCCAGAATCGGGTGATTCGGTTGGCGAAATCTCTAAGCTTGGCTAAGTTTCCCGCCGATTGATCGACGTTCAATTCAACCGCGGACTTTACCTTCCCGAGCTCGACCTGTGGCTCGACCCTTGGGATGCAAAGCCGTGTGCCTTTGTTTCCCACGCGCACGCGGACCATTTCGCCCGCCACGAATCGGCCCTGTGTTCGGAAGTCACTGCTGCGTTGGTGCAAAAACGTTTTCACCTCGGAGAAAACCGCATCGAGTCGGTTCCCTTTCAAATCCCGATCATTCGCGACGGATTCAGAATCAAGCTTTTGCCTGCAGGACACATCGCTGGATCGGCGATGCTCCACGTCACCCGCATCAAGGACAACGCCTCACTGCTCTACACCGGTGATTTCAAAGCCCGGCGCGGCCGCACGGCAGAAGCTGTCAATTTCATGGCAGCCGATACGCTGATCACGGAGACGACGTTCGGTTTGCCCAGCTACGTTTTTCCGAATGCGATGGAGATCGAATCCTCCATTCTGCGGTTTGTTCACGATACCTTCGCCGATGGTGAAACGCCGGTGCTTTTCGGCTATTCCCTCGGCAAAGCCCAGGAAGCGCTCGCCTTGCTGACCGAGCACGGGATTCCCGCTCTGTTGCACCCGAACGTGGCTGCAATGACCGCGGCCTGCCGCGAGGCCGGAGTCAGTGGATTGCCGGAACCGATTGAGTTCGAAGGCCACCCGGTGGAGGGGCACGTCATCATTGCTCCGCCAAACACCGGACGATCCAAGCTGATGCGCAGCTTGAAGTCAAAACGCACGGCGATGCTGACGGGTTGGGCGATGCAGCCGGGCGCGAAATTCCGCTACCGCGTCGATGAGGTCATCCCGCTGTCCGATCATGCGGACCACCCCGGGCTGATGGAGTGCATCCAGCGTGTCCGGCCCAAACGGGTGCTCACCGTGCACGGATTTGCCAAGGAATTCGCCGCCGAGTTGCGCGGGCGAAACATCGATGCCTGGTGCGCGATGGGCGGAGACCAGCTCGAACTTTCCATCGCTCAATCCGCACAACGCCTGATCACCCAGACGGTTCCGCGTCACAACCGGGCGATCTGCTCGCTCGCCGATTTCAGCGACCTTTGCCGACTGGTTGGAGAAACCAACAGCCGCGTTGCCAAGACCGAGTTCCTTTCGAACTACCTGAAAAATCTGGAAACCGAACAGGACCTGGGACTTGCCGCAGTTTGGCTGACAGGGGAAGCGCTGCCACGCCACAACGGCCGCCGCCCGCTTCATGCTGGCTCGGCGACCATTCGCCGTGCGTTGCTGGAAATCCCCGCCGTTCGCGAAGAACGCTACCGGGAAATTTCCCTTTCACAAAATGACTCCGCTCGTACGGCACGTCTCGTACTTCAGGAAATCCCGCTCAGGCCGGAACCGCTTGACCTGCCCGGACTGGAGGCGTTTTTCATCGCGCTCAGCCAATCCAGCGGATCCATCGAGCGGATCAACCGTTTGTCGGAAAGGCTGACCAGCCTGCACCCGGCGGAGGGCGAGACCGTGGTGAAATTGTTAACCGGCGATCTGAGGATCGGACTCAAGGAGGGATTGGTCGAAGACGCCATCGCCGAGGCATTCGGCGCTGACGCTGCTGAAGTCCGCCATGCGCACATGCTGACCGGGAACATCGGAGAAACCGCGATTCTCGCCCGCCAAAAACGGCTTCATGAAGCCAGCTTGCGTCCACTGGTCCCGATCAAATGCATGCTTGCCTCACCCTTGGAGCGCGGTGAGGAGGATGATCTGCCGTTATTTGAGTCGCTGCCATTTTCCGCACCGATCTGGCTGGAACCCAAGTATGACGGCATCCGCGCTCAGCTCCACAAACAGGGCGATTGGGTCGGATTGTTCTCGCGCGACCTGCGACCACTCGATAGCGAATTCCCCGATTTGTTAGAAGCTGCGCGCAGTCTTGATGGCGACTTCGTGATGGATGGCGAGCTCATCGCCTATGCGGAAGGCCGCAAGCTCGGATTCGCGGATTTGCAAAAACGGCTGGGTCGGCAAATGGCAGGCTCCGATCTTTTTCTAACCGACCAAGGCCACGATTTTTCGGTGCCACTCCGATTCATTGCGTTCGATTTGCTTTGGCGAAACGGCGATGAATTGCTCGCACTCCCCCTCCGGGAACGGCGCGAAAGGCTGGATCAAATGCAGCTATCGCAACCATTTTCCGCGATCCAGGTGCAAGCGGCAGCCAGCACGGGCGAAATCGAATCCTTGTTCAAGCAATCCATTCAGGATGGCCACGAGGGGCTCATCGCCAAAGATCCGGAAAGCGCTTATTCACCCGGGCGGCGTGGCAAATCCTGGATCAAACTGAAAGGAGTCATGCCAACGCTCGACTGCGTGGTCGTCGCGGCCGAACAAGGCCACGGCAAGCGCTCCGACGTGCTTTCCGACTACACCTTCGCGCTTCGTGACGAGGAAACCGGCGATCTCAAAATTCTCGGCAAAGCCTATTCCGGGCTGACCGATGACGAGATCGAAGATCTAACCGATCACTTCCGCCGCTTCACCCTGCGCAAAGAGCGACGCAAGCATTTCGTCGAACCGAACCTGGTTCTTGAAATCGCATTTGATGCCATCCGTTCTTCTGCGCGACACGATTCCGGATTGGCGCTGCGGTTTCCGCGAATCAAAGCGATCCGGCGCGATAAGGCACCGGCGGAAATTGATACCCTTCAGACCGCCCGATCATTGGTTTAGCTGTACTTTGCGGAAACAATCTGCCGTGTGATCCTCCACCATGCCGACCGCTTGCATGAAGGCATACATGGTGGTGGAGCCGACGAAATTGAAGCCCGCC
>NZ_JAENIJ010000190.1 GCF_016595435.1 Luteolibacter pohnpeiensis
AACGTCATAGCACACCAACCGCCTGATGGCAGCCGCGCGTTGACTGTGGGTTGAGAGTTCTAATCACGGTGAAAATCCGACTCGGAGCGGATCAGGCGGTTGGGTGCTGCGACTTGTTAGCCGTTATTTTCTCTCGATCTTGGTGCAGGTCGGCAAACCTCTTCGCGACGCCTCCAGATCGGCAATAATCGCGTAACCACGAACCACGATGCTGTCACCAACCTTGAAAGGCTCAAGCTCCTTACCTGTGAAGAGTAAGAGTGCTTCGTCTCGCCCAGGTTGCCGAAAGCTCTTGAATGGGTAGTAGGTCTTCCGCTTCAGCGCACCATGAATCTGTCGAGCCACCTTGCGCGCTGTGGCATCACCGAGCTCAATACGAACCGCTGTGCAAAGCTCACCCTTCTTGATCTCTTTGATCGTCCCAGAAATCTCTGGGAAGCTCGCGAGCGTATCTGGAAGCGCGTGGCAAACGCTCGAACACATCAAGAGCAGGGTGCCTAGCAATGCAGTGATCGTGTTCATTTTCTTCGGCTAAC
>NZ_JAENIJ010000191.1 GCF_016595435.1 Luteolibacter pohnpeiensis
GCGCGAGAAAAGCATCAAAGTCAACTCACAGGCTGATCGCCGTCGGATGTGCCGCCTTGTTCTGGACTGGCCGACCTCCGGAGAAAAGCCTGAATATCTAAATCAAAATTTATTCCAGAGCCTCAGCTTCTGCAATTCGATATTCGGGCTGATCAGTTCTAATTTTTGGCGGGAAATCATATCTGCGACCCGATCCCCTACCTACTAACAAATCCAGTTCCATCCAAACTCCGACGCGAAAGCTGCTCACCACTCAGCCCCGATTCGTGCCGAACCAAGTTCTCGTGAGACACGACTCCTTCGCAGCAATCCGATCTACTACCAACGTAGTCCAAGCAACCAAATTCACTCCGCCTCTTCCATCACCAACCCGGAAGTCATCGAGGCAGCCAACACCAAGGTTAAACTACCGAATCAATCATATTCATTCTTATCCAGAACGTCATAGCACACCAACCGCCTGATGGCAGCCGCGCGTTGACTGTGGGTTGAGAGTTCTAATCACGGTGAAAATCCGACTCGGAGCGGATCAG
>NZ_JAENIJ010000192.1 GCF_016595435.1 Luteolibacter pohnpeiensis
CGGGATTAAGCCCGATTTCGTTGAAAATCAATAGACGGAAAGCCGGTCGGGGTATGGTTTGAATGTGTGACCAAACAACCTTTTTTGACCGACTTCCCGCTCACCGTTTTTGCCACCGTGAGGCGTCGGTTGCAAGCGGCGATCCGCCAGACATCCACCCTCATGGATCGGTGTAGAAAACTTTGCGTTTTAGCAGGTCCAGATGTGGGTTAGGCGGGCCAAGGCTTTGCTCCAGGGAGCTTCTTGATAGAGCCAGGTGCGTAGCCATCGCAAAAATCGAACGGTCCTCTGAGTGGCGCGCTGGAAGACTTGGTTGATGTAGTTATTCGCTCGCTGGTAGCGTTCGCCTTCGCGATTCTTGCGTGTTTTTTGTCTGCGGTGCTTTTTCTTGGTTTCGACTTCGTCCCCGATTCCTTCTGCGCATTGGATGGCTTGTTCAAATAGCAGGGTGAGGTTGTGAGACAGGCATTGAAATAGGGCTTGGGCTTCTTTGGCGGTGTGGCTGCTGGCCCAGGATTTGGTTTCCGCCAT
>NZ_JAENIJ010000193.1 GCF_016595435.1 Luteolibacter pohnpeiensis
GTGGCGGAGTTGGTGCATTTCTTGATGAAGGGTTTTGAGGATCGGGTGGGCGGCGAAGAGTTTGTCGAGTCGCTTTCGTTGCTTTTCACCGAGCCATCCTCCCTTTCCTGCCTGGTCGCACACGAACCCCGGATTTCTACTTTTTCAGCTACGTCGGAACGCTGGTAGGAAGCCAACAAGAGGCAACCTCTCGGAATGATCCCGTAGATCGCCAAACCATCAACTACACCTAATATTTTGGAACGTACGGGATATATCCAAGCTGCATATCCAACTCTCGAACCTACCATGAAATCTTTGCGATCCAAGAATTCAGAGTTTCTGAATGAGATGCACAATAAATTATTGGTCAGGACGTTACAAATTCCCGACAAACGCACCATTGACAATGAATTCGCGATATCCAATATGAGGCAGAACGAAATATACTGTTCTGGATAAGAATGAATATGATTGATTCGGTAGTTTAACCTTGGTGTTGGCTGCCGCAATGACTTCCGGGTTGGTGATGGGAGAGTCGGAGTG
>NZ_JAENIJ010000194.1 GCF_016595435.1 Luteolibacter pohnpeiensis
GAGCCGGGCGTCGGCAGTGTCACTTTTGTTGCGTCTGAGTTTTTGATTTCCGAAGGCTTTGATGCGCCTTGGATTGACGAGGAAAAGGGCGTGGAGGCCGTGTTGATGGAGGGCTTTTGAGATGGCAATGCTGTAGTGGCCGGTTTGTTCGAGGCAGGCGGAAATGGCGGCGGGTTTTGCGAGTTTGGCGAGCCATTGGAGGAGACTCGCGATGCCTTTCGGGGTGTTGTCGAAGCGTTCGGAGAGCGGTTCTTTGTGGCCGATGAGGTGGCAGAAGAGGTCGGACTATCCGACGTCGATTCCGAGAAAGAGGCTTGGCGAGGGTGAAGGATTGGTGGTAGTTTTCATGGATCTTGTTCAAAGCCTGGAAGGGTTCCAAAAACACCCCTCGGCGGAGGAGTCACAGTCTCATCAAAACAGATTCGATGGATCTAAGATGCTGCTCGGACTTGAAGGCCGTGGGAGCCGCGTGATGCCTGATCTTGTTCACAGACTCATCCGTTGGAGCGGAGGTCTTGGC
>NZ_JAENIJ010000195.1 GCF_016595435.1 Luteolibacter pohnpeiensis
GGTCCACGATCCTCGATTCTCGGCTGACGATACCGCCAAGGTTCTTGAAGCGTTCGGAGCGGAACTTCCCCCTGAATTCATCGCGTTCAGAAAGCTGCTGCCATTCTACAACGTCACAGGCGACCATCTCCCAGCCGATGAGATGACCGCCACCTACGATTGGGAGGCAGCCAATAACCCAAATTTCACCGAGGATTTCATTCCGTTCTACGCTGTCGGTAATGGAGATTTCCTGTGCCTGTCCAAGCCGGCAGGTCGGACTTCCCCAGTCCTTTACGTGGCTCACGATGATCCTGAAGTAGCCGTGCTTCACCCAAGCTTTTCGGATTACTTGCGCGATGCCGAGTGGTATTCAGAGCACTGAGCCTCGAGCTAAAACGAAGAAAGGCACAACAAGGCGGCGCACCTAACCGCTGACCCGCCATGAGTCGAAATTTCACCGTAATTACAACCCTAACCCACAGTCGGGGGCGCGCCGCTGGTCAGCGGTAGGTGGCCTCTGACGTTC
>NZ_JAENIJ010000196.1 GCF_016595435.1 Luteolibacter pohnpeiensis
AACGTCAAAGGCCTGGCACCCGCTACCGGGAGCGCCCCTCCGATTCTGGTTGAGGTTTGTCACCACCCTCCGAATCCGACTCGGGGCGGGTAGCGGGTTGTCCAGCGCCGCCTTGTTCGGCTTTGGTTTCATTGTCTCGCAGAGCTTTGAGGAGTGCTGTCACTTGATCCGTCGGAGCCCCGTCCTCCGAGAAGACAGCTTCGTCGTAGGTCATCGTGTTCAACCATCCCTGATTGTAACCGCGCTCGCCGAAGTAGATGAAGATCCCGATCGGTTCCTGTTGCAATTCGCCAATCTTGCCCTTGATCTCCTTTCCATTCAGGAAAAGTCGCCCGATTCGCTTCTCAGCTCGAGTCCCTTTCAATTTGACTTCGTAAACGTATCTCCAGCCCTTGTGCGTATACACGCCCGCTTCGGTTGGAAACGGAACTGGGTCAGCCTTGCAAATCACGCAAGACATGAGCGAAACCAGTATAGGGAGTGCGGTCTTCATTTTCTGCCGAACG
>NZ_JAENIJ010000197.1 GCF_016595435.1 Luteolibacter pohnpeiensis
CCCTGGGCACCATTCGGAGCGGCTTGGAAAAGCTCTTCATCGGGAGCCGGAATCGGAACTCCCAGATCATCATACACGAATTGTTTGCTCATCGCCACTCCGATCCGGGAAAGAATCTCAATTCGTTCAGCTTTCGCCTTCTCGTCCTTGGATTCCTCGCGCTTCGCCCAGATCTCGGGGATGTCGTCGCGCTCGCCCCAATTGAGGGAGACGATGGCAGGAGCCAACTGATGAGTGAGCACTTCGCCAACGAAATCCGCCACGGCATCGACCATCGCGTTCTTGGTTCCTTCGTGGACCTCGCCAAGGGCACGACTTCCGCTGTTGTCGGTGCCGGAGGTGAGCGTTTGCCCCAAAATGAACGTATCGCACTGACGGTCCGCCAAGGCGATCAATTCGCGTTGTGGCAGGTTTTGGCCGGAGGTCGAACCTTGGGCCAAGATGTTCACCTTTACGCCCGGCTTGGTGCGGAGGAAACCCTGCGAGCCGATATT
>NZ_JAENIJ010000198.1 GCF_016595435.1 Luteolibacter pohnpeiensis
GTTCTGCTTCTTTTTCGATCTGTTCTTCGACGAGGTTTGCCCAAGTATTGAACAAGCGTAGGTGAATTTGTTCGTCTGGTGTCCGCTGATCCATGAGAACTTTCAGGTCGGATTGAGAGGCCCATGGGAAAAGGCGCCACCCAGCATCAGTTCGAACACAAATGATCGGCTTGAAGTTGGCTACCGGATGCCCTTCGAAATCGATTCGCATCAATGTCACGCCCAAATCCCCGATCACTAGCTCCTTGTCCACATGGGCAACCTTGAGTTTGCCCGCCTTGATCTGTGGTAGTGCCTCAGCGAAAGCTGCATCAGCCCGTTCTCTGGTTGGACTGTCAAGATAGACTTCGTCTAGCTTGGTGGAATCACCAGCAACCGAGGCGCTAACGAACTTCTCTGCGATCTCTTTGAGCTCCGCAGCGTGCGCTGCGCCCACCAATATGAATCCAGCCAGTAATTGAAATGCGGTTCGATTCATATTCTTGTTTCT
>NZ_JAENIJ010000199.1 GCF_016595435.1 Luteolibacter pohnpeiensis
CAGAGCCCCGGGCACCGACGAAACTGGAAGAATCCCACTATCGGGAACCCCAGGAAGCACTGAGCGGTAAACCCAAGTGGTCGCCCACCAGAGCACAACGGTCAGGGCGATGGTGGTTGCAACGGGTCTAATCATGGCTAATTGACGCTCTTCTATTCGGCCCAATAGTATAATTCGTTCTGACTCATATTGAATATTGCGATTTTATTGTCAATAGTGTTTTCGGTGGGAATTTGTAACGTGCAGACCTATAATTTTTTGTGCATCTCATTCAGAAACTCTGAATTTTTGGATCACAAAGATTTCATGGTGGATTTGAGAATTGGATATTCATCTCGGAAACGGCTCTTACGTTCCAAAATATCAGGAACAGTTGATGGATTTAGAAACTTCGAAAACTACCGGCTCCGCGTGATCGCCCAATGCGGCTGAAAACCCATCCTCAAAACCTCAACAAAAAGCCTCATCCCC
>NZ_JAENIJ010000019.1 GCF_016595435.1 Luteolibacter pohnpeiensis
ACGCAGTGGAATCTTCGAATCAAGTATGGTGATGCATCAGCTTTGTCACACGGCAGTAACGCATACCCACCCAAGCGAGATTTCGAGCAATTCCGAGCTGCGGTCGTGAAGCTTCTTGACGGACAGGCATTCCAATAAATTCCAACGCAGAACAAGTCATGGGTGGCAACGGCGGACAAGCTCGCTAGTTCGCCTTCCCTCTGAATTCTCGACACCGCCGTGCCATGAACTTGTCACCTTTGAATAGAGTGTTGGTGAGTCGGGTTGTTTTTGGTTTAGGCGGCATATTCGGCGACCTTACGGCAGATGAACTGCTGGTAGATGCGCACGACGGTGGCTTTGCCGAGATCGAGGACATGATGGCATCCGTGCCTCATGCCCCCAATCTTTGAGGATGAGTATCCTGTGGTGCTAGCTGGATTTTCTATTTTTCCATCTTTTGGAGAATCCGTTTAATGTCCTGTCCCGGATCGATTTTCCAGATAATTTTCCCAACCAAGTCACGGCTTTTGATGTGCTCCTGCAGCAACTCGCCAGATTCATCCTCATTATTTCTGCCAACTAAAGTCAGTGATGTTCCTTCGCGTTGAATGATTTTACTGAATCGCAACTCGCCTTGGCTCGAACGATAAAGAACGGCATCACCAGCTTGAGCTGATTTTTCATTGAAAGCCGGTCCTCGCAGGTAGAATGCCACGTCATTCTTCTCATAATCAGGCGAAAGATGATTGCTGGCGAGACGGGCATAACCGACGCACGAAAAACAGAGCATCAACACCACGACGATCGAAAATGTGGTCGTCATTCCAATAAAACGGAGTCGAGGAGTAACAAGTGGTGGGCACTCGACAAGCGGGCCTGCCACCGACTCTGGCATAGTTCTAAATCGACGTATCGATTCCCACGCCAAGACTAAGAAAATTACAGCAGACAGAATCGAAACACCCATAGGCATCACGAATTTAGCACCCCCGAAATAATAAATTAAAACCGCCAAACTGTTATTGATCGCGTGCCACATGACTGCTGGCCATAGGGATTGAGTTCGCCATGTCACATACCCCAAGGCGATACCAATAGCTGCAATGGGGAGCATGTTGAATGGGTTCATATGGACCATCGAGAAAGAGAGTGCACTCCAAATGATTGCGTAGCGCGGCCCTTTTCTCTCTAGGCAACCTTGCAAAGCACCACGGAACATAAATTCTTCGCACAATGGACCTAAAAGCCCGATAACGATCAAGTGCCCGAATAATGCAGATGCCGTTTCCGGCGTGAGCATGTCGGTCATGGCGTTGAATTGATTGGCGAAATCGGGAAAAGCACGTTGTAGAAAAGGTAAGGTCAAACGTTGCACAAGCTCAATCAGACCGACGCTCGAAAGTGCTAATAAAGCAATTCTCCATACGGTTCCTCGGTCAACTACACGGAGTCTGAGAGATCTGCCGACAGAGCCCGTTCTCCAGCGCACGAAAAGAATCGAGGGAAGTAGAAAGCAAATTAGTTGCCCAAGGGCCAGCCCACCCAATACTGAAATTTTGGCAAAGGGTAAGGATGTGAGGGCGTAAAGCCCCATAGCAACGCCTAGTAATAGCCATGCGTCGAATGTAGTTCGCGTTCTCGTGGAAGTTGCTGTGCTAACTCTCGAGATTTTATCGGATAGGCAACATCGTGTGTCGTTATTCATTTATTTCGGTCAAATTCCCAACAAAAGCGCCAGACTCACAGATTTTTGTGCATTAAACGGATAAATCTCTGATCGCATGGTTTCCCTGGTTTGGAATGAATGAAAATTTCAACTACCAGCCAGTGATTTTCGTAGAATCCAAAAGCTGAATCTAGGATTTCATGGATTCGAAAGTGGATCATCTATTTAATGCCAATTCCATGATCGGCCTGTAAATTTCCACTTATTCTCATCACAACATCATGAGATGAAAGCCAACTTATCCGGACAACTCACCCGATTCTTATCCGGATGCAATCAAACAATATTTCGTATTTCAACGCACGATCAAAGCGATTGCTTCTTGCCACCCTAGGTCTCATTTGGGTGGTGAGATTGCTGATGCTCGCACAAATACCGCTCATCGACAATAGTGAGTCTCGTTATGCAGAAATGGCACGAAAGATGGCAGCAACCGGTGATTGGGTGACACCGAGATACATTGGAAATCAGCCATTCTGGGCTAAACCACCACTATCCATGTGGTTATCTGGAGCTGGAATAAAATTATTCGGTGAGAATGAATTTGGTGCTCGAATTTTTATATTTCTAGCAAGCTGTGCCATATTGCTTTTGCTATACTCATGGATCAAAGGAATAAAAGGCAAGGACACGGCGCTCGCGGCCACATTCATTCTCGCCACATCGAGCGCCTTCGTCATTACCTCAGGGACAGTCATGACTGACCTTCCGCTATGTGCCTCTACGACACTGGCAATGGTCGCTTACTGGCACGCAATTCATCGAAAATCAAAATGGTGGGGAATGGTTTTCTTTATTGCACTGGGATTGGGCATGCTCGCGAAAGGTCCAATCGCCCTGGTTTTAACAGCTCTGCCAATCGGGATCTGGCTGATTGGTAGTCGTCGCTTGATTGAGGGCATCAAGTGTCTACCTTGGATCTCAGGGGTGCTTCTAGCATTGGCAATCGCCCTTCCGTGGTATGTTTTAGCAGAAATACGAACACCGGGTTTCCTCAACTATTTCATTAT
Source organism: Luteolibacter pohnpeiensis (assembly GCF_016595435.1). Lineage (GTDB taxonomy): Bacteria > Verrucomicrobiota > Verrucomicrobiia > Verrucomicrobiales > Akkermansiaceae > Luteolibacter > Luteolibacter pohnpeiensis. The sequence goes on from NZ_JAENIJ010000019.1 coordinate 2,719, forward strand.
TGGTGAGCATTGGGATCGATTTTTGATCAAGGGTTGGAACGGCGATCTCTACGGGAATGCCCATTCAGAGCCACCAGGCACGATCTGGTATTTTGGTTTGATCTCGCTGTTACCTTGGACGCTCATCATGCCCTATTTGATTTTCAAAATCCCCCGCGTCTTTCAAAATATCCAATCCGAGGAAAAGCCCTATTTGGGTTACCTGAGTGCATGGCTCGTATCACCTCTTCTCTTCTTCACTGCCGCGAGAAACATTATTCCAACTTATGCACTGACGGGAATTCCAGCAGGAGCCATACTGTTTTTTGAACTTACTGCATTAACCAATGATAAAACGACCAACAGAATCGTGATCCGATACTTAAAATGGGGAGCCGCGGCATCAACCATCCTCATCACATCGACGTGGCTGCTATTCTCCTATTTCCCGGATCGAATGCACAAGCAAAGTCAACGCGAAATGGTGAAATACATTGAAAGTCGAAGCGATCTCAAAGAGATACCACTATCCTATCGGGGCAAACCACTTTGCTCTGCTTGGTTTTATCGGAAAGGCCAGGTGAACTTTATCGATGATGAAGGCATTAAGAAATTATTCTGCAATCACCATCCCGATTTATTAGTCGTGCCAGCGAGAACAGACTCAGCACAACCACCTCTGATACATGATCATTTTACGCAAATTGCAACAATTGGTCGGTTTAGCTTGATGCGAGAAAATGTGAACCAAAATTCCGACTTGGTTGCCGCTGAGAAAGGAAATCCTTGAATCCTTTCAATAGCAAAAAAGCATTTTCTCATGCACTTTAAAAATCAGAGTTAGAACGTTTCCAGTTGTTCTGACTTTTCTAATCGGCACCTAATTTCGTAAATCTCCCAGCAAGAACCGGCATCACCAACAAGGTCATCAAGGTTGATGAGATCAGCCCGCCAAGAATCACAAGAGCCATGGGACCTTCGACTTCACTTCCGGGAGACTGGGGAGAAAGCGCTAGAGGTAACAGCGCCAAACCGGTAACTGCAGTGGTCATAATAACCGGAACCAATCGCTCCCGCGCCCCGCGCAGTACCGTAGAAAGATTCCAGTCACATCCTTCAACTCGAATTAGATGTTCATAGTGCGTCATGAGCATAATTCCGTTTCTCAAGCTCAAGCCCAATAAGGTGATGAATCCAATCAACCCACCGAGCGAGAGCAATTGATCCGATGCCACCAGGGCTATCAGTCCACCAGCAAGCGCAAATGGAAGAATCGAGATCACAATCATAAAGACAGAAAAACGCTTGAAAACCATAGCGAGTAAAATCCCTATGAGAATGAGCGCTCCAGCGGTTGCTGCCAGAAGCTCAAAATGGGCACGTGATTCAGCTTCTGCTGCACCCGAAAAAGTCACATAAATTCCCGAAGGAAGAAATCCAGGAGCATTGATTTTCTTCTTTAACTCGGCTACGAGATCGGAAACTCCCCTTCCCTCCACACTGCAGGTCACCACTTGGCGTCGTTTCCCAGCCTCGTGATCGATCATGGTCCGATGTTCGCGAATGCCGATATCCGCAATATCACCCAAATGGACCAAACCTCTCGTGGGAGTTGTAATCAATAGTTTTTTGATTGATGTAACATCGGTACGGTCCGATTCTTTAAATCGTAGTGAGATGGGAATAATTTGATTCCCCCGGTATATGCGAGTCATTTCAATTCCCTGAAAGCTAGCCTGGATAGCCTCTAGGACCGGAATCGGTTCCAGCCCGTATTGCTTCAATTTTGAATGATTCAAGACGACATCAATGGATGGCGAAGAACCTCCACCCGTGTATCTCACTTCTCTTGCCCCATGGGTTTTCTCCATCAAATCTCGGATTTTTTGAGCCGGGGCTTCCAGCTGATCCAGCTCAGGACCAAAGATTCCAACAACGACAGGAGCAGTTTCACCGCTCAGGGATTCGCCAATTCGGTCTCCGAGAAATGTCAGTGTCTCGGATTGCATATTCGGATACCCTTCAAAAACCTTGCTGATCTGCCTCTGGATCTCAATTTCAGAATCCTGGTGACTCGGTTTCAATTCTATATGAAATTCACAACGTTCAGGCCCCCAAGTATCGACCCCGCGCTCGGATCGACCAGCTTGCATCTCCACGGTTTGAATATTTGGATTGGACAACAATTCAGCACTGGCTTTCTCGCCGAATCGCATAGTCTCCTCCAGCGAACTTCCTGGAATTCCAAATGCTTGCGCCACAAAATGCCCTTCACGGAATTCGGGTAGAAGCTCGGTCTGAATGTCCCACCCCATCCATCCCGCGACGATGACACTGGTCAAAGCAAACCATATTACCAGATAAGGAAATCGATACAGTTTGCGGAGAAGAAATTCATGCAGATTTTTCATCCATCTGAGGTGAAACGGATCTTTTTTGAATTTAGCACCAGCTAACAACAACATGCATAAGGCGGGTGTTACCGTCATAGCAATGGTCAGGGAGACCAATACAGCTAAAATAAAAGCAATCGCCAACGGTTGAAAAAATCGACCCTGAACGCCACTGAGTGCAAAAATTGGCAAGAACACCGCAAGAACCATAAAAGTCGCATATATGACTGAACCACGAACTTCCACCGATGCCTCATGAATAATCTTCAATGGGTTACATGGTCTTTCTCCAGCACGATTTTCACGTAAGCGACGGAGTATATTTTCGACATCTATAATTGCGTCATCCACCACCACTCCGACCGCGACCGCCAAACCGCCAATCGTCATGGTATTGAGCGTGATGCCAGCAAAATGTAAAACTATCACCGCACCTAACAACGATAATGGGATTGATATAAATGAAATAAAAGCCGTCTTCGGATCGGCCAGAAATACAATCAGCACCAACGCAACAAGTAGCCCTCCCAGCCATAATGAATGGGATAGATGCTGAATTGCAGATTCGATGAAATTGGCAGGTCGATGAAGTCCATCCATCAGTAGGATTCCTCTGGACTTAAAAAGAGGCTTCAAATCATCGAGTGCGGCTTCCACTTTCCGGGTGGTCTCAAGTGTATTCGCTCCGCTTTGACTGGTAAGAGCTATCAAAACCCCACGTTTGCCATTAATCAGCGCATCTCCAAACTTAGGCATCGCGCCGTAGCGAACGTCTGTGACATCTCCAACCGTAATCGCATCCTGGCCTGCTCCCCGAATGGCGAGCGCCCGAATGACCTGCGGGTCATCAGGTGGATTTGAGGCATTTAAGGTGAGCCGCTGATTTCTCGTCTCCACGTATCCCGCACCTCGGATTCCGATGCTTGTGGCAATCGCTTTTTTAATATCTTCCAATGACACCTCCAATGCAGCCATCCGCTCCGTTTTCGGGATGACTTGTAGTTCCTCCACCTCCCCTCCGACCACAGTTACATCCGCAACACCCGGGACAGCTAACAGAACCGGACTAACAGTCCAATCGGCCAGGCTACGCAAGTCTCGGGGACTAGCAGCTTCGGACACCAAACCGATTTTCAATAAATCCATCGTCGATGACACCATGGGTGAAATCGTTGGAGTGGCCGCTTGTTCCGGCAGGGTCGCACCCAGCCCTGTGAGCCTTTCCGCTAAAAGTTGCCTGTCTGCGAGTTGATCTGATCCTTCCTTGAAAACAACAGTTACCACAGACAAGCCCTGGATTGACTGTGAACGAATCGAATCCATACCGGGGATACCCCCCATCGCAGCTTCAATCGGGAAAGTCACCAAAGACTCGACTTCTGCAGGTGAGAATCCGGGCGCTTCGGTTTGAATTGTGACACTCGGCGGCACAAATTCAGGGAACACATCGAATGTGGTTCGCGAAGTTAGCCAAGCACCGTAGCCAAGTATCAATAAAGAAGCTAATAGCACCAATCCCTTGAACCGAAGCGCCGAAGTGATGATAAAATCCAACATCCTAATCGTTTTCCAAAAATGATGCCTGCGAGCGATTCTGAAGCTTTAGAGCAAGAATTGACTGTGCGCCTTCAATCACAATCGGCAATTCCACATTGAGCGATTCTTTCCTTACAAACCAACCACCCTCCACCGGATCATCCAATGAGATGGCCTTTTGGACAAATTGGCCGTCACCCTCTGCCTGAAATACCCAAGCCTTTTCAGAATCAAAAATTACCGAGTCCGCAGGCACCATCACTCCATCTAACAATGGCATATCTGGATTCAACCAACCCGTCACACTGTATCCCATCGGCCAATCGTGAGAGTTTCCTGACACAATGATGAAATATCCCGGCATGCCACCTATACTTACCTTCGGCGCGGGCCAAATCGATTGACTGGAGATCGCCTTGTTCGGTTCTGATCGACTTGAAATTTTCGCACTTCTAACAATCTGTGACCGTGAAGTTGAAAGCGGCATCGATAAGCGAATCATTTTCACTTTATCATCAACCAGATTATCAATGAGCTTTTGCTGATCCTCTTCCTTCATTCCCGCGATATCCATCCCCCACGTCATATTGAGAGAGATTCTTGCAAGTCTGGTCTTAGCTACTGCCAATTCGAGGGCTTGATTCGCTTCTTCCAAAGAACGCTCGGATGCAAGTCCGCCACTTGAATGCAGTTTCGTCGTACGATCAACCACTGACTGGGCGACACTTTCTTGTATTCTGGCAGACTTAACTGCTTCCCATTGCTGGATTAAATCCGCCGGATCCACCACTTCGCCAAATACCTCGATTTCCGGCGAATATTGATGCGTCTTCAAGGATTCAACTTTTATACCAAAATGCTCCTGAGTTACCGGAGATATTTTGATAATATCTTCCTCGCCTTGACTGAATCCAATTCCACCGAATAATCGGAGAAGGATGAAGATCTGTAGAATTCGATATCTCATCATTACTTGATTAGTTTAACTCCTGAGGCAGCTTCGAGTTCGGCGAGAGCCCGCCACGCATCAAACCTGGCAACCGCTACCCATGCCTTATCCTGACTTTCGAGATAGCGCGCCTGTAACACCGACAGCAAGTCTCCCTCTCCAGCGTCTAGCAACACTGACTTGGCTTTGCATAGTTCAGTGGATTTACCTGCAATCTTGATTGCGTTTTCGAGTTGAAAGAGGCTCCCTCGATATTCCTCCCATGCGATTGCAACCTCTCCTAAGGCAGTGGTTTGAGTTTCCAAAAATACCGCCCATGCTACTTTTCGAGCTGCCTCTGCCTTCGCGATCCCGGCGCGATTTAGATCTGGCAAGATGCTGGCAGACGGGGCGAGCAGCCATTTGCGTTGCCCTTGATCAAAGCTGAAGCCAGGACCCAGATGAACATCCGGATATTGATTGGCGATTTCCAAACGTAGATCCGCCTCACTCAATGCATAGCTGGCCAGCTTCTCCAATACATCCGGCCTGGAAAGCGCTGCCAGCTGTTGCAGTTTTTGTAGCTCTGGTGCTGGTGGCAAATGATCTGGGAGTGGCTCTAGCGCAATCGCCCTCATCTCCGAGGAAGGCACACCCACTGATTTACCCAGTTCTGCATTGGAGGTTCGCCCCAGCTTCTTGGCTTCCAAAAGGTCACGATCCAGAACCGCCCGCTCCCTGGACAGAGTGAATTGCTCCAGGCGATCGGTCTCGCCGAGCTTTTCTTGTTTTTCGAGTGCCGACTGCCATTCCTGGAGTAATGAGGATTCCCTGGATAAAGCTGCAGATCGCTCTGCTGCGCCTAGATGGTTTACATAGGCCAACGCAATAGCTTTTCTAACATCGAGCCGGGTCTTCGAAACAGCCAACGCCGCTTCATCAATACGCCGCGTTGCAGTGATTTGGCGGAGCCCTTTTTTGCCAGCGGTTTCAAAAGTGTAGTCCAGAGAAAAGCCGACGGTCCAAGGGTCTAAACCCGACAGAGCCCGTTGCAAATCCATGGAAACGCCAATGGGCGGAGAGGCGGAAGCGAGAACCAAATCTGATTTAGCCAATTCGAGTTCCGCTTTCGCACGCAGAATCGTCGGCATCGTCACTTCTGCCGCTGTCTCTAGCTTTCCGATATTCCAGCTACCCGACCTTCGATAATGGCCGGATTCCAAAGCCACATCTACGGCTGGGGCCGCGAGCGACTTCCCATCGTAGCCTTCTAACAGAGCTTTCGGTTCTAGTGATAACTCGTGATAGGATTGGCAAGAGACCGCGCACAACGCCATCAAGGCCCACAGACCGTACAATCCAAAATTGGCCTTTTTCAAAAGTGAAATGACGGACCACCCACACCGACTAAGTTGGCGTGCTCTCCTAACAGAATCACGATGACCCAATGGTATTATCAAAAACACTGAATCTACCTAACCGCTCGTTGGTGAGAATCGGATGAGAAGCGTTGCCTTGTAGGCATTTTTCGCAGATTCCTAAAGTTCTGCATCTGCACTGCCAAATGGTGACTGGTTCTACGCCGATGCTTCGCAACAAAAAGGAGAAGGCCTTAACCCGTTGAGGATTAAGGCCTTCAAGTGGCTCCGGCGCTTGGGATCGAACCAAGGACCTAGTGATTAACAGTCACCCGCTCTGCCGCTGAGCTACGCCGGAGTTGCGTTTGCACCGTTTCGTCGGCGCGGGCGGACCATGAAACCCAACCCCCATCTGAAGCAAGGGAAAAATACTTCTGTTTTGCAAATTTTTCGAATCAGCCGCCTGCCGCCAAGGTCACAACCTCGACCCTAGATCCATTCGAAACCTCGCGGTTGCTGTAATCCCTAGGAAAAACCGCTTCCTCGTCCAATTCCACCACCACCGGTTTGCCCTCAAGGCCGAGCTGGGTCAGCAAGTCTGCGAGATTCATCGGGCGATCCAATTGGTAAGGTCCGCCGTTCAAAGTGATGGTTTCTGAGTTCATTTCCATTGGGTGAGTTGTTCTGGGAACGGACACTTGGCGCAATCCGAAGCGTCTTCCAGGCAGAAGTCCTGATAAATTTGCATCAAGCCCTGATGGTGGCAAACGCGTTTGAGCCACGGTTTGGCGGCTTCGATCGATCCAAACAGCCTGAGCGCGCAGCGTTTGACCTTTTCGTTCGGCGTCGCTGCCCGGATTTTGTGGTAGTCCGAATAGGCGAGCCCATCTTCATGCATCGCCAGCGGGATCAGGTGGTTCGCCAGAAGTTCCAGGCCTTGGGATTTCCCGAAAAGGGCGATTTTACCCGCAGCTGCGGAGGACCCGAGTGTGTGGTGGTGCGACCAAAAGGGATGTTCCAAATTCCCCAGAAAATCCAGAACCTGACTGATGTTGAAGGGGCGCGCCAAGGCCAGTTTCCTGAAGTGCGACCATTCCTTCGTCAGAACCGCCAGGGTTCCGATCCGGCGGTGGGGATGGTTGGCAGGACGCTGGCCGTGGGTTTTCCACAGGATCGGCGATCGGGACGGCACCTCGAAGCCTGCGCGCTGCTTCCACCAGGTTTCCCACAGGTTTTGCAGGTAATCTTTCGTTTCCGGTGGCGCCACCTCGTGCAGCTTGGGAGAAAGGAATCCGGCAGTGCCGAATAAAAGTGGCTCGGCTAGAGAAGGATCGGGCTTGAGATCGCGCAACATGACTCGCTGCGACAACACTTTCATCGGCAGGCTGTTCCCCCGATAGCCCAAGGTCTCTGCAACGGCTTGGAAAAGGGCCTGATCACGCCCCTGCGCATCGATGAGGCGCAGAAACCGCGTGGCTTTCAACCCGGCACGATGCCGCGCGGCTTCATCGAGCAGGCTCGCGACTGCAGCCTCTGGCAAGGATTTCAACGGCGCAAGGCAACGTCCGGGCCTGGCAATCGCCACCTCGCGCGCAGGCCGTGCCAAAGCGTCTTCCAGGCGCGCTGATGGAATGACGACCATGGGCACTTCCCGATGCTCTGCGGTCCGGGTAAACCGAGCCACAGCTTCGCCATGAAATACGACGTGCAAAACCACCTGGTTGAAATTCGGGTTCTCGGAATGCCCGTGCGTCTCCCAATCGCTGGCATGCGGGTCCAACTCAAGGTCCCCTTTCGTCGCGATGCCTTCGATTTCCACGACCGCTTGCGAGAAATCCGGACCGGCACTTCGGTTCCACTCGCCAAACTGGACGATCCGAACCGCCCGCCCATCGCTGGAGCGGAATTCCCGACCAAAGGCGCCGGAAAACCAAAGCGCTTGCAGCTCAAGCTCAGATGGCAGCGATTTTTCCGCCACCTCTGCAAACGCAAGTGGCGGGTGCCAAACGGATTCCAGCAAGTAGCTGTATGTCATCCGGGCGGTGTTCATCATTTCGGAAGCGCCTTGGGCGGTGCTGGTGGCTCCAGAATGTCCAGCCAACCGGCCAAGGCTTTGGCCTCAGGCATGGGACCGTATCTCGCCTGTGCCTCGCGGATTTCCTGCACTGCCGCAGCCTTGCGCCCAGCTTTGCGATCGATCGCAATCAAATGAAGGTCTTGCCGGAGCTTGTCCTCTGCTTTTTCGAAATGTTCCTTTGCATTGCGGAACCAAACTGCGGCCTGGGTATCCTTTCCAGCGGCCAGTAAATCCAGCCCAAGTGCCTCCGAGACGGTTCCACTTTTCAAGCGCTCTGCTGCCATTCCGAGCTGCTTGTTGAACTCCTCCGGATCATTTCCCCAGCGCATGGCGGCCGATCGCAGCAGCAGGTAATCCTTGTCCTCAGCCAGCATCTTGCCATCTCCGTTCAAATGCAGAAATGGCCGGTAAAGTGGGTCACCGAGCACAACTCCCTGCCACGAGGTCACCGGCATCGCCATCCAGCACGCCTCGACCCAGGAATTTCCATCTAACAAGCGGTCGTGCAGGACATCGAACCAATGCGTGAGGTGGAGATAAGGTTCGTAAACATTGCCGACCGTGACCGCCGCCCCACGCTCTAACAGACCGGCACTCCAGTTTTTCGACGGATTGCGCAATTGCTCCGCACTGAACGAGTGCAGATGAATCGCGACCGCGCCTTTTTTGAAATAGAATTTACCGTTCAAAAACGGACCGCTCACATTCCAGTCATACCACCCGTAATAAATCGACGCATCGGTCATCGGGTAGTTCAGCGGAAGCGTGTCATTGAATCGATCCACAACCGTCGGAATCCCGATCTCCAGATTTTTCTTCGCGATCGCTTCAAGCCAGTTGTCGCCCTGCGGAAATTTATTGGCGATGTCGATGTAGGCGCGCCCCCAGAGGCCGGTTTTCTCCGCTTCCACGGCGTCCTGAATCATGCGCTCGCAGGTCGATTCGCTGGCGGCATCAATCCGTGCCGTGAGCATCAAAAATGGCAGGTTGGCCTCCCGAATCGATTTCTTGCTCTGGAAATACTGATTTTTGAGCGCTCCCTGAACCGGCAGGCCATCGATCCCGAAAATAGCCAATTCTGAATCCACCGCCGACTCCGTGCGCCCACCAATCGGGTCTTTCGGGTCCACTTTGACACCTTCCGGCAGTGGTGAGGGCTTGATTCTCAACGGCACCCCACGCATCAGAACAACGACCCGGATTTCGTTTTGGACCGGAATGATCAGTCCTTCGGGATTCTTGCTACGTTTCCACCAGGCCCGGTCGTCGAAGGTCTTGCGCAGTGGAGCGACTAGGGTTTTCTGATATTCGTCGTAGGAAATATCCTGTTCAGCGGAAAGTTCGAGGCCGATCAGATGGTCTTGCGGGATGTTTCTGGCGTCGCGGTAAACCTCCGCGAGCTTTTTGGAATCCGGCTGATTCGCATTGTAAACCACCACCACCTCCTTGGGCGAAAGCGGCAAGCCAGCCGACCAACCAGCGCCCACGAGCAACGCCCAAAACACCACGACTCTCTTGAACATGCCCGGTAGCATGCCCGCTTCAGCCGCGCATGCAAGTTTGCTCATTGTAGGGCGCGACAAATCGCCTAGCAAATGCCTGGCAAGCGCAGCCCGTCCCAGGCGACGTGCACCCCTTTCGGCAGCGATTTTTCCAGCGCAGCGTGATCGTTATCATGCCCAAGATGGGTCAGCCAGGTCTCACGGGCGCCGACTTCTTCAGCAGTCAACAACGCCTCGCCGAGAGAAAAGTGGGTTGGATGCACCTCAGGTCGCAACGCATCCAGGATCAACACGTCGACTTCACGGATCAGCTCAAGCGTTGCTTCCGGAATTCGCTTCACATCAGGCAGATAAGCCATACGCCTCGCCCCTGGGTAGTCGAACAAAAAGCCGATGGTCTTCACCGAGGCGTGCTCCACCGGAAGCGGAGTGACTTTTAGGGCACCGATCGTGAAATCCCCTTCAATCAGACGTTCTCCGGGCTTGATGTAGCCTTTGAAGACGTTTTGCGGGGAAAATGCCCAACTGAACATCGTTTTGAGGGTGCTCATGCACTCTTCCGTCGCATACAGCGGCAATGGCTCGGTTCGCGCCCAGCAAAATGCTCTCAGCTCGTCGAATCCGACGACGTGATCCATGTGCGCATGGGTGTAGAGCACCGCATCCACCACCCGCAGATCCTCGCGCAACGCCTGCTCCCGCAAGTCAGGACCGGAATCGACCAGAATACTCTGATCTCCAGCTTGCAGGATCACCGAAGAACGGGTCCGCTTGTTTTTCGGGTCGGTCGATCGGCAAACATTGCAATCGCAGCCGATGACCGGCACTCCCACCGAGGTTCCAGTTCCAAGAAATGTGAGAGAAAAATCCAGCGCCATTGATTCCGGCAGCGACCCTTGCATAATCGCCCTGCCTCAGCAAACCCCAGATGCTCTCCCTTCTCAAAATCCGCAATCTCGCCCTGGTCGATGAACTCGTCTGGGAACTCGGCTCCGGCCTTATCGGCGTCACCGGCGAAACCGGCGCGGGTAAATCCGTCATCGTCGGCGCACTCAAACTCGTTCTCGGTGAACGCGCCGATAAATCCCTGATCCGCACCGGCGAAGACAGCTGCTCGGTCGAAGCCATGTTCGAACTGAGTGACGCTTCGGAAATCAACGCCATTCTAACCGATGGCGGCCTCGATCCATGCGAAGACACCCAGCTGATCATCCGCCGCATCATCGGCACCAGCGCCAACCGCCAGTTCGTCAACGATTCACCCGTCACCCTGACCCTGCTTAAAAAACTCGGCGAGCATCTGGTCGATCTCCACGGCCCGCATGATCACCAGTCCCTGCTTTCCACCGAGCGGCAGCTGGCGATGCTGGATGCCTATGCCGGCAATGAAAAATTGCTCACCGCGTATCGCTCCACCCATCGCATCTGGCGGGAAAAATCCAACGAACTGGAAGAACTCCGCAATGCCGAAAGTGCAACGGAGCAAGAGCTTGATCTGCTGCGGCATCAGGTCGACGAAATCGATGCCGCAAACATTCGCCCGGAAGATGAGCAGGATCTGGAAGACCGCTGGCGCCGGGCGTCGAATTCGACGCGCTTGCTCGAATCCGCCTCCGAGTCGGTGGCCATTCTGAACGGAGAAACCGGGATTCTCAGTCAATTGGGCGATGTCCAACGTCTGATCCGCGACCTGGAAAAGCTCGATCCTTCGGTGAGTGATCGGGTCCAGTCCCTGCAAACCGCAACTCTGGAACTTCAGGACCTTGAAGCGACGCTTACGGATTATTTGGACGAACTTGAGATCAATCCAGAAGAGGCCGCCCAACTCGAAGAGCGGGTGAATTTGTTAGAATCGCTGAAGCGGAAATACGGTCCATCGTTGAGCGATGTGCTCAACCGCCGGGAAACCGCGGCCAGCCGACTCGACAACATCGACAACCGCGGCCAAAAGCTGGAGACCTTGCAACGCGAGGTCGATGCAAGCCGCCAGGAACTCGAAGAAGCGGCGAAACATCTCACCGCCGCACGCCGCAAGCATGCGCCGCGGTTGGCCAAGGAAATTTCCTCCCAGCTGAAGGACCTCGGGTTCAAACAATCCAGTTTCGAAGCCCCGATCATTTCGCTTTCCGAGCCGTCGCCCCATGGACTGGAAGGCATTGATTTCCAATTCGGTCCCAACCCAGGCGAACCGCTTCATCCATTGCGGCACATCGCCTCATCCGGTGAAATTTCACGAGTCATGCTCGCGGTCAAATCCGCGCTGGCGGATCAGGATTCCACGCCGTTGATGGTGTTCGACGAAATCGACGCGAACGTCGGCGGCGAAGTGGCCCGCGCGGTAGGCCGCAAAATGGCAGCTCTCGGGACACGCCACCAAGTGGTCGCCATCACCCACTTCCCCCAGGTTGCGGCGACCGCCGCTCACCATTTCGTGGTGGAAAAGGAAGTCACCGGTGGGCGCACCCGCTCCAGACTCTATCCGGTTCACGGCGAAACCCGCATTCAGGAGTTGGTCCGCATGTTAGGCGGTGGCGGTGAACAAGCCCGCGCGATGGCTTCGTCACTACTGCATTCGTCGGAGTGACATTTTGATCATACCGACCAGGCAAGTCGGCGATTTCCTCAGTGACTATCGACTGTCACGGGATGCACCGCTTGCCTCGGTTGGGAATAGACGGTCGTGATACGGGTCACGACCATTCCTAACAAAATCGCGGCGACCATTCGCAACAGCCAGACACAAGCATTCTCGGGATCCTTCATACTCTTCGATATGCCGATACCGATGAGATTTGGATGAGAACATGAGAATCAAGTGACCCTATCGTCACAATGGCTCAAACACCGCTGCGGAGAATCTCCAGCGGCGAGGTTTTGTTCACCCCGCGGCCCAGTAAAATGCCGCCGAGAATCGACAGGCCGGTGGTCACTGCAAACGCGGCCGCGAGAATCCAAAAATCCGGCCATGGCGAGGCCTTGAATACTCGCGTCGCCAGCACCGCATTCGCACCAACTGCCAATGCCAGGCCCGTCACCGCTGACAGAAACCCAAGCGCCGCATACTCGATCAGCAGAATGATCCTGACCTGCCGGGCAGAAGCTCCCAAGGTCCGCAGCAACACGCTTTCACGCACTCGCAGATCCCTGCCATTGAGAAAGGTTCCGGTTAAAATCGGGATCGCTGCCAGCAGGGTAAATCCCGCAAGAACGGAAATCACCTGGGAAATGCCATCCACGATTTTACGAATCGTCTCCAGCACCACCGCCAGATCGATCGCTGTGACGTTGGGAAATCCGCGCACCAGTTCACGCTGCAAATTCCCAGAAGCAGCGGCATCCGGCGCTTTGGTTGTCACCACATGAAATCCCGGCGCATCGGCCAACACATCCGGTGTGAACACCATGAAAAAGTTCAGATTGAACTTACTCCAATCGACTTGGCGGATGCTGGTAACCTGAGTTTCGATCGGCACGCCTTGGACATCCATGGTGATCGAGTCGCCAACTTTGACTCCCAGATCCTTGGCAATGCCTTCTTCCAACGAAACCGGGGCCGGGGCATCCGCTCCATCGCGCTGGGTTTTCCACTCGCCGTCCATCAAGGTCTCGGTCGAGTTCAATTCAGTCCGAAAAGTGGAGCGAAATTCACGCCGCGCCAACCAACGAGGGACTTTTTTCTCCTTTAACAAATCCTGAACCGGAATGCCACGGATGGACGCGATCCGCATGGTGACCATCGGCGCGCTTTCCAGCACCGGCAGTCCCTGGTTTTTGACAACCTCGCGAACGCCGGGCTCTTGATCCGGCTGCACATCGATCAAATACAAATTCGGGCTTTCCGCGAGTTGGGACACGGAAAGTTTCCCTTTCAACAAGTTCCCTGTCAGCAGAATGGTCACCAGCAGAAAGGTTCCCAGCCCCAGCGAGAGCAGGAACAACACCGTCTGGTTGTGCGGGCGATGCAAATTGGAAATCCCTTGCCGCAAGAGGTAGGGCCAGGATGGACGAACCAGTTTCCGCGAGAGCCAGGTCAGGCATTTCGCGACCAGCAGCAGCACCAGAAAAGCACCGGCCAAACCAGCCACCATGGCCAGGGCGCGTTTCCAATTGGAATCCCCGGGAATCGACAACAGCACCAACAATCCGGCCAACAACAGATAAACCGGCGTCGCCGCCAGCCAATTCCGCCCGGCCAACATGGCCCCGCCGCGCAAGGTTGCCGCCGGCGAAATCCTCCGGATCTTGAGCAACGGGATCAGCGCGAATCCGCAACATACGCCAAAGCCCGCAGCGGTGGTTTGCAAGACCACTCCCCATTGAGGAGCGATTGGAATTTCAAAGGGCAGATCTCCTGCGAAAAAAGTCAGAACGCTGACTTGCAGGCCGATGCCAACCGCAGCGCCTAACAACGCACCGATCAGCCCCAGAACAGCCGCTTGGATGAGATAGATCCCAAAAGCCACATTTCCCGGGCATCCCAAGCAACGCAAAATGGCAATCACCGGCACGCGCTTGTTGATGTGGGCATGCACCGCACCTGCCACACCAATCGCGCCCAGGACCAGAGCCGCTAGTGCAATGATGGCCAGAAACCGCTGAAAGTTGTCCAACGCGTCGCCCAAATTCTGCTGCCGATCTTCCGGAGTTTCGAGTCGCCACGGCGCATCCGCGAAATCTTCCTGCAGCTTTTTCTTAAGCGCCACCGCGTCAGTTCCGGCTGGCAGTTTCAGCTGCATCAGGTGAGTGCTCATGCTCGCCACCCCCATCAATCCGGTCGCTTCCAGCTGATTCCTGCCTAAATACACCTCCGGCGCAAAACCGCTGAAGCGACTGCTCTGCGGAGCTGGATCGGTCACCACACCGAGGATTGGCAGCTCAGCCGATCCCAGTTTGACCGTATCGCCAACTTTGACGCGGAATTGATCCAACAACGCCGGCTCTAACAAAACTCCCTTTTCCTGCTGGATTTTTTGCCAAGCTCCGGCCGGCTCCGTCTTCACTTTCCCATAAAACGGGAACGCACCATCGATTGCCCGGACCTGGACCAATCGCGCGCCATTGGTGGATGGGAAGAACATCATCGAAGACAGGCTCGTTTCCCGGCTGGAACGAGTGGCATAGCGGTTCAGCTTCGCCGCATCCTCATCACGGATCGGTTCCCGCGAGGAAACCATCAGGTCCGAACCGAGCAGCGATTTCGCCTGAGTGTTGATCCCCTGTTGAACACTTTCCTTGAGGGAATGAATGGAAACCAGCGCTGCGACGCCTGCCACAATGGCTAGCGAAAAGATCACCAAGCGAGCCCGCTGGGAACGGCTATCGCGCCATGCCATCCGCCACGTCCACGGATGCAGCAATGCTGCGATGGGGTTGCGCGGAAGTGCTGAATTCATTTCAGAGTGCGCCATTTTCTTCCTCGGAAATGATGGTTCCTGCGCCCATTTTGATCACGCGACGAGCCTTCGCCGCCAAACCTGGATCGTGTGTCACCAACACCAGCGCCGTGCCCGCCTCGCGATTCAACCGGAATAGCATATCCACGATCGGCGCACTGGTTTCAGCATCGAGATTTCCCGTCGGTTCGTCCGCAAAAAGGATTTTCGGCCGATGAATGAAGGCCCTGGCCAATGCCACGCGTTGTTGCTCGCCTCCGGAAAGTTGGAGTGGGTAATGACCCAAGCGTTTTGACAGGCCGACATCGCCCAAAATCGCTTCGGCATCCTTGCGACGCCCGGTTTCCCCGCGCAGCTCAAGTGGGACGAGGACGTTTTCCAAAGCCGTCAGGGTCGGGATCAGTTGGAAATTCTGGAACACGAAACCGACCAAGCGATTCCGCAGCGCGGCTCGGGCATCCTGGCTCAAGGCCTCAACCGCCTGACCATCTAACAAGACAGAGCCGGCACTTGCATCATCCAGCCCGGCACAAAGCCCCAACAACGTGGTTTTTCCACTGCCGGATGGTCCGATGATCGCGCAGGTATCACCCGCCGCCAGTTGGAGATCAATCTCCTTGAGCACGGTGAGTTCGCGATCGCCGCTGCCGTAGGTTTTCCGGAGTCCCCGCACTTCCAGCACCGGTCCTTGTTTTCTGCCGATTTCGGGATTAGATGAGGCTGATGACATTGGCGCGCTTTTTCATGCTTTTTCTCATTCTGGGAATGAACGGCAAACTCTTAGCCCAAGAGAACCCAAAAGCAAATTCCACGGATGCAAAACCGGCTCCAGGTCGCATCGTCATTCTTGGCGATAGCATCACCGCGGGTTACGGGCTTGATCCTGACGAGGCTTACCCCTCGATTTTACAGGAAAAAATCAAGGCCGCCGGGCTGAACTACGTGGTCGTCAATGCCGGTGTCAGCGGTGACACCACCGCCGGAGGCCTGCGCCGGGTCGCGTGGGCGCTCGGATCAGGGGCGGATGTGCTGGTGATCGCGCTGGGAGGAAACGACGGCCTGCGCGGAACCCCTCCAGCGGAAACAGAAAAAAATCTAGATGACATCATCAAAAAGGCGAAGGCCAAGCAGCCGGATATCAAGATCATCATCGCTGGCATGCAGATGCCTGCGAATTTCGGCCAAGATTACGTGACTAAATTCCGGGATGTGTTTCCCAAAGTCGCGAAAGACAACAATGCAGGGCTGGTGCCGTTTTTGTTAGAACATGTCGGCGGCATTCCCAGCCTGAACCAGGCGGATCGCATCCACCCGACCAAGGAAGGACAGAAACTTGTCGCCGAAAACGTCTGGCCCACCTTGGAAAAAGTTCTCAAATCCGGCAACTAAACGCGGAATCCCCCTCACCCGACCGGATAGGCGGGTGGCGAGTAGACGGTGAAGGCGACGGCGGATTCCTCACTGTAGTTGAGAATCCGGTGACGCGATCCTGCGGGGATGATGAGACTCTCGTTACGGCGAATGATGATCGGGTGATCCTCAATTTCGGCGACCAATTCGCCCTCAATGATGAACAAGGTCTGTTCGCTATCCGGATGGACGGACGGACGCTTGGAGCTGACGCCTCCGGGTTCGAGACGCATGACCGCCGTTTGGCTGTGACGACGGGTTTCAAGAATGCGGAAATCGCTCTTCATCTTCGGCAGATCAATGGCGTGCATGGCATTTGGGTTTTGTAGTTTGGGACAGATTTTATGGGTTTTCCACTGCGAATCATCGGGAAAGATCGAATGGGAAGCTGTCAGTATTCCTGCTTTTTTCGAAACAAACCATTCAAAAGAATGAAGGTTTCAAATTTATCTGAATGATCAAATTTTCCGGATGTTACAATTTTGATCAATTCCTCTCAGCAATTTGCACGAATTCTGCCCATCGTCCCGCTAACCATGTGGCTGTGTCTTTGGCTATCCGGCTTTGTCGGTTGCAACAAAGCACCGGCATGTCAGAATCAACGCGAAATCGATGACTACCGAAACTTTGCAGGAACATATTGCGGCAACAAGCGGCTGGATCCAGGCCGTTAAGGATGAAATGAGTCAGGTCCTCGTCGGCCAGGAAAGGTTGGTGGACCGGCTGTTGGTCGGCTTGCTGTGCAACGGCCACATCCTGCTCGAAGGTGTCCCTGGACTCGCCAAAACCCTTGCCGTGAAAGCACTTTCCGGCTCGCTTCACGCCAGTTTCGCCCGCTTCCAGTTCACTCCTGACCTTCTCCCTGCTGACTTGGTGGGAACCATGGTTTACCATCCGCAGGAGGCGAAATTTGAGCCAAAGCTCGGACCGATCTTCAACAATTTGATTCTGGCGGACGAAATCAACCGCGCCCCGGCTAAAGTGCAATCCGCGTTGCTGGAAGCGATGCAGGAGCGCCAAGTCACTCTCGGCGACCGTTCTTACCCGCTGCCCCAGCCTTTCCTGGTATTGGCGACCCAGAACCCGATCGATCAGGAAGGAACTTACCAACTGCCCGAAGCGCAGCTCGACCGCTTCCTGCTCAAAGTCACCGTCGGCTACCCGACCAAGGACGAAGAACTGACGATTCTCGACCGGATGGCGACTTCAGTTCCGCCTTACAACACCAAGACAGTCGCAACGCCTGAGCAGGTCGCCGCCTCCCGCGAGCTGGTAAACCAGGTTTACCTCGACCCATCGGTCCGCCAATACATCGTGCAGATCATCCACACCACGCGCTTCCCGGTGCATGTCGATGCTCCATTGAAAAATCTCGTCCGCGCCGGTGCTTCACCACGCGGAACCATCAACCTGGCGCTGACCGCACGTGCACGCGCCTTCATGCAAGGTCGGGCATTCGTCACTCCACAGGATGTCAAGGACATGGCGCTCGATGTTCTGCGCCACCGGATCCTTCTCACTTACGAAGCTGAAGCGGAAGAAATGACCACCGATACCATCATCGAGCGCATCCTCGCCAAAGTTCCCGTCCCTTAATCTCTACGAACGATGCTTTCCGAGCAACAGATCGAGGAAATGATGAGCCGGGTTCGCAAGCTCGAGCTCAAGGCCAGGCGTCTGGTTCGCGAGTCATTTTCGGGCGAATACCTCTCATCCTTCCGCGGTCAGGGGCTCGATTTCGACGATTTCCGGGAATATCAACACGGTGACGAAGTCCGGTTTATCGACTGGAACGTCACCGCGCGGATGAACCAACCGTTCGTGCGCAAATTCCGTGAGGAGCGTGAACTCGCGGTTGTCATCGCCGTCGATGTTTCCGGCTCAGCCGACTACGGCAGCAAGAATTTCAGCAAACGCGAGCTGGCCGCGGAAACTGCCGCCGTTTTGGGATTCAGCGCGCTGCAAAATGGCGATAAGGTAGGCCTACTGCTCTTCGCTGAAGAGACCGAGCTCTACATTCCTCCGGCAAAAGGCAGCCGCCACTTGCTGCGGATGATTCGTGAAATCCTGGTCGCCAGGCCGAAGAGACAAGGCACTTCCATCGCGGAAGCCTGCAACTTTCTGGTCCGGACACTCAGCCGCAAGTCCTTGGTGTTCATGATTTCCGATTTCTATTCGGACCCGCTTGACAAGCCTTTGGGCAAGCTTTCGAAAAAGCACGAAACGGTGGCGTTGCAAGTCTCCGATCCGCTGGAAGCCCGGCTGCCGCGAGCGGGCAAGGTCGTCATGATCGATCCGGAAACGGGATTCGAGACGCTGGTCAACACCAACAACCAGAATCTCCGCAACAGCTATCGCCGCCTGATGCAACGACAAGCCGAAGGCGTGGCGGCAATTCTCAAGAAGCACGGGATTGATTCCGCCTCCCTGCAAACCGACGAGGACATGCTCCCAGCCCTGCACCAACTCTTGAAACGCCGGAGCCGCAAACGCGCCCGATAATTTATTTCATGGAAGAAAAAACGCCAGATCTCCGCTTGCTGGAGCCAGTGTCACCGGAGTCGTTATTGCCGGATGCCTCCCCGCCTGTTTGGCCCTTGATCGCTGCCGCCGTCCTGATTTTATTGCTCATCGGCTGGCTGATTTTCCGCAAGAACACCAAGGAGTCCGCAGCGGTTATCAATCGCCGCAAAGAAGCTTACGAGAAGGCGAAAAAAGCCATCAGCGGGATTAAGGTCGAGCACGCCCGGCATGCGGCCATCCAGGTTTCGCTCATCTTGCGGCGTTATCTTGCGGAAGCGACCAATGATCCCGCTTTGTTCGAAACCCATGAGGAGTTCGTCACCCGCCGGGATAGCCTTGAGCGCCTGACTCCAGCCGCCAGATCTGCCTGCGGTGATGGTTTCCAACAATTAGCGGCGTTGAAATACGCACCTGAGGTCCCGGACGTGGACCCGCAAGGCGTCGTCAACGATGGTGCTCAACTTCTCGAAACCATTCACGCCGGATTCCGACCATGAACGCGTTCTTTGAACATTTTCGATTTTCCCAACCCTGGTGGTTGTTCCTGCTCATTCCCGTCGCGTTCCTGCCGATTTTGCGCCGGGGCCGCGGTGCTGAAGCCGTAGTGACCTTCCCCAATCTCGGAGTGCTGGTCAGCCTGGGTCGGCGCGTCCGTCAGTCCGCCTGGAGTTATGGCTTTCCTCTGGCAATTCTCGCATTGACCGCCGCGGTTTTGTCGATGGCACGCCCGGTTTGGCGCAATGTTTATGAAAGCCGGATGGCGAGCGGCATCGACATCATGATCGCCTTCGACGTTTCGCTTTCCATGGACATCGACGATTTCCGCCAGAATGGGATGCCGTTGAAGCGGATCGACGCGGCCAAGGAGGTGGTGGACGATTTCATCAATCGCCGGACTGATGACCGCCTGGGCCTGGTTGCATTTGCCGGGCGGCCTGTTTCCGTAAGCCCGATCACTCTGGATCACGATTGGGTCCGCGCCGGCTTGAAAAACCTGAAACTGAATGATGACCGTGAAACCGGTTCGGTTCAGGAACAAGGCACAGCCATTGGCTCCGCCATCGCGGCATCCGCCACGCGACTGGATGAGCGGGAATCCGCGAGCAAGGTCATCGTTTTGATCACCGATGGCGCCAGCAACTCCGGAAAAATTTCCCCTTTGGAAGCAGCAGAACACGCCAAAACCCTGGGCATCAAAATCTACACCGTAGCGATCGGCACCAAAGACGGGCGGGTTTCACGTGGAATCCAACGCTTTCCGCGGCAGGAATTTGACCTTCCGACTCTGAAGGAAATCGCCCGGAAAACCGGCGGTGAAGATTACTGGGCGCAAGACCTGACCGCGCTTCAGGATACCTTCAAATCCATAGATAAACTGGAGAAAACCGAAACCAAGAGCTTCACCACGATCGACGACATCGAGCTCTGTTCTTGGTTTACCGGAGCGGCAGTCCTGCTGGCGCTGCTTGCCGCCATGCTGATTACCTTGAACCCGCCACCTTCTGCCTAATCCATGTTGACGCTCGCACATCCAGCCTGGCTCCTCTTGCTCCTGCTGCTTCCGCTGTTTGCAGTTCTGGCACTGTTGGTGTTTCGCCTTCGCAAACGTCATTGGGATGCCTTCGTCGCACCCCGGCTGCGGGGAGCGCTGATTCGCCGCAGCAGCAGTATTCCCCGCTGGGTCTCGCTATTCCTGCTTCTCGCTGGCAGCGCCTGTCTCATCGGCGCGCTGAGTCGCCCGCAAGGTGATGCCGGAACACGCACCGAAACCGCCCAGGGAAGAAACGTGCTGATTGCCCTCGACTTGTCGCGCAGCATGCGTGTGACCGACGTCAAACCGGATCGACTCGGCCAGGCAAAGGTCATCATTTACGAGCTGTTGGAAAAACTGAACAACGACCGCATCGGACTGATCGGATTTGCCGGGCAAGCCAATATTTATGCCCCTCTCACTGTCGATCACGAAGCCGTTCGCGAGACCGTCGAGCAAATCGATGAAACCTGGCCACCTGAAGGAGGATCGAATCTCACCAAGGCACTTGAGCTTTCGATCAAAACTCTCAAGCAGACAGGCCAGAACAACAACACGCTCGTCATCCTGAGCGATGGCGAGGAAAACGAAGGTGAGGTCGACTCACTGATTCAGGAAGCTGAACGCGCCGGTGTTTGCATATTCTCCATCGGGATCGGCACCGATGACGGTGGTTTCGTGCCAAATCCCGATTATCCGAACAATCGAATGCTGGATCGGAATGGTCAGCCGGTGCTCAGCGTGCTGCATAATGAAGTGATGCAAAAATTAGCAAACGGCACCAATGGCCGCCATGCCATCGCAGGAACCGGTGCCAATATTCCGGAAATGGTGGCGGCTACCGTCGAGCAGATGGATACCTTCGAGCTGAAAGGCCGCGAGCGCCGGGTGATTGTCGAGTATTACCAGTGGTTGCTATTTCCCGGCATCATTTTCCTGATTCTCTCGGTCGTCCTCGGCACCCGCTGGCGTGCCTTGAAACCCCACACCATGACCGCAACCGCCGCCTTGGTTTTTGGACTGCTTTTCTTCAGCAACCAACCCGTCCGGGCAGATGAGGTGAAGGATGCCAAGCAAGCCTTGAAGCAAGGCAAGCTCAAGGAAGCTCAAAAGGATTACAAAAAGCTGGCCGATGAGTCCACAAATCGGGAACAGGCTGCGAAATTTCGCGTGGGTGAAGGCACAGCGGCGTATCGAGGAGATGATTTCCGTTCCGCACGTGGCGCATTCAGCCAGTCGCTATTATCGGACGATCCAAAGGTCCGCGCCGGTGGCCACATCGGCATGGGCAACACCTTGTTCCAGCTAGGTTGGCAAGGGCTGGCAGACGAAACCTATCCGGAAGAATCCCAACAGCCGCCGGATCTGAATAAATTCAAAGAGCTGGTGCTCAAACGCTTGGCCGCGATGCAGAAAAGTGATCTGCAGGATGAGGGCGACACTCAGGACTTCATCCGGATCGACTCACTGATGGCGAACTGGGCAGATGCCATCCGCCACTACCGCTCCGCGCTCGACGATGATCCGGGCAATGCCCGTGCTCGTCACAACAGCGAAACGACCATGATTTACCTGAAAAAACTTCAGGAAATTCTGAAGGAAGAGCAGGAAAAGGCGAAGCAAGCCATGCCTCAAATCATTCCCGGCCAAGGGCCACCCCAGGAAGGTGAAGGTGATGATGGTGATAACCCCGATGGCGAGAATGGAAATGGAGATCAGGAGGGCAATCACGGCAAAGGCGATAAACAATCCGACAAAGACGGCAACGGCGATAAGAAGAAAGACGATAAAGACGGCGAGGACGGTAAGGACAAGGGCGATCCCAATGAGTCCGCCGAAGAACGGGCCCGTCGTCTGTTGAAAGAAAACTCCGACTTAGAAAAAGGGCCGCTAAACCCAGGCCGCTACAGAGAAAATTCTCCCGAGAAAGATTGGTAACGATGATCACACGAAAACTCCATATTCCGTTCCTGCTGCCGCTTCTTGCCGTCAGCTGGGTGGTATCCACGCTCGCCAGCGCGGAAATCACGACCGACATCTCCACTCATTTCCTCGCTCAGGGAGAACAGGGAATTTTTGAAATCCGCATCTCTGGAGGTGACCCGGATGTGCCGCCAGTCGTTCCCAAAATACCTCAGGTTGGATTCCGTGCGATGGGCAGCGGTAGGATTCCCGGACGCAACCGACGCAATCTGGAATACGTCTTCCAATATGGCATCACCAGCTACACCAACGGCACCTATACGATTCCGCCGATCGAAATCAGCGTCAGCGGTGAAAAGCAGCAATCCAAGCCGATCGAGTTCCAGGTATTTGATCCCAACACCTTACCATGGGCAGATGCCGAAGTGAACGGTCATTCGTTCCACTACGCTGCCGCATTCATGTCGCTCCGGGACCACCCGTATCTGGGCGAAACCATGATCAGTGAGATCAAACTCTACGTACCGAGTGATCTCGCGTCGGTTGTTCAGGATTGGGGCGTTCCAGAGTTCAAGCGGGACGGGGTCGCCGCCTGGCGTTACCAGCTTTCTGAAATGCCGAGCCAGATCAGCTTGCGCGGGGTCGAATACCGTGGACGGACCTACCCAAGCACCATGACCGCCACCCGGACCGGGCGTGTCGAAATTGGCCCTGCAACCGTTCGTTTGACGACGGTCCAGCTCATGATGGATCCGTTCGCACGGCGGAGCTACGAACCGGTAACGCTGGACATCCCTACACTCGCACTGGACGTCGTCCCGCTTCCCGAAGGTGCACCTGACGGATTCCGCAATGCCATCGGAGATTTTTCGATCGCTGCCACAACCACCCAAACCGAGCTGCATGAAGGCGAGCCATTGTCCGTGGAACTCACGGTCACCGGCAGCGGAAATCTGGATACTCTGCAAGCCCCTGAATTGCAGGACAGCGACGGATGGAAAGTTTATGACGCGGTCAGCAATCAACGTGGCGATGAACGCCGGGAGCTGAATGGCACCGTAACTTATCAGCAAATGCTCCGCCCTTTGGAGCTCAAGCCATCGATTCCCCCATTCCGGTTGGTTTATTTCAACCCGAGCACTGCCGAATATCAAACCGTCACCACCCAGCCCATTCCGCTAAAGATCCTCCCATCCACCAATCCCGGAGGCACGCTGGCTGGTCCACCCCAGGCGCTGCCGATGCCCGTGGAGCAAATGTCGGACATTCTCGGCCTGATCAAGCCAGCCCAACTCACCATGCCGGGTGGTCTTTCGCTGCCCGGATGGAGTCTTCACCTGATCGGAGCTCTGCTCACTCTTGGTCTGATCGTTAAGGCATCATGGCACAAGGTGGCATCGAAACTGCAAACTCATCCGGATACCGAGGCGAAGAAGAAAGAACTGCAACAACTTGACCGCATGAAAGATACCGACAGCTTCGGATTTCTCAAAGCCGCCGGAAGCTTCGTGGAGCGCTGGCTGGGCAATGTCCAGGAACCGGAAATCCAACAGATTCTTGCCGAGCGCGATCAGATTTGCTTCCGCGCGGAAAAGCCAACTGACGCCGAACTTTCTTCATCGAGAAAATCAGAGATCGTCAAACAGCTGCGAAAATTCGCTCTAGCCATCGCGCTTCTGTTTTTAGTCGGAGCTACCGTCCAACCTGCAAATGCGGCGGAATCCGTGAGCGACAAGGCTGCTCAGGCCTACAATTCCGCAGATTATCAGGAAGCCATCAAACTTTGGCTCGGCGCGGGCGATTACAAATCTCTCAGTGCCGACGTTCTGTATGATATTGGCAATGCTTGCTATCGCCTCGGTTCGCCCGGAAATGCCGCACTTTACTATCGCCGTGCCCTGAATCGGGATGCCACTCACCCGGAAGCTCAACAAAATCTACGATTCATTGAGCGGAAATACGGGGCCATCACCGTTCACCATCAGCAATTTCAATATCAGCTCTCCAAAGTCTCTCTCAACACCTGGAAGGGCACCTTCTGGCTTGGTATCTGGCTCTGCATCCTGGCCATTCTGGTATTTCCCGCCACCCAACCGACCTCCAAGCTGCGTATGGCCGCGATCCCTGCATTCGTGATCGCCCCTCTGCTCTTCCTGATTGGTGCCGTTGGTTGGAAATATTATCCAGATGAAGCCAAGTTTGCCCCCATCGCTGAACAAGCCGTGGTGGTCGACAAGGACGTCGTTGCTCACACCGATGCCGCACGCACTTCACCTACCGTGATTCATGCCCCTCCCGGATCGCTCTGCCGAATCCTGCACCAAAGCGGGCGCTGGTCCTACGTGTCCTTCGCCACCCAAACCCGCGGCTGGGTGATCACCTCATCTTTGGAAAAAGTCCAATCGGACAAAACTCCGGAGCCGCCGAAGATCAATATCTCGGCACCTGACGGCAGCAATGCATGAGCAGTCCGGGTCGTGCTCAATCCGCAGACCTGAAACACATGGCGCTGGCGGGCTCAACCAAACAGCCCCGCCGCGCTAAGCGAGTCCCTCAAACAAATCGAGTTGTTCTTCGTCTTTGCGATCCGCGAAGCGAACGCCAGCTCCGATCAAGCGCACCGGGCGTCCCCGTCCCCGTTTCCACGCTTCAGCAGCCAGCTCTTCATAGATCTCCGGATCCGGAATATTTCCCGCACGTTCTGCCGTAGTTCGCTCGAAATCGGCGAATTTCAGCTTCACGACCAACGACCTGATTTCGCGATCCGAGTGCTTCAGCGAAATTTCTTCAACCACCTCCGCAATGAGGCGGCGCATCGGTGGGATCAGATCCTCAAGCGAAAGCAGATTTTCAGCAAACGTCCGCTCACTGCTCACCGATTTGCGGGTTCTTTCCGGGGAGACGGCTCGGTCGTCGATCCCACGGCACAGATTCCAAAGTTCGATGCCCCATTTGCCGAATAAGCGGGCGAGTTCCACCTTCTCGAATTTCTGCAAATCGGCACACGTTTCGACTCCCATTTCAGCGAGTTTCTCGCGCGATTTTTTGCCGACTCCCCACAGTTTGCCGACAGGTAGGGCAGTCACAAACGCAGAAAGATTTTCCTCGGTCACTTCATACTGGCCGTTCGGCTTGTTCCAATCGGACGCGATCTTCGCCAGCATCTTGTTAGAGGCAATCCCGGCGGATGCGGTCAATCGGGTTTCCTCCCATATCTGAGCCCGGATTTCCCGAGCAATCGCCGCGCTGCTAGTCGATAAGTGAGAAACATCCAGGTAGGCTTCATCCAATGACAACGGCTCGATCAATTCGGTGAAACGACTGAAGATCGATCGAATCCGCGCGCTTGCCGCCCGGTAGAGCTCGAACCGAACCGGCACGAGAATCAGATGCGGACAAAGCTCGAGTGCCTTGAAAACCGGCATCGCCGAGCGGCACCCGTATTTCCGGGCTTCATAGTTCGCCGTGGTAAGCACGCCGCGGCGACTGCTGCCTCCGACAGCCACGGGTTTTCCGCGCAGCGACGGGTTCTCACGTTCCTCGATCGCTGCGTAAAAACAATCCATGTCGATATGGATGATCTTCCGCACCTGGCAATTGCTAGACCGGATCGATTCCCGGCGCCACTCGCGGAACCGGAATTGCTTCACAAACTTCGCGCCAGCCGGGGAAATTCCATTTATTCGGGAATCCCCCGCATTGGGAGGGCTTCACCGCGTGAATGCGACACGAATTGCCATCTAACATGATGCACTCGTGGTTCTCTTTTTCGAGCAACGAGAGCCCCTGGCGATTCGTTCTCAGCCGGGTGTAACGGGAAATAAAATCCATTTCCGAAAGCTGCAAATGCTGCGCGATGGGGGCGATTTCATCCTCTTCAATCCGCACATCACCCGGCCATTTGCAGCACGCGGTGCAGCGCTGGCAGACATAAAAAACGTCGGGATTCAGTTCGGTATCGCGGTTGCCCGGGCTTCCGCAGGAATCGACATGAGACATCTCACGAAAAAATCCGATGCTCAGAGTTTTTGATAGTAAAAGTTCACCCGACCGAGAAATGCCTGCCACTTCTTCCCGGGCTTGCCATTATCCATCAGGAAATGCGGGCAGTTTTTGTTCGGCGGATTCTTTCCGTTGCGTGGCCAATGGTAATGCGGCACGACGTTTTTCAGCGGAATGTTGTTCTTTTTCATCAACACCGCAGTCAGCTTGGCTGTCCGGTCGATAGTCGCGGCCAAATTTGATCCGCGTTGTTCGCACATTTCGATGCCGATCGAATAGCGATTGCCCGGGCCATCGAAATCCGCGTGTTCGCCCTGTTCACTGGTGGGCATGTGTTGAATGGCGACGTGATCATCCACCGTGAAATGCCAAATGAGGAAACCGATGCGGTTGCCGCCTTTCCGGATCGCTGAGCGCAGCGCTCCACGTTTGAGGGCGAGGGCGTGACGTTCTGCATCCGCCGTGTAGTTCTGGGTGCTGTGAATCGTGATGTAGCGTGGAATCATCGGCCGGACCACTTTCCGCCCATAAGTTCCGGCCGGAACCATATCCACCTTCAAATTAACCTGCCGCATCATCGCCGCCATCGATGCTGGCGAGCTATGAGTCGCCGAGACGGACTTCTGCTTCGACCAGCTGTCACTCGTGCCCGATGGCGGGCCAAGTTGTTGGCATTGCAGAGTTAATAAAAGAAGCGGGAAAAGGAGGAGGCAAAGTGTGAAACGTCTCACCATGGTGTTGTAACATGCTTTCTTCAGATCCGCGAATCGAAATTTTACAGATCCGTAATAATGAGCCGTGGCCTTGACAGTCCCGAGGCGGAAAAACATGATTCGTTAAACCCTGAAACAAACATCTAATGGCAGATCTTCCCTCCTATTTCGTCGGCCTTGACATCGGCGGCACCACCGTAAAAAGCGTGATCGTCAATTCGAACGGGGAACAGGTCGGAGACCTTGTCGAGGTGCGCAGCCATGTGAAAAACGGCTACGAAGCGACCTTTGCCCAACTGGACAGCGCTATTGATCAACTCACCGCCAACGCAGGCGTCACCAAAGAAGCGGTGCGCGGCATCGGACTTGACGTTCCAGCACCTAGCAGCGATGGCGTGATCTGGGGGCGTGCCAATTTAGGCGACGATTGGGTCGGCACTGACATTCGTGGCAAATACATGGAGCGCACCGGCATTCCTGTTTTCATGACCAACGATGGCAACGCAGCGGCTCTGGGTGAATACGCACTGCGGCTCAAGCACCTCGGCAGCCTCCTTCTGATCGCACCAGGCACCGGCTTGGGTGGCGGACTCGTTCTCCCGGGCGGTCGCAGCTACGAAGGTGCCAACGGCCTGGCTTTGGAAGTCGGTCACATCAGCGTGCCATTTCGTGAAGATGATGGCGAACTACCTCAATGCTCCTGCGGCTTGAAGGGTTGCGCCGAAGCTTGGGTTTCTCTCGTCGCCCTGCGTCGCCGCGTCGGTTTGGAATTGGCAAAACCTGAGAATGCCGACCATCCGCTCAATCAAGGTGATACCACGATTGAAGAAAAAGCATTCCAGCTGCGGGATTACGCGGCAAAGGGTGATCCTCTGGCGGTTGGTATCTTCAAGCAACAGGGTTTCATCCTCGGCTATGCGATTGCCGATCTGGTGAGAGTCTTCGATCCGGGCTTGGTTGTCATTGGCGGCGGACTCGCCGAGACCTCTTTCCGCGATCTCTACATGGAATGGATCATGGATGGCTTCAAGGATCGCGCCTGGCCGGTCTACCTGCGCAGCCCGCTGGATCCGGAAAAAATCACCACCCAGTTCCAGTGGGCAATCGGTGGAGACGCAGCTGCAGCCGTGGGCATGGCCTATACCGCTCGCGAGCTTTTCCAGTAATCCTGGAATTCCCCTCGCCTTTTCGCTCGGTTTAAAGATGCCCCATCACCCCATGGGGCATTGATCCGATTGAATATCTGAGAGTAAAAAGGGCGTTTTTTCTGGTCCCGTCACGCGATTTGTGACGACTTCGTCACGCGTCATGCTTGTCCTCGCCTCTGTCCCGATTCACGTAGTCATCCTCGGTTTGCTCCAGGTTCTTGGAGCTCTCGGAGTTTTCCTGTTTGGCATGAAAATCATGTCGGAGGGAGTCCAGCGGGTCGCTGGCAAACGCCTTCGACTTGCCCTTGCCGGCCTTACCACCAATCGCTTCAGCGGCATCGCCACCGGATTTTTCACCACATCGCTGGTCCAATCCTCTTCTGCAACCACGGTTCTGGTCGTTTCCTTTGTAAACGCTGGCTTGCTCACTCTGGTTCAATCGATCGGGGTCATCATGGGCGCGAACCTTGGAACCACGGTCACCGCTTGGATCGTGGCAATGGTCGGAAAGTTTGATGTATCCAGCGTCGCTCTGCCATTGATCGGAATCGGCCTCCCTTTCCTCTTCATCGGCAAGAACAAGGGAAAAAGTTGGGGCGAGACGCTGCTTGGATTCGGGCTCGTGTTTTTCGGCCTCGGACTGCTGAAGGACTCGGTCCCGGATCTCCGGGAACTGATCAAAACCGACCCTGGCACCGCAGAAACCATCCGCAATGTGGTCACCTGGATGGGTGGGCGCGGGATGGCATCCACACTACTCTATCTATTCGGCGGCATCATTCTTACGCTGATGGTCCAATCGTCATCCGCCGCGATGGCCATCACCATGACCTGCGCTCTCAACGGCTGGCTGGGTGACGTCGGCGATCCAATGCTGGTGTTCCGGAATTCAGCGGCAATCGTGCTTGGTGAAAACATCGGAACCACCGTCACCGCTTGGCTTGCCGCTCTGGGAGCCAATGTGAACGCCCGGCGTGCAGCGCGTGCCCACTTCACCTTCAACGTCATCGGCGTGCTGTGGATGTTGATCATTTTCAAGCCCTTCACAATGATGGCGTGGCATCTTGCAGGCTACCTGCAGGACCATTTCCCCTCTGCAGCTGGAGATGCCCATAAATCGGAAATCGGATTCGCCACTGCCATTTTCCACTCCGCATTCAACTTTGCCAACATCTGCCTGCTGGTTGCATTCATCCCACAGATCGCCAAACTGGTCGAATGGTGGGTTCGCGATAAATCGCCGCATGCGAGCGATGTCCGCCTGAAATACATCTCCCAAGGTCTGGTCGATCTGGGTGAGCTGAATCTTGCAGAAGCCGAGACCGCAACCAAGCGGATGAACACCATCACCTCCCAGATGTTCGATGGATTTGTCAACGTGCTGAATAATCCGCACGAAGACCTATCATCGGAAGTCGTCCGACTAAAGCGAATGGAAGATGACTGCGACCTGCTTTTGCACGACATCACCTCCTACCTGATCCAGTGTTCCGCGCGCGAAGTTGGTCCCGGAAATGCCGATCAGATCACCTCCATGCTGCGCATTGTTTCAGAGCACGAGGAAGCCTCCGACCGGATCTATCGCCTGGTCAAAGTCGTTCAGCGTAAATACGAAAAAGGCCACCAGTTTTCAGATGACCGCCATCGCGAGCTCAGTTCGCTTTGCACCCAGGTCCGCGCAATCCTCGACCTCTGCACCAACGCGCTCTCCGGCGTCACCGCCGAAATGTTCGAAAACGCCAATCGCCTGGAAGATCGCATCGATCAACTCCGCAAGCAGCACAACAAGAGCGCAATGCGCCGCATGCAATCCGAAGGCGAGGTGCCAACGGAAATGCTTTATACCGAGATCAACAATCACCTCGAAGCCATTGGCAACCACGCTCTGAACGTGATCGAAAGCGCCCAACGCTCCAAAGAATCCAAATCCTACGTTCGCGCGGACGACGATTGATTCCTCGCCATCGTCACCGGATAGGAAGCGTTTTCAGCCGCCTTTCTGTCCGTCTTTCTTCGATCATGCGCAACTGTATCAGGCTCACCTCTTCGAGAGCAGCATCTCGGGTTTTGGTTTGATCTGGAGTTTTGGATTTCTCAGCAAATGCCTCCAAGGCATCAGCCGCTTTCGGTTGATCCAGTCCGAAGAGATAAGAGCTGGCAGTGATCGATTCCCATCCATCGGCCTGGAGCTGATCAATTGCCCTATCCATCCATACCGGATCGTGCTTAGCCGCGAGCAAACGCCAAATCCACTCTGAGCCCGCCTTTTCAACAAAAGCGTCTGTGATCAAAACCTCATCTGCGTCGGAAACTCCTGCCAGGTAAGCACAAACCGACTTCCAGAAAGAACTTTTCCAAGGCTGGCCAAGTTGCTCTATCATGGCATTCTGCCCCTCCTCCACTTCGGCCAATTGGATCAGTAATGTTTTCCATGGTTGCTCTGGCGTCTCCGCAATCTCATCCGTGACGCGCAATAGGTGGACCAACACACGAGCGATACTGGCCCGATCTTCTGGCAAGCTATCCTTCCACAGCTCCGCTAGTTCGTTAGCTAAAGCCTCATGATCAGTCGAAGAATCCGCCAACTTGCCATCTGGTGAAACCGGTAGTGAAAATGGATCGTCGTTCGCTCCTAGTCGTCTTACTGCAGGCAGTAGAATCTGTTTTCTCCAAGACTCGCTTTCGCTCTCAAACAATCTTGCCTTGAGTTCACCGGCTTCAGAATCCGACATGACACGAATTTCCTGAAACCAATCATTCCATCGTGAATCTTTCTGTCCCAGCAACGAGAAATCAGCTTTCGACATATGGATGAGAGCCGTGAACCTGTCTGTTCGACGATCGAGCAACTCCCAGAGTGCAGCCTGGAAATCAACCTCACCCGCTACAGCTTTTTTCGCTAAAATATCTACAGCGACCCAATGCCGTGACCACCTTGGATCTTGTTGAGTAGCCTCATCCTGCGGATCAGGCAACTCTGGGATGATGCATTTCAAAAGCTCGTCCGGCTGACTCGCAACAGGACTTGCGCGCAGTCGCTGTTCTTCCGCCCAACTGGAAATCCACTCAAGTCCATCAGCCTCATCGCTCGCCCTGTATTCCTTTTCCACCGCGGCGACCTGATCGAATAATTCGATCGCTTCGGCATTCCGTCCCGCCTGCCGGGTGAATTCGGCGCGGAGGTAGGCAAATATCCGTTTCTCATCCTGGCTCGGCCAGTTGGCGCTCGCCGCTTGTTTCAGCTCAGCAATCAGTTTTTCCAGTTCAATTTTTCTCAATTCCTGCTGCCAATCTTCAAGCGTGCCATTTTCCTCCTGGAACGCTCCAATGGCCTGGAGCCTCCTGCTCTGCATTAACTGTCGACGCTCGTTGGTTGGTAAAAATTCGCCACAGGTTCGCGCCCATAACTCGTCGAACCACTGACTCCGCCGAAATGCTTCCTCATGCCCAGAGATCGCATGTTTCTCCGCTTCACTCAGATGCAAGGCCGGGTGATCGAGAAATTCTCGCAGCTTGGATTTTGTTTCCTGATCGACCGATTCCCAATCGCTTTCGCTTCCCGCGAAAAGATCAGCCGGACAAATAGTTACGCTACCATAGAGGATCGATGGATTGTCGGAAAGATCACGCGCTGCAGGTCCATAACGGGAATAGCTGCACAAACCCATAAACACCGATTCTGAACCACAAACCGGGCATCTGTGCATCATAGGCTTCAAAACGGTCGCACTCGCTTTGACAGCCAACAGAACCACCGAAATCGAAACGAAAATTATCCGCAATCTCCCGATCCGTGGGCTTGAAATCATCGATTCAGACTAGGACACCGAAGTCTTTGAGCAATATCAAAGTCGCAGACCTGTCCGATTCTGCAGATTATTTCGTGGTTCTTAATCATCGCAACATACTATATCTACCACCATAACCCTCCGTATCATACCACATTTAGTCGTTTCCGCTCTCTTTCGTTGCGAAGGCCCGAAGTTTCGATACACTCCGGGTTGCCCGTTTTTCCCTCGCGGGCTGAACCTCTAACCTTCCTGTCCGGCATGTATCTGAAAACACTGGCGATCCACGGCTTCAAGTCGTTCGCCGACAAGACCACCTTTGAGTTCGCCAAGGGCGTGACCGGCATTGTCGGTCCGAACGGTTGCGGCAAATCGAATGTCGTGGATGCAATCCGCTGGGTGCTCGGCGAAACTTCCGCCAAGGCATTGCGCGGTGGAGAAATGGCTGACGTCATTTTCAACGGAACTGAAAAACGCAAACCGCTCGGCATGGCGGAGGTCACTCTGACGATGGCCGATTGCGAAGGACCTCTGAAGGTCGATTTCAACGAAGTTGGCATCACACGCCGGGTTTTCCGGGATGGCCGCTCCGAATATCGGATCAATAACACGCTTTGCCGCCTGAAGGACATCCATGACATGCTGATGGATACCGGGATCGGCCGCACCGCCTACTCGATCATGGCTCAGGGCCAGATCGACCAGATTCTTTCGTCGAAACCGGAAGAACGCCGGGCGGTTTTCGAAGAAGCGGCAGGCATCACCAAATTCAAGCGCGAGAAAAAGGAAGCGTTGCGCAAACTGGAATACACCGAGGCCAACCTGCTGCGGGTGTCCGATGTTTTGGCCGAGCAGGAGCGCCGGATGAACTCGCTCAAGCGGCAGGTTGCCAAAGCCCGCCGTTATCAAGCACTGGCAGCGGATGTCCGGGTGCTGGACACCCACCTCGGTCACAAGAAATTCGTCGAGCTCACGGCTGAGCGCGATGAATTGCGGAACTCGATCCGTTCGTTGGAAGTTCGCGATACCGAGTTGGAAATGCAGCTGCCGGCCAAGGAGGAAGCGGTGAAGGAGGCCCGCGCGGCTGCCCGGCTTTTCGAAGGCGAACTGGCTGAACTGCGGCAACAACTCAACGAACATCGCAACCAGCTGACTTCCGCGGAAGGGCGCATGGCCTTCAATGAGGAGCGCAAAACCGAACTGGAATCGCGCATTCGCCAAAACCACGAGGACATCGCATCGACCCGTGAAAAACTGGCGCAGCAGGAGTTCGAAGTCGTCGCCGCAAACGAAGCGCTCGACCAATTGAACCGCCGCATCGCCGAGCAAGAGTTGCAGTTGGCAGAACAGGAAAGCCGGACTGCCTCGACCCGTGAAGATCGCCAGCGGATCGAGTCCGCATTGCGCGAAACGCGAGGCGAAGCGACGCGTGCGCAAACCTTGATGGCGACGATGCAGGCAAAAATCGAATCCGCCATGGCCCAGCTCGAGGGCAATCGCGAGCGCGCCCGCCAGCTGGCCGACGAAGAACAACGGCTATCGCTGGAACTCGAAGAATGCCGCGCTGAACAATCACGGATTGCCAACGAAGTCGACGAAACCGGATCACAGCTTTCAGATCTGGAAGATGCGTTCCAGGCCGCAGAGCAGGCATTTCACGATACCCGTGGCGAATTGGAAACCGCCCGCGCAGCTGCCACGGAATCGAATAAAGTTTTGGCCCAGCGCTCCGCCCGGCTCGATGCGGTTCGCCAGTTGGTGGAAAGTGGTGAAGGTTTTGAAAAGGGAACGCAGAATGTGCTGAAAGGCCTGGGCAAACCGGATGATTTCAAACCGGGAATCCACGGCGTCCTGGCCTCATTCATCGAGGCGGACAATGCCTGTGCTCGCGCAATCGAAGCCGCTTTAGGCAGTCATTTGCAAGCAGTAGTGGTGCAGGATCAGGCCATTGCGGAAGCCATCATCCAACGGCTCACGGAGGAAAAACTCGGCCTCGCAGCAGTCCTTCCGGAGTCATTTGTGGGTCGCGCCGACGGCGTGAAACCCAACGCCTGCCCTGCGGGGGCTGTCGCATGGGCGCTGGATCGGGTGAAGTCCGATTCGCGAATTTCCAAGGTCATCGAGAAGTTGCTCAGTGGAGTTTTGGTCGTGCCGGATATGGCGGCGGCGATGAAGCTTCGCGAATCACAAGCGGGCGTGACGTTGGTCACCTTGGCCGGTGAACTCATCGGCAGCGAGGGCATCGTTCGCGGTGGCGCGGCCGCTGGTGGCAGCACGTCGGTGTTGGAACAGCAAAACGAAGTGCGCGCCCTGGAAGCGGAGGTCACGGATTTGACCGCTGCAGACGAGGCGGCCCGGGCACGGGTTGCAGATCTGGAAGGGCGTCAGGAGCAGCTGCGCGAAGAAGTCGAGGTGTCACGCGAGCGCCTGCAGCGCCAGAAAGTTGAACTTTCAACGCTTCAAGGCCAACTGAGCTTGGCCACGCGTGAGGTGGAGAATTTCGATACGAAAATCGAAAGCATTCACCGCGAGCGCGGCGATCTGGACCATCGGGAAAAAGCAGCTGCCGAGAGCCGTGAGCATCTGGAAACCGAACTGAGCTCGGTCCGCGAGCGCCTTGAAAGTTTGGAAGATGAGGGGCGCCGCCTGCAATCGGAAGCCGATTCAGCAAGCAGCCGCGAGCAGGATTTTGCCGATGCCTTGAATGAACTCCGCACGGCCTTGGCGGTGGAGCGCCGAGCCAAGCAGGCTGCTGAGGAGCAGCAAAAGCCGATGGAGTCACGGCTTTCCGAACTGCGGGAAATCGCGATCCGCCGCGAAACGGAAATCGCATCGTTCGATCAACGCATTGAGGCCGCGATCGCCGAAAACTCACGGCTTCTGGAGGAAGTGGAAACCCACCGCTGCGAATCAGAGGACTTGCAGGTGGAAATCAACTCGCGTGCCGCTGGCCGGGCCGAGTTGCTGGAAAAAATCGAACAGGCTGAAGCCTCGCTTGCCAACGTTCGTCGCGATCATTCGCACGTCAGTGAACAAAAAGGTCGCGAGGAAGTTGCCGTGACCAAACTGGAGCTGCGGATCGAAAGCCTCACCTCCACGATTCTTGAACGCCATCAGGTCGAGCTGGCACAATTCGAGCCGGACGCACACGCGCTGCTTTCCTCGATCGCTTCGCAAAAAGCGTCGCAAGCGCGCGGTGGCCGTCAGCAGGTTTCAGATGATGATTCGGATGAGGAATCCAGTTCCGACTCCCCTGGCCCGACGGTTGAAAGCGTGACCTTGCCGGGTGAAATGACCGGCGAGCCGGATTGGAATTTCGTCGAGTCCATCGTCGCGGACATCAAGCGCAAGCTCGACTCGATGGGCCCGGTCAACCTGGACGCGATCGAGGAATACGAGGAACTGGAAGAGCGATTCAATTTCGTCCGCAATCAACACGACGATCTCGTAACGTCGAAAACCGAATTGCTGGAGGTGATTGAACGCATCAACACCGAAACGCAGCGGCGTTTTGCGGAAACATTTGCCCAGGTGCGCGAAAACTTCCGGGAAATGTTCAAGGAGCTGTTTGGCGAAAAAGGCCAGGCCGACCTGACCTTGCTTGATGAGTCCGATCCGCTGGAATCCGGCATCGAGGTGATCGCCAAGCCGCCCGGCAAGAAGCTGCAATCAATCACCCTGCTCTCCGGTGGGGAACGCTCGATGACCGCCGTGGCGCTCCTGTTCTCGATTTACATGATCAAGCCAAGTCCGTTCTGCGTGCTGGACGAGCTTGATGCGCCGCTTGACGAATCGAACATCAACCGCTTCGTCAAGGTGCTGGACCGATTCATCGACAACAGCCAGTTCATCATCGTCACCCACTCCAAGCGCACCATGGCGCGCGCCGACGTCATGTATGGCGTGACGATGGAGGAATTCGGAGTTTCCAAACCGGTCGGCATGCGCCTCACCCACGAGGATGCCGCAAAACCGATCGTAAAAGGCGAAGCCAAAACCGCCGCACAACGGGCCGCCCTCCGGCTCGACGCCTGACATTCTCCAGACAGGAGAGGGAAAACGGGGATGGAGTGTTTGATCCGGGTGGATCGCACTCCATCCCCAATTTTTTCGCACTTTGTTTCATCCCTTGCCCTGTGCGGATTCTTCAGGCTTGCTTCCGGCGGCACGCCGCCCTACTCACTCCTTCCCCGTAACCATGGCTAGCACTCCTATCATCAACCTTCGCAAGGGACACGCCGTCCGCCACAACAACGAGGTCTGCCTCGTGATCGATCACGAACTCAAGACCCCTCCACGGATGGCATCCTACGTTCAGATGTCGATCCGCAGCGTTGCCACCAAAAAGGTATTCAACCTCCGGTTGACCTCCAACGATTCGATCGAAGGCGTGGTGCTCGAGAAAGTCCCTCACGAATATTCCTACAAGGACAGCAGTGGTTACCACTTCCTCAACCCGGAAACCTACGAAGACATGCTGGTGTTCGAGGATCTGATCGAGCCAGTGAAAAACTATCTCATCGACGGCCAAGTCTACACCCTTCTGATTGCCGACGGCATCGTGGTGTCGATCGATCTTCCGCTCACCATGACCATGACGGTTGCGGAAAGCTCCGAAGGCGTCAAAGGCGACTCCGCCAACAACGTCTACAAACCAGCAACCATGGAAACCGGCCTCGTGGTTCAGGTTCCATTGTTCATCAACGTCGGCGAAAAAATCAACGTGAAGACCGAAGACAATTCCTACCTCGGTCGTGCATGATCTGAGATTCGAATAATTTTTTTTGGTTTTCGTCTGAAAAGGCAACCCTTCACCGGGTTGCCTTTTTTGTTTTTCGTGATAACGGAAGGCATTTGAGTGCTTAAGAAATGTAAAATTTCACTTGATCCTAACCATAAATTTTGAAAAATACCTTCTCATGAAATCCCCGATCTGGCTCGCAGCCTCCGCCATGTTGCTCACCGCCCCTCTCGGACTTTCCAAGACCGAGCTCGAAACGCTCCGCTCCCTTTGCAACGAACAGGAACGCCAGATTCATCAGCTGGAAGAGGAGAACGCCCACCTGCGCCTGCTTGCGGGTGAAAAGGCGAAACCACGCCTTGAAGAAAACTCGCGTGGCCCCAGCGACTCGACCCGGAGCGAACCGTCCTCCAGTGGAAAAGGTCAGTCTTACACCATTCGTTCGGGTGACACCCTGGCTGCCATCGCTCGCAAATACGGCACGACCGTCAATCAGCTGACCAAAGCCAACGGCATCAAAAATGCCGGCCTCATCAGCGTCGGCCAAGTCATCGTCATCCCACAAGCGAGCCCTGCGCCACAAAACGCATCTGCTCCCGCCGCTCCCGCTCCATCCCATCAAGCTGCGGATCAGGATGACATTTACATCATCAAACCAGGCGAAACCTTTTACAGCATCGCCAAGGCCCACGGCATGTCGACGGACACGCTGATGGCTGCCAATCCTGGAGTGAAAGCCTCCCAGTTGAGAACAGGTCAAAAGCTGCATCTTGGCCGCGCCACCAGCAGCCAGCAGATCGCTAAAGCTGAGAAACCTGCACCAGCTCCAGCACCGCAAGCACCATCTTCCCCCGCACCTGCCAAAGAAGCCTCCCGTCAGGAAGCCAAAACATCCACCGCCCAATCAACGGGTGGCCAGCCAGCCATCCGATCCATCACGGTCAATGGAGAAATGACCTATGGCGAAGTCGCCAACAAGTATGGTGTTGATGTTGGACGTTTGAACGACCTCAACGGACTCAATTTTGCAGATGCAACCCTCCTGGCCAAAGGTTCGGAACTTTATATTCCCGCCCAGCCATAAGCGAATCCGCCTTTGACCAATTGGGAAGAACTGTGCCCGCCCGGTAACCAATCCGGGCGGGCTCTATCGTTTTCCGAATACGAGGTTCGGCAGATTGATCCTGATTTCGTAAGATACGACCTGCCGGAACCTTCAGAAATCACTTCCAATCGACCTCGACCAGCACCGGAAAGTGATCGGATGGCAGACGGGCTTCGTAGTTTTTGAAAACCACCTCACCTGGGAAATTTCCAGAACGTTCACCGGTCTGGTCGCCTGCTGGAGTGCGGTAGGTATCGGTGAGAATGCCATATTTTTTGGCATCAAACTCCTTGGTTAGAAAAACATGATCGATGCGGCTGTCTGTCATCGAGTTCACATCAAAGCGATTGGCCGTTCCGTTAAGCGCGAGCCGCAATGGGGCAACCTCATACGAATCGCGCAGAATGCTGGAATCATGGAGGACTTTGTAACTTTCACTGGTTTGATCCACATTGAAATCACCGCAAAGAATGGCCGGCGTGTTTTTGGCAATCCGCTGGATGCGCTGAATCAGCAAGTTCGCACTTTGCTTCCGGGCTTCCACTCCGCGGTGATCGAAATGAACGCTGAGATAATAAAACTTTTTGCCGCTCTCTTTGTCCTGAAACTCCGCCCAGCCGCAAATCCGTGGCAGCGCAGCATCCCATCCCTTGCCGGGTTGTTCCGGGTTTTCCGATAACCAGAACAAGCCCTCGTTGAGTTTTTTGAACTTATCGGCGCGGTAAAAGATTGCGATGTTCTCCCCAGCCTCTTTTCCATCGTCACGGCCGTGAGCGGTGCATTCATACTCAGGCAGCAACTTTTCCAGATCGTGGATCTGATGGATGTATCCCTCCTGCGTGCCAACGATATCGAAACCGTGAAACCGGATCATACCGGCGATGACTGGGGCACGTTGTTCCCAACCATTACCAGCTTTCGCATCAGCCGGATTGTCGTAACGAATGTTATACGTCCCGACGTTCATCGCCTGAGCCGTGGTGGAAACGTAGAATGCGGCCAGTCCGGAAAGAACAGCTTTCAAGGTGTAGTGCATTCCACTTGGAAGCGCCTCGGCGGCCCAAAGTCAAATGCCATCCCCGGAAAGTCCTGTTAGGCGGATATTTTAACCGGTGTCCCCACCTTGACCGCATCAAATGCCTTCGGGACAAAATCATGCGGCAAGCGGATGCAACCGTGTGATGATGGCTGACCGGGTTTGGGGATGATCCCCCCATGCATGCCAACTCCGTAATTCGTGAGGCGCATCCAGTAAGGCATGGGAGCAGGAACGTAGCGGGCTCCCGCCGGAACAGGATCGTCATACCGAGCGTCCCCATCGATCACCTCACCGGCAGCATTTTCCATCCAACCATAACGATTCGAATGCTTGTCCACGATCTTTTCCGTAATCTGGTAGCTACCCGGAGTCGTTGCATGCCCTTCTTTGCCGGTCGTGACATAGGTCCAACCAATTTCTTGCCCACCCCGATTGAAGCGTGCGATTTGCTCCGACAAACTGATGTCGACAGAAACCTCACCTGGCCCGCCATCATCGTGCCACTCATACATAACTTGCTGGGCTCTGGGCGGATTGGACGGACTTCCGAGCGGTCCGCATGAGACCAGCACAACGCTGGCCGCCAGCCCCGCGATGCGGGCAATAATCGAGATTGTTGGAATCATTTGGTCGAGGGAGGTCAAGTCATGCAATTGGTTCTGAGAAATGGAACCCATCAGATAATTTCGATTCTCTACGAGTGAAATATCTTCAGGTCAAGTGGACGTTATCAGGTGCGCACCTGATTGATCAGCCTCATGATCGCCACGCTCTTGCACATCAATTCATTCTGACCTACGGCTTTCCGCGCATGATTCGTTTTAAGATTTTCGGCATCCCCGTGAACGTTCAGCCGTTCTTTTGGATCACCATGGCAATTTTGGGAACGTCCTTCCTCCCATCATCCACCCCCGAGAAGGACACGATTTTATTGATTGGCCTGTTCGTCCTTGCCGGATTTGTGTCGATCATGATCCATGAGTTGGGTCATGCCTTGATGGTTAGATACTTCGGACTTCCCACCGCGATCACACTTCACACCTTTGGCGGGTTTGCCACCTACCCTGCCGGGATTCTTTCGCGGCCCAAAAGTTTTCTGGTCACTGCTGGAGGCCCTGGCCTGCAGATACTCTTCGCCTTCTTAGCCAGCCTGGTTTTGAACAATCCATTGATCACGGAGAACCAGAATCTGACTTTCTTCATCAGTGTCCTTTACAAAATCAGCTTATTCTGGGCGCTCTTGAATTTGCTACCAGTTCTTCCATTGGATGGAGGTCAGCTACTTCATGCGCTTCTTGGTCCTGCGCGTATCCGGCTGACACTTTACATCAGCATCGGCTTTGCCCTGCTAGGAGCGATCTTACTTTCCCAGGTCGGCTTTATGATATTCCCGATCTATTTGATTTTCATGGCTTGGGAATCCTGGAAAACTCTGCAAATCAATAGTCCGCGCTGATCACCAGATCAACAAGCGCAGCCCGGCGACTAACGAAAACACGATCACCATCCAGGCAAAAACGGCCTGTGGAACGTGCTTGATCAGCCAACGGCCTGCTATCACTCCGGCAATCACGCCCGGAAGAAGCTTCGCGTTATCCACCAAGCTCGCAGTCGTTATCAAATCCAGCCCGGCATTGAACGGAACCTTGATAAGATTGATCAAAAGGAAAAAGCGCGCGCTGATTCCGATCAATTCCATCTTCGGAATGTTCTTGCCTAACAAATACAGTTGAACGACAGGCCCCGCAGCATTGGCCAGCATGGAGGCGAAGCCTCCGAACGTTCCGGTCACGAGGCCGAAGCCACGAGAATGCGCGACTCTTTCGAAACGTTCCGGATCGAGGCGACGGAATCCTTGGATACCGACCATGAGCAGGATGCAACCTCCGATCAAACGACGCGCCAAGTGATCATTGATCGCCCCTAACAACAACCATCCCGCCAAGATTCCGAACAATGCCGGGCCTAACAATTTCCACACCGGCTTCCAGGAACCATGATTGATGAAGGCCGGATAGGCCATGAAATCCGCCACGATCATCAATGGCAAGGCAACACCTACGGAGGTCTTCGCTCCATAAACATCCGCCAAAATGAAAACACCGATGAGGGATATTCCACTAAAGCCCGTTTTCGCGAGACCTATACAAATCGCCGCAAACAAAGCCAGTGCGTAGGTCCATGGATCAGAAAGCATCTGCCAGACAGCTTGATCAGGAATCGTCCCAGCGCCAATCCTGAACATTCTCCAGCCTCATGCTGCATTACCGCATTGGCAGCAACGATCTGCATGATACAAACGCTACCATGATCCCCCGCATCCTGCGCCACACACTGCGATTTCCCGGGCGAAGTCTGCTCTCCTTGGTCATGGCCGTGATCTGCACCTCGCTGGTGCTGGTCCTACCAGGAATTACCATGCGCTTTATCGATGTGATCATTGCTCAAAATCGCCCCGATCTGATCCTTCCTACGGCAGGCATCGGAGTTGCAGCGATCCTAGCGCGCCAATTGCTGTTTTCCCTGCGGACTTTTTTCAACAACATCCTCGAGCTCAAACTGACTCACCTCATCCGCCTGGAACTTTATTCAAAACTCCAACGTTTGCCGGTGAAGTGGTTCGATGTGAATTCTTCGGGCGAGATCATGTCGAGAGTAGCCGATGACGTCCCGACCATGGATCGGGTCATCGTGGAAGGCATCGATCAGGCATTCGCCGCCATTCTCCAATTTCTCATCGTCATCGGCTACATGGTTTGGTTTTCCTGGCGCCTTACCTTGGTTGTGCTGCTACCACTGCCATTCATCGCCGCGATCACTTGGTGGTGGAGCCGCCATTCGGAGAAAAAATGGCGTGCATCTTCCGAGGCTTCATCCGCACTGAACGCGCTGCTTCACGACCACTTATCTGGCATCCGGCAAATCAAGGCATATACGGTCGAGCCCGAAGCACTGCACGACTTTGGGCAAGCCTCCCTGCAGGTCGGTGAAAAGCATCTCACGGTGATGCGTGGTCAAGCCGTGGTTTGGCCAGCAGTTTCATTCATTGCAGAATCCGGAATCATCTTGATGGTGGCCTTCGGCGCCTGGTGGGCATTGCACGGACAGATTTCACCCGGCGTCGTGATTTCATTTCTCGTCGCCTGGGGATTTTTGTTCGATCCCATTTCCCGCATCAATCCGCTCAGCCAAAC
Organism: Luteolibacter pohnpeiensis; assembly: GCF_016595435.1. Lineage (GTDB taxonomy): Bacteria > Verrucomicrobiota > Verrucomicrobiia > Verrucomicrobiales > Akkermansiaceae > Luteolibacter > Luteolibacter pohnpeiensis. The sequence continues at coordinate 45,002 of NZ_JAENIJ010000019.1, forward strand.
CTTTTCAAAAGGAGTCGTCGCGGCCAAACGTGTGTTCGCCATCCTCGACATGCCGGATGAAAGCCATCTAACAGAAGGGCTCCGTCCAAGCACCATTCAAGGAGAAATCCGATTTGAAGATGTTTCATTTCATTATTCGGAAGACAGCCCGGCCGTTTCCCATTTGAATCTAACCGCGCGACCGGGCCAGACCATTGCCTTGGTAGGTGCCACTGGAGCTGGCAAATCCACGGTGCTGAATTTGCTGACCCGGTTTTATGAGCCCACATCCGGCAGAATTCTGCTGGACGGCGTCCCGCTGGAAGACCTTTCGAAAGAATGGCTGCGCGATCAAATGGGCTACGTGACCCAGGATAACTTTCTTTTCAACGCAAGCCTGCGTGAGAATTTGAAGCTAGCCAAAAGCGATGCGACCGATGAGCAAATCTGGTCCGCGCTCCAGTCGGCAAATGCAGCCGATTTCGTCCGCGCATTGCCGGAAGGATTGGACACCGTGGCCGGTGAGCGCGGTATTCGATTTTCAGGTGGTGAAAAACAACGCTTGTCAATCGCCCGAGCCCTGCTGAAAAACCCGCCGCTCCTCCTGTTAGACGAGGCTACTTCGGCACTGGACAATCAAACCGAACGGATGGTTCAGCAAGCACTCGAAAATCTGCGGAGCGATCGAACGTGCTTTGTCATTGCCCACCGGCTCTCTACCGTTCAGAAGGCCCACCTCATCTGCGTGTTGGATCAGGGAAAACTGGTCGAACAAGGCACTCATCAACAACTCTTTGCCCAGGGCGGTGTTTATCGCAAACTGAGCGAAGCGACTCTAACAACATCAACTACAAAAGAACCCATCCCCTAATACCTTTTACCATGGAAACCGTTGTCCAGCTAAACGAAGAAGAAACCCCCAGCACGATTTCCGAAGTTCTCTCCGCACTGCGTAAACAGAAACTCGAACCACGCCATGAGGCCAAATCCTGGGGAGATTGGATTCACCTTAGCGGCTACCGCACCGTAATCAGCATCGAGTCTAATCGTGGTCTGAGCAGCAGCGCGACGATTGAGCATGGAGAAAACGAAGAATCAGGAGAACCCATCCCCGCCATCTTTCGCGCATTTGGCAGCCTCGGCTGGCACGGCATCGATGACGAAGGTGAGTTTCCTCTCGGTTGATTCAACTTCAGCGGCGGATCATTTTGCGGATCAAACGACTTGTCCGCGATAGAAACACCAAGCGTCGCCGTTTGTGCGACGCGGAAACCGATTCCAGATACCTGACGATTTCGGTGTGGCCGAATAGAGCGGCGAAATCGATGGGGCGCCGCCCCCCGCCCTGGTCAGCGGCGGCATCCGCCCCGTGTTCGACCAACAGTTTGGCAAGATCAGGATAGCCTTTGAAGGCCACGCCAGCCAAAGGTGTCTGATGTCGATCGTTCCGCTGATCGGGATCGGCACCTTGTTCTAACAAAAGCCGCGCGGTTTCAGCGTTGCCATGGTAAGTCGCCAACATCAGCAAGCTGTTGCCCTTTTCATCGGACAGTCCGATCGGCAAGCCGGCATCCAGCATTGGCCGCAGCATTTCCGTATCGCCTTTCCGCGCGGCATCAAGCGCCATTGCCTGAAGCTCGGCGTAACGGTTCTCCTCCTCAGCAGTTAGAGTTGCAGTCATCATTGGAACGAAAACCGGCGGAGCCTCTTGCGAAACCCCGCCGGTGCCATTTGGGGATTACGCGTTTGCTGGTGCAGGAAGCGGTTCTTCCTGAACGGAAATGTTATTGGTGTTTTGCGTCAATTTCAACGCAGCCCGGACTCCTTCGCCATAAGCCGGATCGGCTTTATCGAAATGAGCTAGTTGCCGGTCGATGATGAATTGTGGAACCCCACCCATTGCTTCCGCGATGTTCGAGCAAAGCTGGCGCTTCTGCTCATTGCTCATGAGACGGAACAGGTTGCCTGGCTGGGTGTAGTCATCGTTGCCTTCACGATGGTTGTAGCGGTCTGCATCGCCGGAAATTGCCAACGGTGGCTCGTCGAAACGATGGTCCTGTTGAGGTCCGCTAAAGCTATTAGGTTCGTAGTAGGCATCGCTGGACCGACTATAGCCCGCATTCATCGGACCATCTGCGTGGTAGGTGTTGACCCCGCTCTTCGGACGATTCACCGGAAGCGCTTCATACCAGGTGCCGACGCGATAGCGATGGGCATCCGCATAGGAAAAGATCCGCGCTTGCAGCATCTTGTCCGGCGAGAAACCGATACCCGGAACAATGTTCGATGGACTAAATGCCGATTGCTCGATTTCCTGGAAGTAATTCTCCGGATTTCGATTCAACTCCAAAACACCCACATCGATCAAAGGATAATCGGCATGTGGCCAGACTTTGGTAAGGTCAAATGGATTGATGTGATAGGTTTCCGCATCCTTCTCAGGCATGATCTGCACCTTCATGTCCCACTTCGGAAAATCTCCGCGTTCAATCGCTTCGTAGAGATCCTTTTGGGAGGACTCGCGATCTTTCGCGATGACTTGCTCGCCCTCGGCGTTGGTCATGGTCTTGATGCCTTGCTGGGTCTTGAAGTGGAACTTCACCCAAAATCTTTCGTTATCGGCATTGATGAACGAGAACGTGTGAGACCCGTAGCCATTGGTATGGCGGTAGCCGATTGGCAGTCCGCGATCTGACATCAGGATCGTCACCTGATGCAGTGACTCAGGACTGAGCGACCAGAAATCCCACATCGCAGTCGCGCTGCGCATGTTGGTGCGTGGATGACGTTTTTGAGTGTGAATGAAATCGGGGAATTTCAATGGATCCCGAACGAAGAACACCGGAGTATTGTTTCCGACCAAGTCCCAGTTCCCCTCATCCGTGTAAAACTTCAGAGCCCAGCCGCGCACATCGCGCTCCGCATCTGCGGCACCGCGCTCGCCGGCAACCGTTGAAAAACGGAGCAAGCACTCGGTTGTTTTACCGACTTCACCAAAAATCTTCGCCTTGGTGTATTTGGTGATGTCATGAGTGATGGTGAGGGTTCCGAATGCTCCGGAACCTTTGGCATGGACGGTTCGTTCCGGGATGCGCTCGCGGTTTTGATGGGCGAGTTTCTCAATCAGCTGATAATCTTGCATCAGCAACGGACCGCGTGGCCCCGCGCTCATCGAGTTCTGGTTGTCGGCAATCGGGTTGCCGCCGGTGGTGGTCATTTGTTTCGGATCAGACATGATTGGTTGGCTTGGGTTTGGGTAAATTGCTACCCAGGAAAATAGCAGGTGAAATGCGATTGGTTAACTATTTGGTTTTAATACTTGCCATTGGTTTTACCTATCGCAGAATTCCGATATGGAACTGCGCCAACTGGAGTATTTCGTCGCAATCGCCAAGGAAGGATCCCTGACGACCGCGGCAAAAGTTTGTCGCATCGCGCAGCCGTCACTCAGCCAGCAACTGCGAGCCTTGGAAGAAGAATTCGGCGAGCCCTTGATGCATCGCAAACCGCGCGGAGTCGAACCCACCGCCGCAGGAAAAATCCTGCTGGAACATGCCGAGCGCCTGCTGGACGAAGCCAGGCGCCTGCGCGAACGCTTCGAGCAACGGCGGGAATCTCACGAAGGCCGTGTGATTTTCGGCGTCATCCCGACCCTCGCCCCCTACCTACTGCCAAAAATTCTGCGCCCCTTCCGCGATGCCTACCCCAAGGTCGAAGTTCAAGTTCGCGAAGCCCTGACCAACGGCCTGATCCAGCAAGTTGTCGATGGATCAATCGAGTTCGCGATTCTCAGTGACGTCCTCGATCAGGATCGCAAGAAGTGGTCGCTGCACGTGAAAGAGTTGTTCCGCGAACCCTTGTTGCTAGCGTTGCCCACGGGCCATTCCTTAGCTCGCAGCGTGCGCGGACCGCGGCCGGATCAGCTTTCATCGGAAGATTTGATCCACTTGAAAGACGGTCACTGCCTGACCGATCGCACCCTCAAGGTCTGCCGCCTGACACGGTTTGATCAAAAATTGGAATGCGACCAGTTGGAAACCGCGCTCGCCATGGTCGCCGCAGGAATGGGCATCGCCGTCGTGCCGGAACTGGCCGCCCGCTCCCATTCAAAAACTGGCGTAACGTTCAAACGCTTTGGAAATCCGGTTCCAGAACGGACGGTCAGCATCATGCGCCGCCGGTCGAGCGATCTCTCGAAGCCCGCCAAGGAATTGCTCAACCTGCTGCAGCATATCCCAGCGGAATGGAGCGGTGCCTGACCCTGTTGAGCTTTTGTAAATTCGGCGTAAAGCAAACGAAGTCGCTTTTCTGCGGTGTCCGATCGGACTATCGACAGGATTGCTATGAATGCACTTCAATTGATCACCACCGCCGGACTTTTGTTCGCGCAAGCGTCATTCGGCTTTGAAATCCACGAATGGGGCACCTTCACCACGGTATCCGGATCGGATGGAAAATTACTAACAGGTCTGCAACGCGAGGAAGAATCGCTGCCCGCATTCGTCCATTCGCATTACGGATTTGAGAATGGCAACCCGGTCGACAAGTCGAAAATCATGGAAATTCTTTCCACTCACGGCTACGTGCCATTCGCTCCCGGCAACAAGGGTTTCGGCAGCCGACCATTATCCGGGGTAACCGTGAAAATGGAAACACCGGTAATCTATTTTTACTCGGACGAATCCTTTCGCGCCCACGTCGAGGTCGGATTTAACGGCGGCACCATCAGCCAGTGGTATCCATCGCGCAGCGGTGGTGAGACACCGCCCGAACCCAAACCGCTCCCGCCAAACCAAGTTGCCAACGGAAAGATCAATGTCCTCAGGGATTGGTCGCTCGACTTCTCAAAGGGCTGGAATGGGTCGATCCAATGGGACGTTGATGTGCTTTCCCGCGAAGCATCTGCCAAGACTGTTTTGTTCCAGCCTGAGGACACGCTCAACTGGGAACGGGCACGAGTTCCCGATGCAAATGTGGTTCGAACCGACGTGGGTGAGATTGAAAATTATCTATTTTACCGCGGCATCGGCAACTTTGACCCTGGTCTCAAGCTCACCGTCACGGCCGATGAATCACTCCACCTCGAGAACCAAAGCGGCGGCAAAATTCCCTTCCTGCTGATCTTCGAAAAACTCGCGGACGGTTCGACTCGTTGGAAAGCGTTCGACCAAGGGATGGATTCGTCCCAGCGCCTCAGTTGTCCGGTGGATGAGATCGCCATCGACGACAACGCATTTCCCCAAGCGATCTATAACTCCATGCGCGACGGACTGGCTGGATGCGGACTAACCGATCACGAAGCGAATGCCATGGTTCAAACGTGGTGGAACAGCTACTTCGCCACGCCGGGCTTGCGCGTGTTCTGGGTGCTGCCCGATGCCGCTACCCATCGAATTCTGCCGCTCAAAGTAAGCCCGAAACCGGAATCCATTACCAGAGTCCTCGTAGGTCGATCCGAAGTGCTGCGTCCCGGCCGGGAGAAACAATGGCTGCAGCTCGCCAAGTCCGAAGACTCGGCCGCAAAAAACCAATGGTTCCAATTCGTTCAAAATGACCGATTTGGACTGGCGATCGAGGCCAGAATCAGCGATCTCCAAAAATCTCTTAACGAAAAAGCGACTGCAGCAGCAGCCCATAAACCTGCCGTCGAGGCACCTTGATGCGATTCTGAAGTTCGCTCCAACTAGCGCCCTTCATTCGACTCAATGTCTCTGCCGCAATCCGTGCCGGCAGCACACTGGCCATGCGCAGTCGCCGCGATTTCAACTCTCGCCCATACTCCTCCCCATCACCGATCCACTGCGATGCTCGCTCCAACCATCGGGCATGCATCGCCATCAGTTGAGGAATGTCCTGCGGATTTTCCACCGGAAGGTAGCAGCGCCCTGCTGCCAGATCTTCTGGCAGATCCCGCAGGATGTTCACCAACTGAAGCCCCTTGCCATAACGAATCCCCTTTTCTAACAAACCGGAAATAGGCGATCCCGAAAAGCGATCGCCCAGGGTCAGATGTCCAAGTTTGGTCCAAAACGCTCCCACACATCCGGCCACATGCCAGGTGTAGTTCTCCAGCTCAGCTTCATCTGTTAGAGCAACTGGCTCACTCGCCGAAGCGTTCGCAAACCGTTCCAGATCGAACCGCTGGCCTGCGATGATGGTCGACACCACTTCCTCGATCAACTCGCGCTCATCACTCACGATCGACCAATACCATTTCAAAATTTCATCGCTGCGCTGGAACAAAGCTCTTTCGCTCGGACTCAGTTGTTTCATTAAATTCGGAGACCACTTGAGTCCTTCATCAGAAACCACTGCAGCTGAAAATCGCTCCAACCATTGTAATCTCAGATCCACGGGTAACCCTGCCGTGTCCGCGATCGTATCGCTGGTCCGAGCCAGCAGATAGCCAATACTCGTTCCCGTCCGCATTTCGCGAGGCAGTAGCCGCAAGCTCAAATAGAACGAGCGCGAAACCTCCTTCAGCACCGACTTTCCGAGATTGCTTTCCACTCGGAACAATCAATCAGGTCCGTCCAAGTCGGACAAGAGTGCGTAAGCATCCCAACTTTTAAATTTGCCCTGGTAGCTGATTATTTCGAGGGTTGGCTTCATGAAAAAGATTCTCCTGCGCCTCAAATGGTCCATCTTGTTACTGGTCATTGCCTTTGGATTCTTCGGTACATTTGCGGTTTCATTTATCAAAATATTAACTCCGACTGATACCATGATCATCGCACCGGGAACGACAGCCGTGCAGGTCACGGAACCGGGTGAGTATGTGCTTTGGGCCTACACCAGTGTGATGGAAAACGGGACGATCAGAGAGTATCCGCTGGCCTTGCCAGATGGTGCTAAATTTGAACTCAGTGACCCTGATGGTATTAGCGTCAATGATCTGTCTGCCTATACCTATGCGACCCGGAGTGTGAATGCTACGTCATTTTCCTCATTAGCGAAGGTCACACTAAACAAGCTCGGAACCTACAATTTGACGGTGAGCGGTTTTGACGAACCTCGTCCGCTTTCGTTCGCCCAAAACCTCATGAGTCCGAAGCATTTCATCTCACTCTTCGGATTAGTTGGAGCAGGATTTATCTTCCTACTCAGTGCGGTCGCAACCTGCCTTTACAGCCTGCTGAAAAAGCCAACTCCGCCACCACTTCCGCGCTGAGCTCTAGCGTTGGCTTGAGCGATATCCCGTGCCAGACCCCACGCATTGGATACCCTAGTACCATCACAGGTTGTTAGAAAAGCGACTTCGAAGCTTGTCACTTCGTTAACAAAAAAGCCGCCCGGGGACGAATCCACGGGCGGCTTTGAAATGAATCTCAATCAGAGGAGCTTACTTTGCAGCAACTTCCTCGGCGGCGACTTCAACGGCGTCGTCTGAAGTGGAAACCGGACGGTCCACCCATTCGATGATTGCCATTGGAGCGGCATCGCTAGGACGTGGTCCGAGCTTGGTGATACGGATGTAACCACCTTGGCGATCCTTTGCAGCTGGAGCGACCTTTTCGAACAGGCCTTTCACAGCGTCCTTCTGGCGAAGGAATGCGATCGCGAGGCGGCGGGAGTGAAGATCATCGCGCTTGGCGAGGGTGACCATCTTTTCAGCAACCGGGCGGAGTGCCTTGGCTTTGCCGAGAGTGGTTTTGATGCGGCCGTGCTCGATCAGGCTGCAGGTGAGGTTGGCGAGCAGCGAGCGGCGGTGGGATGCCGTGCGCTTGAGTTTGGTGGTGTTGCGTCGATGTCTCATCGGGTGCTTCCTTTTCTAAATGAGGTGAATGTTCTTAGTCGTCGAGGTTTTGGGCAATCAGATCGGCGAGACCGACTGGGGCTTCGTCTTCGGCACCGAGGCGTGGTGCGCGGGACGCTGCAACCGGACCGGAAAGCAGCGATGCATCGAAGGTCATACCAAGGCCAAGTCCGAGCTCGACGAGCTTGTCCTTGATCTCGTTGAGGGACTTTTTGCCGAAGTTGCGATATTTGAGCATCTCCGCTTCCGACTTCATGGCGAGTTGGCCGACGGAGGTGATGTTCGCGTTGTTCAGGCAGTTTGCGGCGCGGACCGAAAGTTCGATCTCGTTCACCGACATGTTGAGAAGTTTCTTGAGTGCTGCGTTTTCCTCGCTGGATTCTGCAGGTGCTTCTTCGAAGTCGACTGCGTTTTCGTCGTAGTTGACGAACACGTCGAGGTGGTGACGAAGAATCGCGGAAGCTTGGAGCAACGCGTCCTGTGGGGTCACGCGGCCATCCGTCCAGATGTCGAGCACGACCTTGTCGTAGTCGGTCATTTGACCCACTCGGGTGGTTTCAACCGCGTATTTGACGCGAGTCACAGGCGAGAAGATCGAGTCGATGGCGATGACGCCGATCGGTTGATCCTTGCGCTTGTTTTCGTCACCGGTGGAGAAGCCGCGACCGACGCGAACTTCGAATTCGGCGTCGAACTTCACCTTCTTGTCGAGGGTGCAGATGACTTGGTCCTTGTTGACGACTTCGTAGATGTGGTCGCCTTGAATGTCACCAGCGGTGACGACACCTTCTTTTTCAACCTTGAGGGAAAGGATGCGTGGCTCCTTTTCGTTGTGGCTGAACTTTACCTTCTTCAGGTTGAGAACGATGTCGGTGACGTCTTCAACCACACCTGGAAGGCTGGAAAATTCGTGTTGAACCCCTGCGATACGAACGGAAGTGATCGATGCACCTTCGAGCGATGACAGAAGCACGCGGCGAAGTGAGTTACCGATGGTGTGGCCGTAGCCCCGCTCGAATGGCTCGGCGGAAAACTGGGCGTAGGTATCTGAGGCGGTTTCCTCGTTGCGAACGAGGCGGTTTGGAAGCTCGAATCGAGCTAGCTTGATGGCTGACATGGATGTTTTCGTTGACCGGGTTACCCTCCTGCGAGCGATCTCCCCTGTTTCCACAGGAAAGTTGGAGGACCTACGGTGTTCTTTGAAGCTCGCGGGGCGCAGACTAAAGAGGCAGTCTGCCGCGCTGGCAACAGGATTTTTATCAAATCAAGCGAAATCCTGATGCAAAATGGAGACAAAAGGCAAAAAACCCATGAAAATGCTTGGAATCAGATGCTTGAATCAGATAAAGCTTATGGGTTGATACTTAATTTTCGGTAATGAAATCAAAAAGGAACCTCACCCGCTTTACATACGAAACTGCTGCCTTCGAAGGTTGGCGCCTGTCGCTTAGCCGAGCGGGCACCACATTCACCAAATATTTTCCCGACAAGAAATACGGCGGCGGGAAAAAATCTCTATCAGCTGCGGAGTCCGCTCTTACGGAAATTCGCGACTTATTGGACAGTGCCCGCCGGATTAATGGAAAACTGAGTGCCACCACGGTGAAGAAAGTGGAAAAGATCCTCGAATCCGCCTGATTCAACCTGGCCCTCTTTGAATAGTTGCAGGAATGGCAGCGCTTGCTTTGCTAGGGCATGCCAAAACGTGACTGTGTGATTCATTGGTTTCGCCGCGATCTCCGGATCTCGGACAACACTGCCCTTTGGCATGCTGCGAAGCGGGGCCTCCCCGTTGTCCCTGTATATATCCGCAGCGAGTGGAAAAACCATCACGCCTGGACCGGAAGCAACCGGCAGGCGTTTCTTTGTGGGTCGCTGGAATCGTTGGCTAAAAATCTACAAACCCTGGCCGGCGAACTCATCATTCGCAAAGGCGAAGCCGTTAACGAATTAGCGACTCTGATCCAGGAAACCGGCGCCAAAGCCATTTTCTACAACTCGGATCCTGATCCATTTGGGAAAAAGGTCGAAGCCGAGCTTCGCGATTACTGCAGTGAGAATGGCATCGAGTGCTGCGCTTTTCACGATGTGACACTTCATGCACCAGGCGAGGTTTTAACCAAATCCGAGCAACCTTACCGGGTTTTCACCCCATATTCGAAGAGCTGGCTCGAACTTGAGAAACCATCGCCACATCCGAAACCCGGCCCACTTCACACTCCATCCGGAATTCACTCGCTTGAACTCCCCACCATCCGGACCTGGGGATTGAAAGAACCCGAAGCGGAAATTTTAACACCTGGTGAACACGCCGCACGGCAACGATTGAAATCGGCGATCAGCGGGACGGTTCAGCGTTATCAGGAGTTACGGGACTTGCCTGCAGAAGAGGCGACGAGCCGACTTTCCCAGGATCTGCGCTTTGGCCTGATTTCCATCCGGACAGTCTATCAACGAGTGATGCAGGCTCGTGAAACATGCAAACCGACGGAGCGAAAGAACATCGACACCTTCATCAAGGAGCTCGCTTGGCGTGAATTTTATATGGCCATCCTGCACCACTTCCCGGATGTCCTGAAGCACGAGTTCAACGAGGACTGGCGCGGTTTACCCTGGAATGAACCGGGCGAATCCTTTGAAGCGTGGAAGGAAGGTAAAACGGGCTTTCCCATCATCGACGCCGGCATGCGCCAACTTAAACAAACCGGCTTCATGCACAATCGGGTGCGGATGATCACCGCCATGTTCTTAACCAAGGACCTGCACCTCGATTGGAAACTTGGTGAGTCCTGGTTCATGCAACATTTGGTCGATGGCGAAATCGCCTCGAACAACGGCGGCTGGCAATGGTCCGCCGGCACCGGAGCCGATGCGGCACCGTATTTCAGGATTCAAAATCCATGGACGCAAACGGAACGATACGATCCCGCTGGCAAATACATCAAACGCTGGGTCGAGGAACTCAAGGATGTGCCAGCTGAACGCTTCATGGCTCCACCGAAAAATGGTCGTCCGATTGCCGATGGGTATCCACTCCCAATCGTGGATCATAAAACCGAACGGGAGAAAACACTGGCAATCTTCAAAAAGCATCGCCCGGCGAAGCACTAAGAACATCGTAGGTCCAGGAACTGGAATCGCCCCACAATCCCATTGCGAACCGATTCCTGAGGGCACACTGTCCAGCCATGGATTGGAACAGCCGATACGCAAATCAGGACACTCCCTGGAACAAAGGGACTCACACGCCGGTTTTGGAAGAGTTCCTGGCTCGCCACGCAGAAAAATTGCACGGAAAAGTCGCAGTGCCAGGCTGCGGTGCAGGGCATGACTGCCGTTGGCTGGCGGAGATTCCAGATTGCGAAGTTTCTGGGTTTGATATCGCCCCATTGGCCATTGAGGAAGCGCGCGGGCTGGATGTGGCAGAAAAAGTTAGCTACCGCCTTTATGATTTCCTCAATCCGTGCCCCGATGACACCGAGGGATTCGATCTACTGTGGGAGCACACCTGCTTTTGCGCTTTGGAGCCGTCCATGCGCGATGGCTATTTAAAAACTGCCGCCACTTTATTGAAACCGGGCGGAAGGGTTGCGGGTGTGTTTTTTATCAACCCCGAGATGGATGAAGGCGAACAAGGCCCCCCTTTCAAAATCAGCGTCGAGGAGTTGAAATCCGCTTGGGACGCGGCGGGATTTGAAATCCTCGATTCCTGGACCCCGACGAGTGGGTATGATGGCCGGATCGGCCGCGAACTTGCGCTGATGCTGCGCAAGCGCGGCTAGATCCGGCTCAAACAACCAATACTTATTCCTTGGAATCTTTCTCGGCAGCAGCTTTCGCGGCGGCAGCTTTCTCTGCCGCTTTCTTTTGCATCTCAAGCTGCACGTTTTTGATACCTTCCTTGAGCCACCCCGAAAGCTCTTCTTCGGTTGGCATCTCACCCTCATGGAGTTTTTCCGAGTAAGGCCTGATCAAGAACACCAAATAAGGCGTGCCTGCTTGTGGAGTGACCGGATTTTTGGCGATTTCCAGAGCTTCATCAGCCGTCTTCACCGCTTGTTCCTTGTCGCCAAGGAGCCACTGCAGCTTGGAAGCCTGAAACACGGCGATCGGATCCCTGCGGCCGGTTGAATTCGTTTGTTGCAACGGCTCGAGCAATTTGCGGAACAGATCTTCCGGGATGTCCTCACGCATCCAGCTGACAAGCTGAGCGATCACGTTCGCCTTCACCGGGCGCTTGTCTTCGCTGGTGGACATCAGTTCGTTATCGAGCGCTGCCCAGTCTTTTTTGGCGACCTTGACTTGCAGATCCATGGTAGGAAGCATGGCGTTCTTTGGATCGAGTTCTTTGATCTTATTGAAAGCGACTTCCATCGCCGCGCCATCATGAGCGGAGTTAGCCTTAGCAAACGCTTCCCGTTGCTGCTGGACGATCTCGACGTTCTTTTTAGCGGTCTCGATGCTGGCAAGCGCCTTTTCCTGAGCGTCTCCACCTGCCAGAAGTCCTTCAACGACTTCGTCCGTGATGAAGGTTGGGTGAATGTTCAGCAAAACTTTGCCATCCTTCACCACTAAGGCACGTGGAATGGAATTCACCTCTGCCGGCTTAAGCCATTCCGTTTCAAAAACACCACCTCTGCCGGTGTAAGCCACCGGATAGGACATGCCATCGCCTTTTTTCGCGACAAACTCAGCAACCTTGTCTTTGCCGTCTTCGAAAACGTCCATGCCGTAAACCTCGAAGCCCTTGTCGTGGTATTTGTCGTAAAGTGCATCAACGTGTGGAATACCCAGAACGCATGGCATGCACCAGGTCGCCCAGCATTCGAACATGTAGACTTTGCCGGATTCCCATTGAGTTGGCGCGGAGCCTTGGATCCAGTCCAGTTTGCCGAACACCTCAGGGGTTACGCTGTCACCTTCTTTTTGGGCCGTAGCTGTCAGACACGAAGCAGCTGTGATCCCTAACGCGATCAAGGTTTTGAATTTCATGATGGATTAAGGGAATGGTTACAGATGCTTATGTCAATCACCGCAACATAAATCACTGGAAATCAGCAGCAAATAAATTCCACATAATCGCGACACAAGTCCAATTGACATACAAAACCGCAAAGAAGAATATATGACAAAATCCATATTCTTAGTAAGGTTTAACTTAGGTAAAACGTTTTGGATATAGATTTCCAATCATCTCCGTATCACGTGCCATGAAAGTTCCGATTTTGCTGAGTTTTGCCTCTACGCTCCTCATGACCGCCAATTCGCTCAACGCCGAGGCAACCGCCCGCTCGATCGAAATCGGCCCCGATTATCAGGATGCAGCGGAATTGCACATCACTTCAGAAATCCAACGCGGAACGATCGAGAAATTTGTGATGGAATCCAAGGATAGCGCGCTCTATCCCGGCATTGCGAAAAACCGTGAAGGGACGGTTCCGTATTCACGAAAAGTTGCCGTTTATTTACCATTCAATCTGGATTCTAACAAAACCTACCCGCTTTTGGTGGTTCAGGATGGAACTGGATATATCGATGTCGTTTCCAAATCGCTGGATGCCCTGATCGCACAAAAACGAGTCCCTGCGATGGTGGCGATCCTGATCGCATCGGGCGGAGGAGATGCCCAGGGTAGCGAACGCGGACTCGAATACGACACGCTCAGCGGCAAATATGCCGAGTTCATTGAAACCGAAGTCATTCCCCGGGTTGAGAAGGATTATAAGGTGAAAATTACGACCGATCCCGAGGGCCGGGCAACCATGGGCGGAAGCTCAGGTGCCGCAGCAGCTTTCACCATGGCCTGGTTCAGGCCGGACCTGTATCATCGAGTGCTCAGCTATTCCGGGACATTTGTGAACCAGCAGTCCCCTTTGAATCCGGAAAGCCCGCATGGAGCATGGGAGTATCATGAAAATCTGATCCCGAATGCTGCCAAAAAACCGATCCGGATCTGGATGGAAGTCAGCGAGCATGATAATGGATACGATCGCGATGAAGCCTCACTTCACAACTGGGTGATGGCGAACGATCGAATGGCGGAAGTTCTCAAAGCCAAAGGCTACGAATACCGATACGTGTTCGCCAAAGATGCCGGGCACACCGACGGCAGAGTCACCAAACAAACACTGCCCGCCGCATTGGAATGGCTGTGGCAGAGTTACCCGCGCTGATGATGAATTGCGTTACTGGCGGCCGCCAATGTCTCCCGTAAAAGACTCCTGCGGATGGGTTTGTTCAAGTAGCCGGACATCCCCACCTCGAAGCAAAGTTCTCGATCCGCGGCGACGGTGTTTGCCGTGAGCGCAACAATGTAAATCGGTGAACTGCCCTGCTCCCGCTCCAGTCTACGGATCGCTGCGCAAGCCTCAATGCCGCTCATTTCGGGCATTTGCAAATCCATCAGAACACAATCGATTGGTTCGTTCTGATAAATCTCCACCGCTTCTGCGCCGTTGAACGCGGAAAACGGCTCATAGCCAAGTTTGCGCAAAACGGACAGGGTGAGCTTCATGTTGATCCTATCATCCTCTGCCACCAAAATCCGCAGTGGATACTCTGCGGCGAATTTCTCATCCAGCACCATGGGGAGCGCTCCAGATTTCTCGCAGGCCGCTGCTTCCACGGCATCCAATGGAATCAGCAACTCGAACACAGAACCTGCACCATTCCTGCCATGCATCGTCAAGTCCCCGCCGAGCAATCCAGCCAGTCTCTTGGAAATCGCCAGACCCAACCCGGTTCCACCATGCTTTCTGGATGCACCCGCATCGGTTTGCGAAAATGGCGCAAAAATCAATTCCTGCTCCGCATGTTCAACTCCTATGCCGGTATCGATGACCGAAATTTTCCACCAGGTAGATTCTCCGGCTCGCAGGGGTGAAGCGATGATTTCGACCAATCCCTCGTCCGTAAATTTGATCGCATTGCCCACCAAGTTGAGCACGATCTGCCGGATTCTACCCTCGTCCCCCAATAGCTTCTCGGGGACTTCCCCAGATATATCCAAACTGAGTGTGATCCCTTTTTGGCTGGCAGTCGGCAGCAGAAGCTGTCGGATACCTCGAAGCAGATCGCTAAGCGAGAACGGGCGACGTTCCACCCGTAGAGCACCAGCTTCGCTACTGCTGAAATCCAGAATGTCATCGAGAATCCGCAACAATGCCTGAGCGCTTTGATGCAGCGTAGCGGCATATTCGTGATTCTCCGCAGTCAGATCCGGCGACTTTGCCAGTAATTCCGAAAATCCGATGATGCCGTTCATTGGAGTCCGGACCTCGTGACTCATGACCGCCAGGAATTCACTTTTTGCCTTTTCTCCAGCCTGGGCGCGAACCGTCAACTCACGTTGTAAATCGAGAGCCTTCGCCAGATCATTGGTTCGTTCAGCGATGCGATCCTCGAGTTTGGCATTAAAGCTCCGGAGCTCGCTTTCAATCTGCCGTTGATGAGTAATATCGCGAGAAACGGCCAGGAGACGAACCGGCGTGCCATTGCCATCATGGATCGGTGAGACGACAACATCCCACCATTTCGGGGTTCCCGCAAATGTCGCACAAAACGCCTGGAATCTGCCATGGTTCCCTTTCAGCGCCTCCTCCATGGCACTGCGGACCATAGGCTGATCACGCTCACCCCAAAATGAGATCCAATCACTTCCCTCAACCAAACTAAGATCGCCGATTTCGAGGGCTTTCCTTCCCTGCTCCGCCATCTGCAACAGCTTGCCATCGAGGCTGATGACCTTGAGACAATCTTCCGTGCTCTCGACGATGCTGCGGTTGTATTCCTCACTTTCTCGCAGCTTCTCCTCCGCAAGCTTACGCTCATGGTGTTCGATCGCGAACATCACGGAAGCGGCCAAGCTGCTGGCAAACTTGATTTCTTCCGGTATCCATTGGCGTATCTCTGAAACTTGCTCACAGCAAAGTACCCCAACCAATCTACCTCCGGTGCGAATCGGAATATCGAGCATCGATCTTATCCCATTCGGTTTGAGATAATCTTCAGCCAGGCATCGGGTCGATTCATCTGCCATCGCATCAGCTGCAACCACCGGGAGAAATTGGGAAAGCGCCTCCAAATAAGGCCTGTAGTCCTGCTTCTTCAGTTCATTCCCAGCACTGAATTTCAGGCTATCAGCGTCATACAATGCCGCACATCGGATCAACGACTTGCTGTCATCATAGATCCAGACACTTGCCCGATCAATGTGCAAACTTTCAAGACACTCCTTCGCCGCAAGCTGATAGAACTCGGTAAGGCTTGAATATTCCGCATCGCGGAGATTCAGCAGTGCCCGCTGGAATCGTTGGATTCTAGCAGCTCTTTCTTGTTCCCGAATTTGGACCCTGCGCTCGTTGGTGACGTTCCTGAGAACCAACACCACTCCGACAATTTCCCCATCCGAGTTTCGGATCGGTGCCGCGCTATCCGCAACCGGGCACTCTGAGCCATCGCGGTGAATCAGCACGCTATCCATCGCAAGGTCGACGGTATTTCCCGTAGTTAAAACCGCTTCCACCGGGATTTCCACGGCTTCGCGGGTGATCTGATGAACGATTTTGAAGACCTCGGCGATCGGTAATCCCCTTGCATCCGCCAGCGACCAACCGGTCAACCTTTCGGCAACCGGATTCATTCTCAGAATGTTGCCGCGACCATCCGTTACCACCACCCCATCACCGATCGATTGCAGGGTGATGGCTAAATTCTCCTCGCTTTCGCGCAAGGCTTCCTGAGCCTGCATGAGCTCGGTGACATCCCTGGCCACCGCATAAATTGAGCCTGAATGGATTGAGGAAATTGCATTCCAGGACAGGTGCTTCCAGCTGCCATCTTTACAAAGATAGCGATTGGTAAAGTTCGTCGTGCTGTATCGGGTTTCGACGGAGTTTACGAGAAACTCCATCTCTTGCAGCGTAGCAGCCCGATCATCGGGGTGGATGAACTCGATAATGGGGCGCGAAGTCAGTTCGCTCTCCGTGTAATGCAGGGTGCGCAGAAATGCCTCGTTCACCCGCACGAATCTTCCAGAACTGTCGGCAAAACACATCATGTCCACCGATAGCTCAAAGAACTGCTCCAACTCTTCAGTCCGATCCCGGAGCGTATCCAGCATCTGGTTGAAATTGCGCGCCAGAACTCCAAATTCGTCCTTCCCACCAGATTCCATCCGGCGCGCCCGATCCCCGCTTGCTATTGCCTCTGCGTCAGAAGCCATTGCCTCAAGTGGCGGCACGATGAGACGAGTCAGGCCGATGCAGGCAGCCGCTGCAATCACGGCTGCGATGCCGATGCTCGCGATCAAAATCTTGCGGGAACCCACAATGATTTCCAATGCACTCTCTGCCTCAGATGCCATGTCAGAGCTGGATTTCCGATCATAGCCACCTAGCCGGGGCAACACGAGATCATCCAAAATGGCAATGATCTCAGCTTTTGATTGAGTCTGATCTTCACCAAAACCCTCAGCCAGCAGTTTAGAGATCCGCGATATACCGGATTCCACGTCCGCCAAAAAACTCAGCTCATATTGCTCTTCTCGGGACCGCTGTTCCGCCCTTAAGTTCTCAGCAGTCGATCTGGCATTTTGGGTAGCCTGTTTTGCTCGCTCATAATTGCGTTGAAGCTCCGCAAGCGATGCATCCACTTGAGCTAATTCTTCCGCGCTAAGTGTGCCTGGATTCCCGACGAGGATTCGGATTTCCATCGCTGATTTTAACATCTTACCGGCCGAAACATCTTCATTGTAAGAAGTCCGGTAGGCATCCCGAAGATGAACCTCCACCTGTTGGGATCTCCAGATCTCAATTGCCCCCTGAAACAGCATCATCAAAACCACCACGGAAAATCCGACCAGTAATTGATTCCGAATGCTAAATGACTTCATGGGAGAGAATTGAACTGAAGACGCTTTATCACCGTTTCATGGAAAGTCTGGAGCCTATGTTAGATAAGGTCTAGCATCGAATCGAAAACAAATCCTAATCTTTAACACTCCCAACAACCCAATTTGAACGGGATTGGGACGTGACCTCAATATCATCTTTAAAACCCGTTATGGGAGAGAGCATTGTCATCGGAAAACGCACCAAAGAGATTGTTAAGGGGTATTCCCAGGAACTGACGAGCATCGGACTCATGGCGGCTGGCAAGACGACAGCCCATGCACCCTATCAGATTATCCGCGATCAATTGAAAGGCGGCCATCTGATCGCGACCGTTGCAGGACAAGGCGAATTCCTGATTCAAGACCAATGGTGCAAAAGCACTGCCGGCTCCGTGTTTATCGCACCGCCAGGAGCTGCTGAATCTTTTAGACCCGCCAAAGGAAAATCATGGACGTTCTGCTGGCTCCATACCTACCCGGCATTTTTCCATGATTTCGAACCGACCACCTGCGGTCTGTTCGATGCGGATATCACATTATTTTGCCACGCGATCGAAGGTTTCATCCACTCCTCACTATCTGAAGACTATGCATCTACAGCAGCGCCCTGGGCGGACTTGATCCGAATCTACGCCCAACGTTTCATGCACGCTCAACGCGGGCAAACGCGCCTGGACAAACTCTGGGCAGCAGTGGCCATGGATCCGGGTAAAGCATGGGATGTGGAAGCACTGTGTCGGATCGCTGCCGTGAGCCGCGAACAACTGCGCGTTTTTTCACGCCGGGAAACCGGGCGCTCGCCGATGCAGCAAGTGACCCACCTTCGCATGCTCCGAGCGATCGAGCTTCTTCAGACTTGCTACTACAAGTTGGAAGTCGTTGCCGAATTGGTCGGTTACGACAACGCCTTCGCCTTCTCCAATGCCTTTCTCAAATCCACCGGCAAACGCCCATCGGCATACCGGTCGATCCAGTAGGTTTTTTGGGATTTAAGACATTCCAACCGCCGGCAAATCGATAGAGACTGAGCCGATCATGTTTCCTTTTTCCCGTCGCCAACTCATGGTGTCCGCTGGCTTGGCTTGCTTTGTCGTAGCACCAGCTGCCGGACAATCGGCTGTGCCGAATCGTCCCCCACTGCAATCCACGCCCTTCATTGCACTCGATCTCGGCTCGGTGAAACCGATCGGGTGGTTGCAGCATCAACTGGAAATGCAAGCTGACGGCCTAACGGGTCATGCTGAGGAAGTGATCCCTGAACTTGGACCAGAAAACGGCTGGCGCGGCGGCGATGGCGAAGCCTGGGAAAAAGGTCCCTACTATTTGCGCGGACTGGTCAGTCTTGCCTATGTCAGTGACGATCCGAAGTTGAAACGAAAAGCACAAACGTGGATCGACTGGTTGCTTGAGCATCAGCTAGAAAACGGACAATTCGGCCCGACATCCGGCCAGGATTGGTGGCCGCGCATGGTCATCACGTGGACTCTGCGAGACTACTACGAAGCAACTCGGGATCCACGCGTCATCCCCTTCCTCACCCGATACGCCCACTACATGCAGGCGACCCTTCCTAACCAACCTCTGGAGGAATGGGCGAAGGCGCGTGCTGGCGATCAGATCGACACCTTGCTCTGGCTCTACAACCGCACCGGGGATGAGTTCTTGTTAGATTTGGTCGACTTGTTGCGCCAACAAGCCAACCAATGGGAAACGTTTTACCGCACGCTGCAGGGATCTCCTGAAGATTTCCGGATCAGCCACGGTGTGAATGTTTCCCAAGCCATGAAGTATCCTGTGGTCACCTGGGAACGGACCGGCAAAGCCGAAGATCGCGAGGTATTTGAGCAAGCCTGGAAACAACTCACCGCCAAACATGGTCTCTCAATCGGCATGTGGAGTGGAACAGAACCTCTCGCCGGAAAATCCACCACTCAAGGCGTGGAGATGTGTTCCATCGTTGAGCAAATGCTCAGCAGCGAAGTCGCCCTTGGCGCCTTGGGCGATCCTCAAATGGGTGATCAACTGGAACGAATCGCATTCAACCTTCTACCAGGCGGCACAACCAAAGAGTTCAAGCAATTCCAATACTTCACTTTGCCAAACGCGCCGGTCGCCATTCGCGGAACTCCCGGTGAACTGCCGTTTGCAGATGACCACGGTGACGATTTATTGGTGAGTCCGCATTCAGGATTTCATTGCTGCTGTTACAACCTTCACATGGGTTGGCCGAAGTATGTGCAACATGCGTGGATGGCAACAAACGATGGAGGACTC
The DNA here is from genome assembly GCF_016595435.1 of Luteolibacter pohnpeiensis. GTDB lineage: Bacteria > Verrucomicrobiota > Verrucomicrobiia > Verrucomicrobiales > Akkermansiaceae > Luteolibacter > Luteolibacter pohnpeiensis. Next base: position 64,903 of record NZ_JAENIJ010000019.1, read on the forward strand.
GCCGCAGTTGCCTATGGACCTACCGAGGTGAAAACGACGGTGGGAACTACACCAATCACCATCACCGAGACCACCCACTACCCATTCGAAGACAGCATTCATCTGAAAGTCAGTCCTTCGGCGCCGGTTCGATTTCCGCTGAAACTCCGCATCCCGGGGTGGAGCAAAAATCCGCGTCTGAGCGTGAATGGGCAATCCGTCGATTCCGTGACCGCTGGATCATTCCACACTTTGGACCGCATTTGGAAATCCGGCGATACCGTCGAGCTCGATTTCCCAAGTGAGCTGAAAACCGAAAATGCATTCCATGGCTCCGCCACCATCTGGCGCGGCCCCTTGGTTTTTTCCCTGCGGATTCAACAGGATCTGAAAACCGTTACCCGGATCGGCAAGGGCTTTAATGAAATGGAAATGCGACCTGATAGCCCATGGAACTACGCCTTGGATCTCGATCGCAATCGTCCTGCATCCGACGTGAGGATTTCCCGCTCCAAAATGCCGGTCAATCCATGGGAGCCTGACACCACACCGATCCAGCTCACCGTTTCCGCCAAGCGCGTTCCGGATTGGGGCTTGAGACTCAGCAATCGCATGGCGCAGGAAGTTCCCATGAGTCCGGTATCAAGCGATGAACCGCTTGAGAACATCACACTGGTGCCATTTGGCTGCCAGACCTTGCGCATCACCGCCTTCCCCTTGCTATGTGGTGAGCCGATTTTGGAACCCGGAATCACCGCTTCACATCACCACGATGCGCTGGATGAAATTCTCACCAATCCACTCCCCAAAAACTCGCTTGGCATCGGGCTGCCACGATTCACGTTCTGGGATCATACCGGGAGCCAGGAGTGGATCAACTGGACTTTCGATCAACCGCGCGACGTTTCATCCCTGGCCGTTTACTGGTTTGACGATACCGGCTCCGGTCGCTGCCGGGTGCCGAGCTCCTGGAAACTGTTGTATCAAAGTAAGGGTAAATGGCTTCCAGTAACCAACTCTGGCGAATTCGGAACCGCAAAGGATCAGCTCAATCACGTAACCTTCAAATCCGTCAAGACGACGGCAGTCCGGCTGGAAATCCAGCTTCAACCGGATGCCTCAGCCGGAGTGCTGCTACTAAAATAACCGTAGTAAGCGTTTCAGCTGGTCCAATGTTTCGACAAGAACCGCGTCATCAATTGGATCTTCTCCGCCGTCGTAAATTCGGGGCCGCCATGGCCCGCGCCATCGATGACATCCAGCGTGACATCCACCCCGACAGCCTTGAGCTTTTCGTAAAGTCGCTCGCTTTGGCTTAGTGGAACGAGTGGATCCTTTGTGCCCTGCATGATCAGTGTGGGCGCGGCATCCTTTGTCACCCAACTGACCGGGCTAGCCCGTTTGGCGAGTTCCATTTTACCGGAAATCGGTCCGCCAAGCAGTTTTGCCAGCAGCGAGTCCGGATTGTCAGGAGCCACCATGGGAACCGGCTGATTTTCCGTGTATCCCACAATGTCTGCCGGCCCGAACCAGTCGATCACCGCCTGCACGGCGCTGGATTGATCCAGGTTCGCGCCGACGTCGAAATCCTTGATTTGCCCGGTCACCCCGAGCATCGCCACCAAATGGCCGCCCGCGCTGGCTCCCCAGGCAGCAAAGCGATCCTTCGAGTAGCCGTAATCGTCTGCATGCGCCCGCAACCAACGGACGGCCGCCTTGCAATCTTCGATCTGGGCCGGGAATGGCGCATCCTGACTGAATCGATACTCCACGCTCGCGACCGCAACGCCCATCTTCAGCATCTGCAGGCCTGGCGGGTTATCTTTCGAGCCACCTACCCAGCCACCTCCATGGATCCAGATCAGGAGCGGCCCCTTCGGATGATCAGGCAGATATAAATCGAGCTTCTGTCTGGCATGGCCGTTTTCCACATAGGCAAGATCGCGCAAAATTTTAGGCGACTTCGAGGATTCCGCCTTTTCCTTTTCTTCCTGAGCGCAAGCCGGATTGGAGAAGCAGGTGAGCGCTGCGACTGAGAGACATAGAGCCATCAAAACAGAGAAAGATTTCATGCATTTCAATCAATTACCCCACTTTCTAGCGGTTTGATCGCTGGATGGCAATTCCGCCTTTTCCTCATCTCTCCGCATCCGGAATGGAGGTGATGTGCAATTTTCTAGCGATTTGCTTAAATCTCCACATCGCTTGACAAGCCACGCATCAACGCTTCGTATTCGGGCACGATGAAATTGCAAATTGCCAGTCTTGCTTGCGTCATTGCCTTGGGCGTTACCTCCGCTTTCGGTGCCGACAACTCTCTCACCCCGACTCAAAAGAAGGACGGTTGGAAGCTCCTCTTCAACGGGAAAACTCTCCGCGGATGGAACAACTTCAAATCCAAAGACATCAAACCAGGCTGGAAAGTCATTGATGGTGCGCTGGTCTGTGAAGATCCGCACAATGCAGGCGACCTCTGCACCGAAGACGAATACGATTGGTTCGAGCTCGAATTCGATTTCAAGATGGGCGAAGGTGCAAACAGTGGCGTGATTTTCCACGTGACTGAAAAAGAAGGCGCTGTCTGGGCAACCGGTCCTGAAATTCAGCTCGAGGACAACCCGAAGGCTGCCGACCCGCAAAAATGCGGCTGGCTCTACCAACTTTACAAACCAGAAGACGATCCTAAGACCGGCAAGCCTCTGGATGCCACCAAGCCTGCTGGCGAGTGGAACCACATGCGCATCGTGATCAGCCCAGAGAAGTGCGAACACATCGTCAACGGCGTGAAGTACTTCGAATACGACATCACCAGCGACGACTTCAAAGAGCGCGTCAAAAAGAGCAAATTCGGCTCCATGCCAAACTTTGCCAAATCAGACAAAGGTTTCATCGCTCTCCAAGGCGACCACGGCCAAGTGTCCTTTAAAAACATCATGATCAAGAAATTGAAGAAGTAACTCATCAATTTCTCATCGACGATTCTACAGACTAAACGCGGTTCCTCACACGGAGCCGCGTTTTTTTCATTTGCAAGCGCGCCGTCTTTTTCGTGTGAAACCCGCATCTCAACTTGCTCCCTGGTTTTGATCACTTCACATCTACTTAAGTCCATCTCCCGCGTCGTCCCCGTTTTGGCATTCACCGCCGCAGTCTCACCCTGCGCTCATGCATCCATTACCTTCATTCCCGCTGAAGACACCGATGCTGAACATCTCTGGGCCTTCGAAACGGGTGTCGCCTTCATCACCAACAACAACATCAACGAAATCGTTGGCGCTGACCACGTGACCGTTGATTCCGGCGATGCCGGCGGCGAGGTTTACTCCTTCACCGCATCCCGCCATCTGGGCGATCTCCGCATCTCAAACGGCAACTGCACCTTCCAGCCTCAGCTAGAACTGCCTCTCACTCTGGGCATCATCGATGAAAACAGCCGTGATCCGTTCTTGGAATACCGCGCTTCATTCGTCGTGCGCTGGGTGGATTTTCCATGGAATGATTACGTGAAAACCACCTTTGCAACCGGCCTCGGACTGAATTATTCATCGAAGATTTACCTGATGGATATCCAGCGCCATCCGGATTCCGATCGCTCGAATCTGAAATTCAACTGGCCGATCCAGCTGACCCTGGCCCTGCCAAATCATCCGGAACAGGAACTCCAGCTTTACATTGAGCACCATTCCGGTGGCCACGTCTTTGATCGTGGTGGCATCAACAGCCTGGGTATCGGCTATCGCCGTAGTTTCTAAAATCAGCGGCTGCGAAGGGCTTTACCGGTCGGTGATTGGTCGTTGTCGATCAAACCAGCTGGTGGCCCTTCCGCGACGAGGGTGCCACCGTTCACACCTCCGCCCGGGCCAAGCTCGATCACCCAATCCGCTGCGGCGATGACATCCAGGTGGTGCTCCACCACCAACACGGTATGACCGGCGTCCCGCAGTCGGAAAAAGGCCTGCAACAGCCGTTCGACATCGCCGAAATGCAACCCGGTCGTCGGTTCATCGAACAAATACAGGGTATGCGATGACGCAGGCTTTGAAAGTTCGACCGCCAGCTTCAACCGCTGCGCCTCACCACCGGAAAGGGTATTCGCGGGTTGCCCTAATCTCAGGTAACCAAGCCCCAATTCCTCCAGCACTTCCAGAACCCGGAACAATTTCGGGATCGGCCGGAAGAACACCGCGGCTTCACTGACGGATAAATCCAAAATTTCAGAAATCGACTTCCCTTTGTAAGTCACTTCCAGCGTTTCCCGATTGAATCGCTTGCCGCCACATGCCGGGCACACCACCCAGGCATCCGGCAGGAAATGCATCTCTATTTTCAGCCGTCCATTGCCCATGCAACGGTCGCAACGCCCGCCAGCGGCATTGAAGCTGAATCTCCCGGGCGCATATCCGCGTTGTTTCGAGAGCGCGAGCTTGGCAAACAAATCCCGAATCAAATCGAAAGCTCCGGTGAAGGTCGCAGGATTGGACCGCGGACTGCGGCCGATCGGCGATTGATCCGCCACGACATATTTCTCGATTTGCTCCAGCCCATCGATGCCATCGTGCGCTCCGGGAACTTCTCCTGCATGATGGAAATGCCGCGCAAGTGACCGGCGCAGAACATCATCTGCCAACGTGGACTTGCCACTGCCACTCGGACCACTCAGGCAAACCAAACGCCCAAGCGGAATCGCAACATCGATCCCGCGCAGGTTGTGCTCGCGAGCACCCCGGATCACCAATTGACCTAGCCCTAAATCGGCTGCGGTTTGTCCTGCGAATCGTCTCTCTTCCCGCAACCAATTTCCGGTGGGTGAGGAAACGGCATCGGGTTTTCCTGCAGCGAGCACGGCACCACCGAGAATACCGGCCCCAGGCCCCATATCGACCAACCAATCCGCTGCGCGAATGATTTCCTCATCGTGTTCTACGACAACTACCGTATTTCCAAGATCCCGCAAACGTATGAGCGCGCCGATCAACCGCGCGGTATCGGCGGCATGGAGACCGATGCTTGGTTCATCCAACACATAGATCACACCGGAAAGAGCGGAACCCAGCTGGGTTGCCAGCCGGATGCGCTGAGCCTCGCCACCGGACAGGGTTCCACTGGTCCGATCCAGGGTGAGATATTCCAACCCGACCTCCGCCAAGAAGGATAAACGCTTTTGCACATCTGTCGCTAAGCGTTGGCAAATCTCCTCCTTGCCCGGATCTGGGCGAAATCCACTCAACCACTCCGCCGCCGCTGCCACATCCAGCGCACAAAAATCCTGAATGCCGAGCCAACGACCGCCGGCTCCTTCGATTTTCACTGCCAGCCATTCCTTTTTGAGCCGCCGCCCTTCGCACACCCGACATGGCCGATGCGCCATCACCCTTGCCAGCCGACGTCGCACCGCCTCACTGCGTGCTTCGTGATACTTCCGCATCGCTTCCACGCAAAGGCCTTCATATTTTTTCAGCTGAGGCTTCTTTTCAGCACCGATTTTCCAGCCCGTCACCAAGGACCCACCATCTAACAAAAGGGACCTGGCCTCTGCCGGTAGCTCGGGAAAACTCGTATCGTCCGACAAGTCAAACATCGCCAGCAATGCCGTGGTCTCGCGTTTGAATTGCCCTTCCCTGCTGGATTTTTCCTTCCACCACCCACTCAATCCACTTCGCAACAAAGGTTTTTTTGCATCCTCCAGCAACAACATGGGATCGCAAAACATCTCTGTTCCAAGACCTTCGCACGCGGAACACGCGCCGAGATGGGAGTTGAACGAAAAATGTTTGGCGGAAAGTTCACCTACCATGAATCCCGTCGTTGGATTCCGGTAAGACGTTTGGAAGGAAACATCACTCCACCCATCCGCTCCGGGGGCTTGCACACTGGCCCGCGCCTCGGTGCCGCACAAGCGCAGCGCGGTTTCGACCGAATCCGCGAGCCTCGATTCCACCCCTGCTCTGACGACAAATCGATCGACCACGATCTCGACCCCCATCACCGTATCCGGCCAGGCTTTCGCGGCTTCCTCGATTTCAAGAACTTCGCCATCCACGCGCACCCGCACAAAGCCCTGCCGTTGCAAATCCCCGAGCAGGCGCTCCGCATCCGCAAACTCCTCCTTCGGCACCGGGGCTAACAACACCACCTTGCTTCCCTCCTCAAGTGCTGCCAGGGCCGTGACAATATCTGCCGACCCCATCCGCTGCAGCCTCTCTCCAGTTTCAGGATCATGCGGCACCCCGGCAGCTGCCCACAGCACCCGGAGGTAGTCATAAATTTCTGTCGCGGTTGACACCGTGGATCTCGGATTCAATCCTCCGCTTCGTTGTTCGATCGCGATCGCCGGGCTCAGGCCTTCGATTGCATCGACATCCGGCTTCTCCAGCTGATCCAGAAACTGCCGGGCGTAGACCGATAGCGACTCGACATAGCGCCGCTGCCCTTCTGCATAAAGTGTATGAAAGGCCAATGAGGATTTCCCGCAACCGCTGGGTCCGGTGATCACCACCAACTTTCCGCGCGGGATATCCAGATCGACATTTCTCAGGTTGTGCTGCCTGGCACCTCGGATGCGTATCGTGTCCACCTCCCAAGAAGAATTCGCCTCAGCCGAACTTCCAAGTTCCAAACTGAGGAACCCGCGCTAACGTCGCGGCGTGACGCAATTTGAACGCTTTTTCGATCCCTCAACCGTCTCCCTGAAAATCTGCGGGGTGACCCGATTGGCGGACGCCGAACAGCTGGTCGCCTTGGGAGTCGATGCTCTGGGCGTGAATTTCTGGCCTAAATCCAAACGCTACCTGGCTCCGGAAAAAGCCGCCTGGCTCGGTTTTCTGCGCGGCAAAATCCTGCGCGTCGGCGTCTTCGTAAACGAAAATTCGGACACAGCTCTGCGGTTGGTTCAGGATGGGCTGCTCGATGTTGTGCAGCTTCATGGCGACGAGTCTCCCGCAGATGCCAAACCATTCCGCGACGCCGGTGTTCCATTCATCAAAGCCATCGGGATCAAAACCCGTGACGATCTCGCACTGGCAACCGACTACGGCGCGGCCGGGCTTTTGCTGGATGCTCACGCACCCGGCGTCTACGGCGGCACCGGCGAAACGTTCGACTGGGATGTAGCCCGATCCTTTCGCGAGCAAAACCCAGGATTGCCGGTCTTGCTTGCAGGTGGGATCGTCCCGGAAAATGCAGCACTCGCCGCACAATCGGTCTCACCGGCCGCACTCGACATCGCGTCCGGTGCCGAAATCAGCCCGGGGATCAAAGATTTTCAAAAAGTCACCGCACTCCTGACCGCCATTCGTTTCTAGTTCCTAAATGCTTACCGACTCCCATTGCCATCTCGCTTCCTCCCGCTATACAGAGCAGGAAATTCCTGAAGTCATCGATCGCGCCAGACATGCCGGCGTGACACGCCTGATCACCTTGGCGACCTCTCTGGAAGATGTGGACGCGAATCTGAAGCTCACCGAATTTCCTGAAGTGAGCGCCTGCATCGGCATCCATCCCTGCGATGTCCATCACGCCCCGGATGACGCTTTGACCCTGCTTGCCGGGAAAGTCGGCCATCCCGGAGTCTGCGCCATCGGTGAGACGGGATTGGATTACTTTCATCCGGCACCGGATGGTTGGGCTGAAGATGACTACCATCGCCGACAACGCGAATTCCTCCGACAGCATTTTGAACTCGCTCAAAAAGCGGGCCTCAACATCGTCATCCATACCCGGGATCAGCAAGGGGATGCATCGTTTCATGACGCCTTGGAGATCTATCGGGATTTCCACTCCAACGTGCGCGCCATGTTCCATTGCTTCATTGGTCCTTGGGAAAATGCTGAGAAAGTCCTGCAGTTGGGCGGCATCTTATCCTTCGGCGGTGTTTCGACCTTCAAGTCCGCCCACCAGGTCCGCGAAACAGCGGCGCGCTGCCCTGCTGGCTCCTTCACCCTTGAGACCGATTCGCCCTACCTCGCTCCCGAGCCGCATCGGGGAAAGCGTAACGAACCATCTCTTATTCCGCATACAGCGGAACGCTTAGCCGCACTACGCCATGAGTCGCTGGATTCCCTATCCGCGCACACCAACGCGACGGTCGACGCATTTTTCCGCTTCAACTCTCCAATGTCCTGAACGAACTTTGGCTATTGCATCGTTTCTCATGGGGATGTCAAATTCCGTCATCCTAACGGAGCCATTCGAACCCACTATCTTCTATCTATCATGCAACCACGATACATTCACTTTCTTCTGCCATCCGTGATCGCCTGCGCCCTTGCATCCTGCGCTCATGACAACCCGAATGACTACGACACCTCCGCAGCCTACGGCGTTCCGGATTACGGCCAAGCCGACACCTCCGCGGTAAATCCGGTCTATGACACTCCGGCAGCCTACGAAGACTCCACTTCCACCCCTGCGCCTGCACCGACACCAACTTATACTCCTGCTCCGACGCCATCCCGTCCTGCAGCAACCACGGTGCACACGGTGGTTAAGGGTGATACGCTTTGGGGTCTCAGCAAAAAATACAAAGTCAGTGTTGATGCCATCAAGCGCGCCAACGGCATGACCAAAGATACCGTGGTCCTCGGCAGCAAATTGCAAATCCCAGCTCACTAATCGGGTTCATCCCATCAGACGAAAGCGGAAGCCCGCGCCACTTTACCCAGTTCCCCATCATGCGCGCGCTTTCGCTCACCGCTCTCCTCTTCCTCTCCTCCATCCACCTCAGCACTGCACAATCGGCCCCGGCGACTCCTGACGCCGAAATCTCCGAATCGCCAATGGATCGGATTTTCTCCGAACGAGGTCCGCAGGAAAAATTTGATGCAGCCATTGCAGAGGCAAAAAAAAGCGGCGTTGGAGATCAGCCGATCCTGGAAGCCCGCTTTCTATATTACGTTGATCGCCATGACGACGATGCGATCGCCAAGCTCCTGCCCGAGTTCGAAGCACACACCAAGGAGTTCGATCTCGATCAATCGGAAATCTTTGCGACAAAGGAAGACTGGCTCGCAGTTTGCGAATACGTCCGTGCGATCAAAGCGCTGAAAGAAGACGACAAGGACGGCTTCAAAAAACACATCACCGAGGCCTTTTGGCTGAGTCCCCGGCAAGGCGCCGCCTTTGCTCCGCACATTGATCGCCTGCGGCTGGATGAAGCCATGGCTGCGGTGAAAGTGGACTTCAGCATCAAACTCAACTCGCTGCTCAAAGACGGTCCCGTTACTCTATCCGATCTTATCAAGGATCACCAAGCTCTGCTTCTACACTTCTGGTCACCCTGGTCGCGCGAATGCGAAGAAACCATGCCTGACTTCGTCACCACTGCGAACGAAGTGCTATCCAAAAAAATCGCAGTCGCTTCCATTCTGCCTGAAGACTCGGCAGAAGTTCTAACCGACGCGAAGGAACTCATCGCTTCCCTCGGTGACAAACCACCTGGAAAGTGGCTCATCGATCAAAAGCAAGGCTCACTCAATCGCCTGCTCCGCATCCAGAGCGTGCCCACCGTCGTTCTCATTTCTTCCGAAGGCAAAGTACTCTACAATGGCCATCCTGCGGATTCCGGATTCTGGAAAGCTCTTCTCAAGGTAAACCCGGAACTCAAACGGCCTGCCTCTCAAGACGTCACCGACGAACCATAAACGTCGTACTTGGCCGCTCTAACAAGCCGGTCAGATAGGATTCGGTAGCCGGACTCGAAATTTTAGTTAAGATTTCCTTAAAAGATGCGCCTTTCCACTTGACGGAATCGGCATCTACTAGTTTTATCGTGGCTACCGCTGAGGTGTAATCATGGCAAGGACGTCACATCCATCCAATCTCGAACTCCAAGCGCTATCCGTTATCTGGCATCATGGGCCATCCACAGTGGCCCAAGTCCATGAAGCGCTACCCGATGGCAAGGAACGTGCCTACACCACCGTGCTCTCCGTCATGCAGAGCTTGGAGAAAAAAAATCTGGTGAAGAGGACTCTGACAGGCAGAGCCCATGTTTACCAAGCGGCCTATTCGCAGGACGTAATCGTCAAACGCGCCACGCATGACTTTCTAACGAACGCTTTCGGAGGACGGCTCGGTGAGGCGATCCTCGCCATCCTCTCCGCCGGGACTTTGACACCGGACGAGAAATCCAGCGTCGAACGCGAACTAAAAACACACAAAGCCATGGCTGCAAAAAAAATAGCGAAGAAGACCGCGGCCAAAACCGCGAAGAAAGCCGCGAAAAAAACGGCTACCAAAGCTCCCGCCAAAAAGGCAGTAGCTAAAAAAGCGTCCGCCAAAAAAGCGGCAAAGAAAGTCCCTGCGAAGAAAGCGGCCAAATCCGCTCCTGCCAAAAAAGCAGCGACCAAGTCCCCCGCCAAAAAAGCTCCTGCTAAAAAAGTAGCCAAGAAAGCGGTTAAGAAAGTTGCGAAAAGCGCAAAGAAAGCTGCCAAGAAAACCGCCAAAAAGACGGTGGCTAAAAAAGCAGCTCCTGCGAAAAAAGCCACGGCCAAGAAAGCAACCAAAGCAGCCGTGAAAAAAGCAGCTCCAGCCAAAAAGGCCGCGAAAAAAGTCTCCAAGAGTGCTCCGGTAAAAAAGGTCGCCGCGAAAAAAACAGCTAAGAAGACTGCGAAGAAAGCAGCCAAAAAAGCTTAATCAGCCGATACCTCAGCATTCATCACATTCAACGCACCAACTACGGTGCATGACCGATTCAGGTCCTAATAGGCGGGAGGCCCATCAACCTCCCGCCTTTTTGATGCCTTTATGCCGATCGAAACGTCTGCTCGGACAGGAGAAAAAAGTAACCTTATGCTCGCGATATCCGCCTCATCGTGATTCTTTGAAATTGCCTTCCTTCTGAAATGAAAAAGCTTCGGGTTCTCATCATCGCGGAAGCCGCGAATCCGGATCTAACAAGTGTTGCCCTGATCGGATATTCGCTGAGCCAAGCACTTGCCAGCCGATGCGACATGCATCTGGTCACGGAGAGTCGGAATGCGGAGTCGATATTAGCAGCAGGGGTCAGCGCTGAACACTTCACCGCGATTGACAATCCCGCACAGCGCATCGCTTTCCGCATGGCGAAATTTTTAAGAGGCGGCAACTCCCTCGGCTGGACCATCCACTCCGCCTTTACCACCCTCGCCTATCCCATCTTCGAGCGCAAAACATGGCGGCGATTCGCCGAGCGTCTGAAGAATGGTGAATTCGATCTGGTGCATCGCATCACCCCGCTCAGCCCGACCACTCCGAGCTTCCTCGCGGACAAACTGGCGAAAATCCAAGTTCCCCTCATCCTCGGACCGCTCAATGGCGGCGTGCCTTGGCCCGCTGGATTTGATCAAGTCCGCCGGGCGGAACGTGAATGGCTTGGATATTGCAGAGATCTCTATCGCCTCCTGCCTGGCGTTAAAACCACGCGCCATAACGCTGCTGCCCTCATTCTCGCATCCCGCCATACCTATCAGGAAGTGACCAACGGACATCCTGATCTCGAAACAAAAGCCATCTGGCTCCCGGAAAATGCAATCGACCCAGAGCGTTTCCCGGAAATCTCCATTGATCCACCGCCGCCGCCAGATGACAGGCCTCTGCATGTGGCATTCGTCGGCAGACTGGTTCCCTACAAAGGCGCGGATATGTTGTTAGAAGCCGCAGCTCCCCTGATTCGAAACAGGCAAATCACCCTGGAAATCATCGGCGATGGTCCGCAGATGAATGAGCTGCAGCAAATCGTTGATCGTGAAAAGCTGGCCGATGGGGTTCAGCTTCCGGGATGGGTGGCCCATGAAGAAGTCCGTAGACACCTCACCCACGCTCAGATTTTCGCATTCCCGAGTGTCCGTGAATTTGGCGGCGGCGTGGTGCTGGAAGCGATGGCGATGGGGCTGACGCCTGTCGTTCTCGATTATGGCGGACCTGCTGAATTGATTCCGGATGGTTGTGGCATTGTTATCCCGATCGGCGATCGCGAAGCCATCATCAATAGGTTTCGTGAAGCCTTGGAAAATCTCATTGGCGACCCAAAAGCGGTGCACCAGATGGGCCTGCAAGCACAGCGCTATGTTCGCAACCATTTTACCTGGAAAGCCAAAGCACGCCAGATCGAAACCATCTACTATTGGGTCATTGCCGACTCCCCCGATCCTAAGCCGAATTTGATGCTGAGCCCGGCAAACGAGACATCCGAAGACGGATCGATTTCATTTCAGTCCTAAGAAACGAGCCAGGGTTTTAACCGCAGGAGCAGTGCGATAGCCACGACGGACTGATTTGGATATCACGTTCAGTTTCCCAGCTTTCACATCTGCCTTGGGATCGACATAGCCGACGATCTCGTCGCCCGCCAAAATCGGGAGTGCATAGTAACCGCGAACCCGCTTTTCCGGGGGCGTGTAAACCTCCCAAATGTAATCGAAGTCCCACAATCGGGAAGTTACCTTCCGATCGTAAATGAGCGGATCAAGAGGCGCCAACAGCAAGGGATCGAGATTTGCGGATGGAGCATCTTCAGACAAGAAACGCTCTAACAGCGGCAAATCCTCACGCAACAGGTAAAGCAAAGGCACATCACCGTGCTCGATATGGATCGGCTGAACCAAACCTTCGACCAACGCAAGTTCCCCACGCTTCAACCCCACAAGCCTGCGTTGCCGCAATTTAGTGAGCGCCAACCAGCGGTTCGTTTCGTCCTGCTCCGGCTCTGGCAAATTTAGAATCTGCTCCGGCAAAATCTTTTCCGGCAAATCATACAACCGCCGATTGTTTTCCCGACCCGCAATCAATAACTGGCCGTGAAAAAACAATTTTTGCAGAGTCGATTTCGCCAAAGTTGCACTACCCCAAACGCTAGCTTGATCGGACTTTGCATCCCCGAAATGTCGTGAACTCAGTGGACCGCGCAACTTGATTTCACTCAATAACTCGGGTGCTAACTCCGTTTCTTGAGTGGTCAGTTTCCCCGACCAGGCGCTTTCACGGAGGGCTCGCTTTCGCATCCCAGACAACAAATGCGGCCACGCATCCAGACTGAAAGCTACCAGAATGCCGGTATCGGGAAAGTGATGTTCGAATGCCATGCGATCGCCGATTTCATGGCGGACATCACCACCATGAAGAAACTCCATCAGTCCATCTTGGCGGTAATCCTTCACCCGATTCCTGAGGATCAAATCATGCATTCTTCCACACACATTGATCGGATCTATCTGGACATAACCCAGATGATTCAAAGCTCCCAAAATATCACTAAATCGCTCATCCAATCCAACTGCAGCGCGGGCAAAACGGCGGGCGATTGAAACCGAAACCGTTATCGGAGAAAGCTTGGCCATATCCAGCAAGCTCGACGGATGCTCCTAGTTGGTCAATGCTAAGTCGGACGCTCCATGCCAATTGAACATGGCGAGACTGAAAAAAGTGCATTAGCCGAGCTCCTCACTACCGGTTAGAACATGGGCATGAACCGCACTCCCATTGACCCTCGCGTTGGCATCGGCCACGTCCATCTAAAAGTCTCCGATCTGGAGAGATCCATTCAATTTTACCGTGATGTCCTGGGATTTGAACTGATGCAGCGGTTTGGCGATTCAGCCGCCTTTTTATCAGCGGGTGGCTACCATCATCAAATCGGTCTCAATACCTGGGAGAGCCTCGGAGCCAATCCTCCCCCTCGCCACGCCACCGGGCTATTTCACACGGCCATTCTTTATCCAGATCGTTCGACCCTGGCAGATGCCTTGCGACGACTCAGAAATGCTGGAATACCCCTGGATGGAGCAGCCGACCATGGTGTTAGTGAAGCGCTTTACTTGCGCGACCCAGATCAGAACGGAGTCGAACTCTATCGCGATCGGCCTAAAGATGAATGGCCGCGAAATGCCGATGGCAGCTTGGCGATGTTTACACGACCACTCGATTTGCGAAAATTGTTAGACGAGAAATGACGCAAATCCATCGCCTAGTCCCGGGCTTCTGAAACGTGCAATTCGTGAATCGACCAATAGAATGAATCCGATGAACCCAACTGGGTGATTCGGATCTTCTTTGCCAGTGTTGGCGCAAACTGAATGTCCGTGACCGGTCCCTGATTTCCCGTAACTTTCGAAATCTCACTCCAGTCGTTGCCGTCGGTTGAAACTTCCAAACGATAGCCGCGCGGAAAATCATTACTGGATGGAGTCGTATCAAGCATCACCCCGGAAATCCGGGTGGGCTGTTTCAACTCAATGCCAAACCACATGCCCGGCCTCATGAAGCGATTGGTGGAGTAACGGCTGCCCATCTTTCCATCGATGGCAAGCCCCGCGCCTTCCGGGGCGTCACTTGCCGTAACCGTCATTTGATCACTGGGAACCCATTGGGGTAAGGATTCGATCAGCTCACTTTCGGTCCATGGAATCTTGCGATTCGCCAGTCTTTTTCTTTCCGATGCCACATCGGCCGGGCTGATCCATGATGCGGAATTTCCAAAATGGGTCCTTACGTAGCTGAGCACTGAAGCAATCCACTCATCATCATTGTCCGCCATCGAAATCATCAGCCCTTCATAGGTTTTCCCTCCGATCGGACCTTGAATTCCTTTGAGCAGGACATCGATGCCCCCGTTCGGGTGACCGTTGATCGTGGCCGAGCCTGCAAGCGGCGGTGCAATCATCGCGCCTTTGACTCCTGCCACTTCGACTTCTTTCGCGTCAGTGCCGTGGCAGCTGGCACAAAGGGTGGAAAAGATAGCAGCACCCTTTTTAAGAAATGCCCGCTCTTGATCGTTAAATTCATGGTTATCTCGATCTGGTGGCAAGATGAGATACGAACCTAATTCATCCATTCCGGGATCTTTCGAATTCACCACAACTGGCGTGATAAAATCCATGTGGCCTGGCCAAGCGAGATACTTCGCCGTCAACAAGGATTGCAAAACAACCGAAGGATCGGGGTCCTTGGAGAGCCGAACAATGTCAGCTTGGAAAGACGTGTCTCCGCTCCGATAAAGTGATTCGCAAACCCGGATGGCATTCGCACGCAGACGTGGATCATCATCAGCCATCTTCTCCCGGACCAATTCAGGCTTCAATCGGTTCAACCCCTGCAAAGTCCACAGCGCATGCAATCTCGCAAATGGATTGGCATCATCGCGAACCATATTTTCCAACAAAGGAACCACCGAAAAATCCTGTCTGATGATCAGCAACCGTTGCGCTGTATCCCGCCACCAGCCATTCGGATGGCCCAAATGCTCGACGAGTTGCGAGCTGGTCTCTTCATACATGCGTGGCTGCGCCGTTGGTTTTGAACTTTCATGCACCAATCGCCAAATCCGCCCCCGCCCGATAATTTGATCGAGCTGATATTGCTGCACCACCTTACGCAAATAACTTCCTTCATTTACCCAGCTCGCTTCCTGAATGATTCCCCGATACATGTCGGTGATGTATAATGTCCCGTCCGGTGCGTTTGTTAGATTCACGGGTCGGAAGCATAAATCCGTCGAACGAAGAAACTCCGATTTCTTTGACTGGTAAGGATTGGAAAGCTGCTTCAGGGTTCCATCCAATGCGACTTTTGCGCGCCGCACCAACCTGCCCACCGGCTCACCAAAGAAAACATCGCCCAGTAATTCCGCGGGAAGTTGATCACCACGGTAAACTTCAATCCCGGCACCGGAAGTGAAACCATTGAGCGTTCCCTGCGGTTCACGGACACGTCCGGGGCCTCCCTGGAAATCTCTGACACCTGCAGCCGGGAACAATTCCCTGAATCCGTCCGCAAATTGCCGACGGGGATTGAAATTTCCATACACTGGAGGAACCTGAAAAGTATTCGGCCCTTGCTCGCCACTGGCATTCACAAAATAGAGATTGCCATTGTTATCCTGATTCAATCCCCACTGACCGCCATTCGGACTGATATCTTCCTTCTCCGGTCCTTGCGGAGTCCAGCGTAGCCGGTAGGTATTATAAGTAGTATAGATGCCATTATCGAGTGCCCAAATCAATCCGCTCGGCTGATGTTCCATATTCCCACCACGGGGCCCACCTTTGAACCATATTTCGCGTTTGTCCGCCACACCATCGTCGTTGGTATCCGTGAATAATTCGATATCCGATGTGTCCGATTGATTGACCAGCAGTTGCCCCTTCCCGAGAGGTAAAATCATGCGAGGCAATTTCAAGTGATCCGCAAAAACGGTATGCTTGTCATAATTCCCATCCCCTTTGGTCGAGATATGCAGAGAGATTCGGCTGGTTTCATCTTTCTCCCCTTTGCCGTCGATATCCTGCATGTAGGTACGCATTTCAGCGACGAACATCCGGCCATCTCCATCAAAGGCCGTCACGACAGGTTCGGCAATCTCCGGCTCGCTGAGCACCAGCTGCATTTTGTATCCAAGAGGAAGCAGAAAACTGTTAGATTCATCCTCAGGAGTCTGTGCATGAACCGGTGCCACGTGGGCCGATTCTTGTCCACTTGCACTGGACGAAACGAGCAACAGAATGGCCAGATAATGGGATTTCATGAGCTGAATGATCTTTCGATGGCAGTGGCGCTGGAAATTTTTGCCCCAAATGCCAATGCTTGCATACCGGTGTCAGTTCGTTCTTCTATCAATCAACAAGACAACTCCTACTAATCCCGTATCTCATTCAATCCAGATGGAAAACGCAATCACCATCGGCACGGCACTCACAGTTGCGGCGGTGCTGATCTTCTGGAAGAAACTCAGAAATTCCCGCACCTGGTTGGCCACTGTAACGCCGCTAGCCTCGATCATGGGAAGCGGGTTCCTGGTCTGCGCGCCTTTGCTGGCGAAGACAGTCGGGATTTATGCGGCTCCCGCCATGGGAGCGTTGCTGCTGCTGGCTTACGCAGTTGGTGCGGCTACCCGCTTTAACATCCGTTATGCGGAACCCATGTTGTCGCGTGATGCGCAACAAAAGGTCAAACCCGGCCCGCAAACCGATCACCGCCTATTTCACGGCCATCGCCAAGGCGCCAGATTAAGTCAACTGGCCAAAGGATGTGACTTACTTAGACGCCTCGAAACCTTTTCGCAGGTCATCCTTTCAGTGGCTTATCTGATATCCGTCACTTACTACCTCAAATTGTTAGCGGTCTTTGTCTTGCGTGGTGTGATCGGAAGCGAGCCGGATCCGAATCTGGCATCAGCATTATCAACGGGGGTTCTGATAATCATCGCATCCATTGGTTCCTACCGTGGTCTGAAGTTGTTAGAAAAAGTCGAACGGTTCGCCGTTGGGCTGAACCTTGGCATGATCGCCGCATTGCTCACCGGCCTCGCCATTTATAATTTTCAACAAGTCTCCAGTGGAGCGTGGAAGCTGCCGATTCTTACCACGGAAGCAAGCCCCTTCACGGTCCTACGCATTCTCCTCGGTCTGCTGATCGTGGTCCAAGGATTTGAGACATCTCTCTATCTGGGCTCGGAGCATCCGGCAGAAGAGCGCATCAAAACCATGCGTTGGGCCCAGTGGATTTCATCAGCGGTCTATCTGATTTTCCTATCCCTATCGACCGTGCTTTTCAGCAAGCTCGGTTCCGGCAATGGTGGCGTTACCGAAGTGGTTGGGCTTGCGGGCATCGTTGCAACGGCCTTGCCCATCATGATTGTCATCTCTGCCGTGGGCAGTCAGTTTTCCGCAGCAGTTGCGGATGATTCAGGGTGCGGCGGCTTGGTTTCGCAGCTACTCCACCAACGCCTGTCGATGCGCTGGATTTACCTCGTTATCGGTTCCGGGGCAATCACGCTGACGTGGCTAACCGATGTCACCCAAATCATCAGCATCGCCTCGCGTGCATTTGCCGCCTTTTATACGATTCAATGCGGCATCGCTGCCATCGTGGCGCTGCAAGCGGAAGGCGTCAGTCACCGCCGGTTGCGATGCCTGTTCTTTGGGGTGATCAGTATCGTTTGCTTGCTGGTCGCGGTCCTTGGAATTTCAGCTGATGGGTGATACTCGAAGCAAAACTTTTTCCATGATGCCCACCCCCGATCCCGCCATCCATGCTGCTACGGAAATCGCCATCTCTCATGGCATCGTGCCTGATCGCTCGGATGTCCTGCAGAATGGTAACACCGTGGTCGTTCGGCTTACAGAAACCCTGGTCGCCCGGATCGTAGCGGACGTCGATGGGCCGCGCCAGGGAACCAGTTGGTTCGAACGGGAAAATGCCATTGCCCAACACCTGGCTGTGCTGGGAGCTCCCGTTATTCCAATGCATCCGGAGCTACCGCCCGGTCCCTATCACCATTCAGGTTATCCGGTAAATTTCTGGAAATTCGTCACTCAAATCGAACTAGAACCGACTCCTGGCGAAATCGGTTCGACCTTGCATCATTGCCACCGGTTGCTGGAATCGTTTCAACAACCGCTGCCAAAACTGGCAATCCTGCACGAAAGTCTTGAGCTGTTAGAGACGCTGGAACAGCGCGGGCAATTCACCACCAATACCGCAGATTTGCTGCGCGAATCGCTTGCCAAATCGCTAGATAAAATCGAGTCGAGCACGATGCAACCGTTGCATGGCGACGCTCATCCCGGAAACGTGCTCAACACGACGGAAGGTTTGCTTTGGACCGATTGGGAGGATGCTTTTCTTGGCCCCATCGAATGGGATCTGGCATCAATCATCTGGAATGCGCGAATCCTTGATAACGATCAGGAAACTGCCGATGGCATTCTAACAAGCTACGAGAAGTCTGGTGGAACCATAGATCCGATGGTGCTGCAGCACTGCCTGATTGCACGTGCCGCAGTCATGAGCATCTGGTACCCGGTGCTGTATCCCGATCTTACTCCTGAGCGAAAGGCCAAACTCCAGCGGCGTCTGGATTGGTTGCATCAAAACCGATCCAGCCCATGAAACTCGACCGTTTGTTGGCGAAACACGAACGGATGGGACGGAAAAAAGCCCGCGATCTCATCTCGTCGGGCCAAGTCCGTACCAGCGATGGGACGATTTACGATCATCACCTGGAAATTGACCGGTTCACTTCGGTTTACATCGGCCACGAACCCGTTCAAACCGCCGAGCGTGCTTTGTATCTCATGCTGCACAAACCCATCGGTGTGGTGAGTGCCACTGTAGACCGTGAACATCAAACGGTCATCGATCTCATTGATGATCCCGACCGCTCAAGCCTGCATCTTGTGGGACGACTGGATCGAAATACGTCAGGGCTCATGCTGCTGACCAATGACGGCCGTTGGTCAAAGGCCCTGATGGCACCAGAACGGAAAATTGCCAAAATCTATCATGTTCGGACGCTGCATCCGATCCGGCCGGATGCGGTTGAGGCTTTCGCCAATGGTTTTTACTTTCACACCGAAGATCGAACGACCATGCTCGCCCACTTGGAAATCATCGGGGATGATGAGGCACGGGTGACCTTGCACGAAGGGCTTTACCATCAGATCAAGCGAATGTTCCACCGGGTTGAAAACCAAGTCATCGCCTTGCATCGTGAGCAGCTCGGGCCATTTCGCTTGCCGGATGATTTGCAGCCCGGCCAGTGGATCGCATTGGATAAAACGCAGGCTTGGTCGTTTCAGCAGACTCAAACCAACCTTGAGTAACAACTTCTCAGCCCGAGCTTCCACTTCTCCAGAAATGCCAGGTCACGCACCAGTTGCGAAGCATGGTCCTGATCCAGAGTTTCACCGGATTCCAATCGTTCAAATCCCTTCAAGCACTCTTGGATCGCGCGCTCCACAGTGGCGATTCCAGCTTCAACCTGCTCCCGGCACTCCTGGGTTTTCGATTCCAGCATGGCGCGCATGAGTGCGGATCGCGCTTGTTCTCGTTGGTGGATCACAGCTTCCGCCTGTTGGCTGATTTTTCCGATCTCGCCAAACAAATCCATCAGGGATGCGCCGATGATGCCACGCGATTCGACCTGGCAACCGCGCAATTCCAGCCAGTGCCGCAGCCGCCGCGACGGGCTTTCCAAGATCGCTTTGGCTTCTTTGGCCGATGCAAATTCGGTTTCGGATCCGCCTGCATCCGGGTGCAGCTTTTTGCCTGCCTGACGAAACGCTTCCCGCAATTCCTCATCCGCAATCAACAACCGATCCGGCAATCCCAGCACTTCGAAAGCATTCATCGTCACGCAGCAAAACTCTCTCCGCACGAACAGGTTACCACCGCATTCGGGTTGGTCACTTTGAACCCACCCTGCTGCAGGTCATCGGAAAAATCCAGTTCGCTACCGCTGACGAACAACGCGCTTTTCGGATCGATCACGACGTTCACCCCGTTGCTCGGGATCAGAATATCGCGATCGCGCGGGCCATCGACCAAATCCATTTTGTATTGCAGGCCGGAGCATCCGCCACCCACGACCGCGATCCGGAGCGCACCGTCCGCCCTGCCCTGTTTTTCCAGCAACGAGGTCAAATGGGATGCTGCAGATGGCAGGACTTTCACCAGCTTTTCGTTTCCGATCTTGTAATTCACCGCAGCAGTCATTGGCGCAATCTGCATGCGCCTGTCCAAACCGTCAATCCCAGCAAAATCCGGGAAATGAACAAAAAAAACGGGCGGCTCCGAAAAGCCACCCATCTTCAGTTGATCTGGATTAAAATCCCGAAGGCCTGAAATCTCAGGCAGTTTCCTCTTCGGAAGCTTCTTCAGCAGGAGCTGGGGCATCAGCTTCGATTTCTTCGACAGCAGCAGCGGTATCCTCGGCGACCTTCTTAGCTGGTGCTTTTTTGGCAACTTTCTTGGCAGGTGCCTTTTTCACTACAGTCTTCTTGGCCGAAGCATCCTTCTTACCGGATGTTTTTTTGACGATATCGCCCAACTTTGCCTGTTCCTTTTTCCGCTTCAGGTAGTTGGAGCGGCGACGGCGTTTGATGATTTTTTTAGATTGTTGTCCCATGGTTGGTAGCAATGGCCTAGGCGCTGCTGATTGCCTGATCAAGAGGAAATCGCAACAGACTTGCTCCAAAACTCGTTTCTGGTTCGACAATTTCGTGGATCTGAGACGTGATTCCCGCCCCATGGCAGGTCTCATCATCGCTCCGCGCGCACGCATTTTTCACGGTCACGAGTGGATTTATGCCACTGAAATCAAGAAAACCTTCGGCAATCCCCAGCCCGGAGACGTCATCACTTTGAAAGATTTCCGTGATCGCCCACTTGGATCTGCCATTTACAATCCGCAATCGCAAATCGTTGCCCGCCGGTTTTCCCGCCGTCGCCAGGATCTGGATCTGGATTTTTTCCAACGCCGGATCGGCCAGGCCATCGAGCTGCGCAAACGCTCTGCCATCGATGAGACATTGGCCCGCCTTGTTTGGAGTGAATCCGATGGCATCCCGGGTCTGATCGTCGACCGCTACGGCGACCATCTTTCGGTCCAAACGTTGACGCTGGCGATGGATCTGCGTCGTGACCTGATCCGCGACGCCCTGGTTTCACTGCTCAATCCGAAGTCCATCGTACTTCGCAACGACTCACCTTACCGCAAAGCGGAAGGCATGGAGCCTGGCATTGAGATGCTCTACGGTGAGAACCCCGGATCGTTTCAAGTTCGCGCCAACGATCTCGATTTCGAAATCGACCTGTTCGACGGCCAGAAAACCGGGCTTTACCTCGACCAGTTGCAGTCTCATCAGGAAGTCGCACGCATGGCCAAAGGCAAACGCGTGCTGGATTGCTTCACCAACCAGGGCGGATTTGCCCTCGCCTGCGCAAAAGCCGGGGCAGCCAAAGTCACGGCTGTCGATATTTCGGGTGTCGCCTGCGCTGCCGCGACCCGCAACGCCGAGTTGAACGGGCTGGAACTCGAAGTGATCGAGCACAATGTGTTCGATTTCCTGAAGCACGCCCAGCCTGATTACGACCTGATCATTCTGGATCCTCCGAGTTTCACCCGAAACAAAAAAACGCTGATGGATGCGATGCGCGGCTATAAGGAGATCCACCTGCGGTCCCTGAAGCTATTGGAAAAAGGTGGCATTCTCTCGACCTTCTGCTGCTCGCACCACGCATCGCGGGAGCTCTTCCTCAACAATCTGGTAGACGCCTCAGTCGATGCGAAAAAATCGCTGCGACTGGTCCAGGATCACGGCCAACGCGCCGACCACCCCATCCTGATATCCATTCCTGAAACCGGCTACCTGAAGGGCTTCACCACCGAAGTCATCGCCACCCGGTAACGGTCGCATCACTCGCGCGAATTCATTCTGCAGGCTGGGAATCCTCCAGCCGCAGAATTCTCGCGGAGTCGAAATCAAATGGAGTCAACTCGACAACCACCCGCTGCCCGATGGAAAACTCGGCTTTGGCATCGGTGAGTGGTTTCGACAAATGCGCCATGATGCGTTTTCCATTCGGCAGTTCAGCCCGATATAAAATCGGTCCCAACACTTCAGTCAAAAGAGCTACGGCATGGATCGTCGCGTCCGGCATACGCGTGAATTCAGCCCAAATCGCGCCAGCGCACAAGACTTGCCAGTGGTTTTTCACCATCTGCATTCCAGAAAATCGTCGGTTCTTGCGCCATGCCGGCAGCACAGATTCTTGGCGGCTGCAGATCGCCCAGTGAATCCACGGATTTTACACTGAATGGATGGATCACCACGGTCGAAACGTGCTCAACCTCCTGCCCCAACGCGGCTTTCTGGCCCGATTTCGGAAACGGATGCAGCTTGACGAAGCCGTTCAACGGACCGGGTGCCAATTCAGGCTCCCGCTCGTAAAGAACCGTCCAGTCGGTAGAACCATGGCTTTCCCACAAGCGCACCTCATCGCCATTCGCCTGCCGAAAACGTGCGATTTCACGGGTATTCGAGACAGCCCCTGAATCGGACAGAGATGGAAATGGCCGGGCCTCCCGGCGACGATATGCCGCAAGCTCATCAGCTAACCAATCCCCGAACTGCATCAGTTCATGCTCTGAACCGTCGACAAAGATCGCCTGGACCGAGAGGCAACCCCGTTGATCGTGACGAAGGATATCCGTAGCTATCTTGCCAGCCGCCTCCTGATTCGGCTCAAAGACGACACCGATACTCAGCTTCGGTCCATGTTCAATGCGCCGCGTGGCCGCAGGCAAAAGATTCCGAAACGTCTCGATCGTGTCCGCACCGCCATAGATCACTGCGGCCGCCGGATTCAACCAGGCCGATGGCAGGTCGCGCCTGAGTTCGATCCATTGAGCAAGCTCTGGCGGCAAACCCGCCACCCACTCTTCAAACTCGGGCAAACCCGCGGATGGAATCTTCACCCAGTTCTCACAGCCTAACAAAAGCCCGCGAAAGACCGTCTGAAATGCCGCATGCGGAGTATTGCCACTGACGACGTGAAGCACGGGCGAAAGCGCGATCGCCCGCGTCTGGATCGGCCCTTTGTTCACCCATTGATCGAGAGCCATGGGATCGCCCAGCTCTTCTTCAAGCAGCTTCAGCAGAGTTTGCTTATCAAACGATCCCGTCCAGGGCTCAAGCGCTGACGCCTGCTCCACCAAAAGATCGATCCGCTCAAAAACACTGCTCATCGTTGATTCAATAAATCATCTGCAGCACGTGAACAACCCCGAGGCAAAGCCCCTGGATCACGACCTAACAGGGTGAATGAAGACGGCCCGCGTGCGATGGCCAGATCCTGCGTCCGGATGGCAGCGACTGAGCCAAGATTTGCCAAATCAAGAATCTCCAAATACCCAGGCTCACCATCCCCGGCAGGTGCACCGGTTTCCGGATTGATCACGCGGATGCGCGTCCAGTGGGGCCCACGATGCCCTTCTTCATCCGGCCAGCGATAAAACTGCGATGACAACTCGGTCATGCTGTATTCGTTCAAGATTCGGTTCACCGGAATGGAAAAATGGGCTGCGACTTTTTCCCGGAACCGCTCCGGTTCCATCGTTTCGCGCAGTCCCTTGTAGCCGCCGGTTTCAAAAATCCATGAACCTTCAGCAAGCGGCGTCGGGCCGTTGCACTCGGTCCATTTCAACAGGGCAAGAGCGGTGGAAAACAGTTCAACAGGCGCTTTCCCAGGAAAACCCGAAGTATCGATATGGCCTTCCAAATCGATCATCCAGCGCTCGCTGGCGATGGATCGATCTAGCACTTCGAACATGTGGACCAGTGAGGAATTCGGCGCGTCGGAGGGTGATTGGGAGAGGAACCATGGGTTGCGGATTTCCGGCAATCCAAGCTGGCTCCACCCCGCCAGGATCGATCTCTCATAAAGCTCCAAATCTTCAAACTCGTGCCTGCCTCGAACCTCACGCGTCGTGCCCGATGTGAGGAAATAACGTGTGGCGTTTTCAGCGGGAAAGCAGCGTGGCTGATGGGCTGGAAATTTAAACGCATCCGTCGGCAATGCCGGAATCTCGTTCCAATCCGTCAGGCGAGCGCCCGTGACACCGCGCGCTTCGCAATAATGACGATAACTCGCGTTGTGCTCAAACTGGTAGGCAAACACCTCCAAGGCGGCCTCGTTGAAGGATGCGAATGCGCTGGAATCACCGCCCATCCAGTCGAGCAACCGCTGTTTCAAGAGTGCTGGCATTTGCCTGGCTGGATTGCGAATCACTTCAGAGCGTCGACCATCAACTCGGCGGCTTTTTTCGCAGAAGAAGGATTTTGGCCTGTGACGAGACGTCCATCGCGGACTGCCTTTTCTTTGAAATTCTCGCCGAGTTCGATTTTAGCTCCCGCTTTTTCGAGCTCCGTCTGCAAGGCATAAGGGACGACCTTGTCGAGCTTCACCGCAGCTTCCTCCTTGTTGGTGAAAGCAGCCATTTCTTTGCCAGAAACGAGAGAGGTTCCATCCGACAATTTCACATCGATCAACGCTGCTGGACCGTGGCAAACCGCCCCGACCACACCGCCATTTTCATAAATCGATGCCGTGACTTTAGCCACGTCCTTGTTGTTTCGGAAATCCCACATCGTCCCATGCCCGCCTGCGTAAAAAACGCCAGCGTAGTCGGCGGCGGAAACTTGAGACAACGAGACGGTGTTCGGCACGCCGAGGTTGCCCTTTTCCGGCAAACCGGTGCCAAACGATTCCCAGAACGCCTTGTTCGCCGGGTCTTTCAAATCATGGCTGCGGATATCAACGGGAGCAAAACCACCATCCGGACTGGCAAGTGTCACCGTGTAGCCGGCTTTTTTGAATACTTCCCAAGGATGGGATGCCTCAGACAGGAAAAATCCGGTCGTTTTGCCGGAATCTCCGAGCTGGGAATGATTGGTGAGAACCAGAAGGATTTGCTTGGCCGGTGCCGCACCGAGGTGCCCGGCGATGAAAATCGCAGCTGCTGGAACGAATCGAAGGATTCGGGTGAACGTTGAGCTCATGTGGGAACCTCCATTGCGACGGGGATTCCGCAAATGCAAGTTTTGATATCGCGACCTCCACCATCGGCCCAGTGAAGTCTTTTCATCTTACCGACTGTTTGATCAGCTGGGATCAAACGATCCACCGGATCAGAAAATAAACCAGTGACGGCCCGAGCAGACATCCCGCGCCGGTGTAAAAGGTTGATGTCAGGGCACCATAGGGCACGAGCTTGGCGTCGGTCGCCACCAATCCTCCCGCCACCCCGCTGGTGGTGCCCATTAATCCGCCAAAAATCAGTGCCGATCGCGGGTTATCAAGTCCGATGGATTTCGCGACTGCGGGAGTCACGATCATGACCAATATCGATTTAATCAACCCCGTTGCCACGCTCAGCGCGATCACTTCCGAGCTGGCACCCAAGGAGGTTCCCGTGACGGTGCCGACGATGTAGGTGGCGGCTCCCCCACCGATGGTGGCCATGCTGATGGCGTCCCGGTAGCCAAAAACATAGGCCACAACAGCACCGATGACAAATGAGGTGAGCACTCCTAGCAGCACTGAGACCAAACCACTGATTCCTGCTTTTCGCAGCTCCTCCACCCGAACTCCATACGCCGTCGCCACGATTGCCAGATCCCGCAGCATTGCCCCGCCCATCAGACCAAATCCGGCAAAAAAACGAATATCCACGATGCCATTTTCTCCTCCCGTAGCCACCCCGCCCCAATAAGCGAATGCCAGACCAAACAGGATTGCTATGGCTGAACCATGCACGCGCCCGCGAGTCAGTTTGGCTGATAAAACGTAGGAAATCCAAACCGTCGCCCCGACCACGGCAAAGGCCACGAGCAAGGAACATCCATCCGCAAGGGTGGGATTCATCACCGACAAATCTTGATCCAAAACGTTCATGCTAAGGCTTTCCCCAACGACTGATAACCGGCACCAACGCAAAACAGGCAGCCACTGCCAAAACTCCCGCCAAAAGGGCTGCCGGCCCTCCTCGAATCGCTCCCCGCACATTCAGTCCAGCAGCCATCGCGACCACAATGGGGATGTAAATCGCACTCCAATAGGTGATACCCGCCTCGGTTTTCGAGTTCAGAAGCTGTTTTTTCTTCAGCCATCCAGTCACCACCATCAAGAGAACCATGGCGATCCCGACGCCTCCGAGATCGACCTGCAGTCCGCACAGTCGCCCCAGCGACTTTCCGATGAATAGCCCGCAAATGAGACAGGCTGAAAGCAAGGCGGTTCCGTAGATAGTCATGAGGTTGGGTTTACCGCCATTTGCGAATGCCTGAGAGTGATGATTGGGCAGAATTCTTCAATGTTTACCCTAGGAAAAGTGATTCTGGAATTTAAAGATCGACTCCTGTAGTTTTGCGCCATGCTCACCCGCACCTCTGATCGAATCCGTGAAAGTCTGGAACAACGGATCATTGAGGGGGAATTTGAAAATGGTGAGCGATTGGATGAAGTGCGGCTGGCCACCTTTTACGGAGTTTCCAGAACTCCCTTTCGCGAAGCACTGCAAATGCTCGCAGGATCTGGCCTGGTACAGCTGATTCCCAGGCGCGGAGCCTATGTGCAACACCCGGGGATCATCGAACTCGTGGAAATGTTCGAAGTCATGGCTGAGCTTGAGGCTTTATGCGGACGCTTGGCCGCCAGACGGGTATCCAAATCGGGGTTGAAAGAAATTGCGAAGGCGGCCAGGGCTTGTGAAATTTCGATGGAAAAGGATGATCCAGACGCCTACTACCGTGAGAACGAGGAATTCCATCTCCTAATCTACCAATTCAGCGGCAATAGCTTTTTAGCCGAAGAGGCTGGGAAGCTGCAACGCAGGTTGCGGCCATTCCGCCGGATGCAGCTCCGAGCCAAAGGCCGCATGCACCAATCGATGAAAGAGCATGCCGTGATCCTGAAAGCTCTGGAAGCTGGAGACTCAGAAGCGGCAGCAAACGCGATCCGCTCACACATCAGCGTGCAAGGTGAGAAATTCCACGATCTGATCTCCACCTACGAAAAAGTCCCCACCGCGAAGTAACGGAGTATCGCATTTTCAGCGATCATCAGGCACTTAGCTACCTTGATTAACGCGGAGCGGATCCGGCCGCTTGCTTTACAGATGCCATTTCTGCAGCGATGCTAAACAATCCACTGCTATCGCCATGAATATCAAACGCCTGTCCGTCCTTCTGGCTACACTGACCCTCAGTGTGGTCGAGTGGTCTTGCAGCCCGGCGCAGATTTTCAGCTCCACGCCCGTTGCACAACAGGCGGACCGTGGCGAATCCGTTGAAGCGGCGTTGTTCAGGGAAGTTAATGCCTGGCGCACCGCCCACGGAGTGAAGCCGTTGCAGAGGCACAGCGGATTGGATCAACTCGCGCGTGAACACAGTGAATTCCTACGTCGCAACCGCGGCGACTTTGATAAAAAATGGAAAAAGCTGAGTCATGCCGACTTTGATGATCGGGCACGGATCGCGCAGAAAAATTATCAGCTCGGTGCCTTTGGCGAAAATGTGGTAACCGCCTACAGCAGTGGCAGTTCTCCCGCGAAGCAGTTACTCGGGCTGTGGGTTGATTCCCGACCTCATGCGCGCAACATGAAAGCCAAGTGGTGGACTCAAACGGGAATTGGTGTGGTGGTCGATAGCGATGGCGCGCTTTTTGCGACCCAAATTTTTGCCACTGAAAAACCTGGCATGAGCCGCTGACAAGTGCGCCAGCGCAGGCTTAATCTCTCCGCATGCCGGACTTCTCATTTGAAAACGCACTGCGACAACAGGGCATCAGCCTGATCGCAGGAATTGATGAAGCAGGCCGCGGCCCGCTGGCAGGTCCCGTTTCTGCGGCAGCGGTGATTCTCCCATCGGACACCCAGATCCCGGCATTGGATGATTCCAAAAAGCTATCTGCCAAAAAAAGAGAGCAGCTTTATGACATTCTGACCCAGGATCCCGAAGTCATCTGGGCCGTCGCATTTGCCGAGGTCGAGGAAATTGAGTCACTCAACATTCTCCGTGCCAGCCATTTAGCCATGGAACGCGCGGTCTCTCGACTTCGTCAACATCCGCAGCGTTGCCTCATCGATGGCTTGCGCGTGAAGAATTTCCCCTGGCCCCATGATGCGATTGTCAAAGGTGATAGCCGCTCGCTCTCGATCGCAGCTGCGAGTGTGATCGCCAAGGTTTCGCGCGACCGGGTCATGAAAACCTTGCACGAAGAATTTCCACAATACGGCTTCGCAAAGCACCAAGGATACGGTACAAGAGAACACCTTGAAGCTCTTCGGACCCACGGACCTTGTCGCCATCATCGTCGCTCGTTTCAGCCGGTCGCTCAATTGCAACTACCGCTCGGTTGACCAAAACGGAGTCGCCCGCGACCACCTCGCCATCGGCGAGTATGGCGAAATAGCGGCCCGTGATTGGTTGCGCGCGCAGGGGTGTAAAATCCTTTATCGGAACTTCCGTGCCCCACGTGGTGGCGAGGTCGATATTGTCGCGCGGGACCAGAATTTGCTTCTGTTTATCGAAGTCAAAACCAGGCAGGAGCACACCAAAATCCGCCCATTGGACGCGGTGGGAAAATCCAAGCAGGCATTGATTGAACGTGGAGCCAACGCCTGGCTGAAACGCTTGGGTCACCGCAACATCCCATGGCGTTTCGACGTGATCGAAGTCTATGTGGAGGATGGGAAGAAGCCGCGACTCGTCTGGATCAAGGATGCATTCTAACGGCAGGTTCTACTTGCTCGACAGCCGATCCTCCCACACGTTGCGCTCAACTTCATGAACCTGCCTCCCGAATCCATGGCCTGGCTTGCGAGAAGCGATGGCTCGGTCGTCGTTGGCGAAGGTCCATTTGTTTCGGCGGCCGAACCACCCGAAAGCGGAGTGGCATTTCTTGTCCATGATTACGGCCTGACCTCATCGACTCCTTGGAAAATTCCGAGTTCCTATCGGGAAATCCGAACCGAGAAATTCGCCGCCGAATTTGGCGATGCTGAAATGCCGGAAATCCACTGGCGCTCTCCCGATCCCGGCCCGTTTTCACGGGTATTTCAGGAGATCATGTATGCCATCCATGAAGAAGAATTCGAAAAAACGGTTCCAGTGGTGGTCGAAACCGGCGAAGCGGAGCAACCGGTCGGCGCAGGTGTGATTGCCGCCATGGCCCGACAACAAACCCCGCTCTGTTCCTATGGTTGGGTGCAGGAAAATGGCGGTTTTGCCGGTGCCACGCCGGAGTTGCTGTTTTCCCTGCAAGGCAAGCACCTGCAAACCATGGCCTTGGCTGGAACCGCCCGCAGCGAAGACCGGGAAGTTTTCGCCGTCGACGAGAAAGAGATCATGGAGCACGAATACGTCGCCAAGACTCTGGAAACGAAGCTTTTAGGTCTCGGTGCCATGTGCCGGAAACCGCGCGAGATTCTGAATCTCGGATCGCTGGTCCATTTCCTCACCCTGATCAGTGTTGAATTGGCAGCCCCGCTTTCGGTCGATGAATTGGTGGAACGCTTCCACCCTACTCCCGCTTTGGGCCCGCTGCCACGGACCGATCGCACGCTGGCAATGCTGAAAAATTGGCGCAGCCAGCTGCACTGCCCAAGTCACTTCGGATCGCCATTCGGCGTTTGGAAAGACGGACGCTTCGATGCCGTGGTTACCATCCGTGGCATTTGGTGGCATGAAAATCAGGTCCACATCCCCGCCGGTTGCGGCATCATCAAAGCCAGCCGCCTGGTCAACGAGTGGCGCGAGCTGAGACTGAAGCGAGAATCCGTGAAGCGATTCATGGAGCAATCCATTATCTCGGATACCTTGGCGGTTAAAAAATATTGATTAAATTTTCGGCCCAGTCATTCTTCCATGTGTCTCTCAGTGAGGTATTATTTGATAGATTTGCGGAAAAAGCTATCCATCCATCGATCAATCCCTACACCTGAAGTCGACTCCGGTTTCCCTTAACACACTTGGCCTGAAATTGCAGCACTCTGCTCTTCAGATCGAGTGATCCCCACAGCTATTTTCCTGCCCTTACTTCACGTTTTTCAAAACTACCAGTCATGACTCCTGGCACTAAAACGACCATTTGGATTCTTGAAGATGACAAAATTTTCGCAACGCAAATGCGAAAGTTACTCGGTAGTGAGGCCGATCTTGATTGCCCGTATCACTTTTCCAATTCGGATGAATTGTTTGAGAAGCTGCGTTTTACCAAGGAACGTCCTGAGGTCTTGCTACTGGACTTAGGCCTTCCCCGGCGGGATGGCCTTCAGGTGCTGTCAGAAATCCGTGCCGCCTTGCCGGACATCAAGGTTCTCATTCTCTCGTCGTATGACGATAAGGAACGCGTCTATCGCGCGATCTGTAATGGTGCTTCCGGCTACCTTTTGAAAACCGCGGACGCGGACGACATCATTTCCGGAGTGCGCGATGTGATCGCAGGCTCCGCGGCTCTCAGTGCCCCGATTGCGAAAATGATTCTGCAGGGCTTTTCCAGTCACGGCCCGGTCCAGCAGCTTGAGCAGCTCACCAGCCGCGAGGAAGACGTCCTCCGCCTTCTGGTCCGTGGTCTGATCAAAAAGGAAATCGCGGATCAGCTCGATATCTCCCAGCACACGGTGGATATGCACCTGCGCTCGGTTTACCGGAAGCTTCAGGTCCGTTCGCAAACGGAAGCAGTCTCCAAGGCTCTGCGCCAAGGCATTGTCTGATCCACCCGAAAACCGCTTAGACTGATTGCCAGAACTCATTTCCGATTGAGATTCGGAAGTGAGCATACGGAGCTCACGGTTCGCGGTTGATCGAGAAGCGTTTGGAGTGAA